>NZ_JAMPXE010000143.1 GCF_023701345.1 Rhodoferax sp. | reverse complement strand
GTGGTGACCGCTGGCCAGGAAATCACCGCCAAGATCCTGAAGTTCGACACCGAGAAAAACCGTGTCTCGTTGGGTCTGAAACAAATGGGCGACGATCCTTGGATGGGCGTGAACCGCCGCTACCCGCAAGGCACCCGCATGTTCGGCAAGATCACCAACATCGCCGACTACGGCGCATTCGTGGAACTGGAACCCGGCATCGAAGGCCTGGTGCACGTGTCCGAGATGGACTGGACCAACAAGAATGTGGCACCGAGCAAGATCGTTGCCTTGGGCGACGAAGTCGAAGTCATGGTTCTGGAAATCGACGAAGACAAGCGCCGCATCAGCCTGGGCATGAAGCAGTGCAAGGCCAACCCATGGCAAGAGTTCGCACAGAACACCAAGCGCGGCGACCGCGTCAAGGGCCCGATCAAATCCATCACCGACTTCGGCGTGTTCGTCGGTCTGGCTGCCGGTATCGACGGCCTGGTGCACCTGTCTGACCTGTCCTGGAACGAGCCCGGCGAAGCTGCCGTGCGCGAATACAAAAAGGGCCAGGAAGTGGAAGCGCTGGTGTTGGCCGTTGACGTCGACCGTGAACGCATTTCTCTGGGTATCAAACAGCTCGACTCCGACCCGTTCACCACCTTCTCGTCGATCAACGACAAGGGTTCCGTGGTCACCGGCAAGGTCAAGACCGTGGATGCCAAGGGCGCCGAGATCGACCTGGGCGACGACATCATCGGTTACCTGCGTGCTTCGGAAATCTCCCGCGACCGCGTGGAAGATGCCCGCAACGTGCTCAAGGAAGGCGACGAAGTCAATGCCGTGGTGGTCAATGTGGATCGCAAGACCCGCAACATCCAGTTGTCGATCAAGGCCAAGGACGCCGCTGACCAGAACGAAGCCATGGCCTCGCTGAGCCAACAGTCCGCTCGTGAAAACGCCGGGACCACCAGCCTGGGTGCCTTGTTGCGCGCCAAGCTCGACAACAATAACTAAAGCGTTATTGCTGAACTGAATGGACGGCCGGTTGCTTAGGTGCATCCGGTCGTTTTTTTTCTTCCTAATCAGTTGGGGACAGAGCTAAAGGTTTGTCCCGCAAAGGTATTGGTTTTATGACCCGCTCCGACCTCGTTGAAGAACTTGCAGCCAGATTTGGCCAGATCACCCAGCGCGATGCCGAGTTTGCGGTCAAGGCGATTCTGGAAGCCATGAATGATGCGCTGGCACGCGGTCATCGCATTGAAATCCGCGGCTTTGGCAGTTTTTCCGTGAACTATCGCCCACCACGCATGGGACGCAACCCACGCAGCGGTGAAAGTGTTGCCATCCCTGAAAAAAAGGTACCCCATTTCAAGCCCGGCAAAGCCCTGCGCCTGGCAGTTGACCAACGCACGGTTGAACTGTAGCCGATGGTCTGATGCCGCCGCACAAGCCGCCTGCAACGGCCAGCTCAAACGGTAGAATCTTCCCAATCTCTGGGAATCGTCGATGAAACACATCCTGTGGTTGCTAAGGTGGATCGTCAAGATCGCCATTTTCTTTACCCTGTTCGCCTTTGCGCTGAACAACCAGCAAGTCACGACTGTGCACTTCTTCTTTGGCAACTACTGGCTCGCCCCGATGGTGCTGGTGGTGCTTGGCGCCTTCACCATTGGTGTGGTGGTGGGTGTTCTGGGCATGGCGCCCTGGTGGTGGAAACATCGCCACGCCCAACAGGGGCCGGCTTCTTCCCAAACCGCAACCGAGCCGACTGTGCCAGCCACTCCTCCTGTTTACGCCGATGGAATTTAACCTGAGTTGGGTTTTGCTAGGCCTGCCGCTGGCCTTTGTGCTGGGTTGGCTGGCATCCCGTCTGGATCTGCGTCAAATCCGGCTGGAAAATCGCCAAGCCCCCAAAGCTTATTTCAAGGGTCTCAACTTTCTGCTCAATGAGCAGCAAGACCAGGCCATTGATGCCTTCATTGAGGCGGTGCAAAGCGACCCTGACACCTCCGAACTGCACTTTGCCCTGGGCAATCTGTTTCGCCGGCGCGGCGAGTACGAACGCGCGGTACGCGTCCATCAACACCTGCTGTCGCGCGCCGACATCAGCCAGGCCGACCGACACCGGGCGCAACATGCCCTGGCCTTGGACTACCTCAGGGCCGGCTTGCTGGACCACGCCGAAGCCGCCTTGCTCAAGCTCGAAGGCACCGCCTTCGAAGCCCAGGCCCGCCTGGCTTTGCTGGCCAACTACGAACGCAGCCGAGACTGGCCACAGGCTGCGCTGATGGCAGATAAACTGGAACATGCCGCCCAGGGCAGTTTTACGCCGCGGCTGGCGCATTACCTGTGCGAACAGGCAGCCGCGCTGGTGGCCCAAGGCCAGCCAGGAACCGCTAAAGAACTGCTGCAGCGTGCCATCAGCAAAGCCCCGGAGGCGGCGCGGGCGCGTCTTGACCTGGCCCAAGTGCAGGCACAACTGGGCCAGAATATCGAAGCCTGGGACACCCTGATGCAGGCGCTCGACAGCGCTCCCGCCGCCATTCCCCTGATCGCCCACCCCCTGGCCGAACTGGCACTGCGCAGTGACAAGGGTGCAGTCACCCTGGCAAGGCTGCAACAACTCTATGCCGAACAGGCCTCGCTGGACGTGCTGGAGGCCATTGTCACCCTTTCGAATGCAGATACTGCAGAGCAAACCAGTGCCCGCGACTGGTATGCCCATCATCTGGACAAAGAGCCTTCGCTGGTGGCCGCCACACGCTGGATCGCAGGTGAAAAGCTGGAACACGAACAGTTTCATCCGCAGGTGCAACGCGCACTGGACCACGCCATCAAGCCCCTGCTGCGTTACCGCTGTGCGGCCTGCGGCTTTGAGGCCACCCAACATTTCTGGCAATGTCCTGGCTGCCAGACCTGGGACAGTTATCCCGCTCGCCGGGTAGAAGAGTTATGACCATTTCCAAAGAAAATATGTCGGCAGCCCGCGTGCTGGTGGTGGGCGACGTGATGCTGGACCGCTACTGGTACGGTGCCGTGGACCGCATCAGCCCGGAGGCCCCGGTCCCGGTGGTGCGTGTGACGCGCGAAGAAGAGCGCAACGGCGGCGCAGCGAATGTGGCGTTCAATGTGGTCACCCTCGGCGCCCAGGCTTCCTTGCTCACGGTGGTGGGCGAAGACGAAGCCAGTCACAAGCTGGAGTCGCTGGTGGCCGGCACCGGCATCCAGACCTATTTTGGCCGCGATGCGCAACTCAAGACCACGGTCAAACTGCGGGTCATTGGCCGCCAGCAGCAATTGTTGCGGCTTGACTTTGAAAACACGCCAAAAAGCGAGGTTCTGGCCTCACAAACCGCCACCTTTCTGGATCTCCTGCCCAGCCATCAGGCCGTGCTGTTTTCAGACTATGGCAAAGGCGGCCTGGCGCATGTCAGCGACATGATTGCACGCGCCGTCGAGGCCGGCAAACCGATCCTGATCGATCCCAAGGGTTCGGATTATTCGCGTTACCAACAGGCCTCCGTGATCACACCCAATCGGGTTGAGTTGCAGCAAGTCATTGGCGGCTGGCAAGACGAGCCTGACTTGCAGGCCAAGGTGCAAAACCTGCGCCAGCAGCTCGGACTGCAGGCGGTGCTGTTGACGCGCAGTGAGGAAGGCATGACGCTGTTTGATGCCCAGGGACGCATGGATGTCAAGGCGCAAGCGCGCGAAGTGTTTGACGTGACCGGCGCTGGCGATACCGTCATCGCAACCCTGGCCGCCCTGGTGGCAGCAGGCATGAGCCTGCGTGAGGCCTTGCCGTGGGCAAACCGGGCCGGTGGCCTGGTGGTAGGCAAGTTTGGGACCGCCACCGTTTCTTATGAGGAGTTATTTGCATGACCCGAATCGTTGTCACCGGTGCTGCCGGTTTTATTGGCTCCAACCTCATCCGAGGCCTCAACGACCGGGGCTTGAGCGACATCATTGCCGTGGATGACCTGACCCAGGGCGACAAGTTTCGCAACCTGGCAGACCTGCAGATTGCCGACTACGTGGATGCGGATGTCTTCTACAACGCATTTGAAGCCGACGCCTACGGCAAGGTGGAAGCCATTTTTCACGAAGGCGCCTGCAGCGACACCATGGAAAGCAACGGCAAGTACATGATGCAGAATAACTATGCCACCTCGGTGCAGTTGTACCAGAGCTGCCAGAAACGGGGCGCCCGCCTGCTCTACGCCTCCAGCGCCGCCACCTACGGCGGCTCTGACACGTTCCGTGAAGCGCCCGCCTTTGAGCACCCGCTCAATGTGTATGGCTACTCCAAATTGCTGTTTGACCAGCGCATGCGACGCGAATGTGGTCCGGCGTTTGAGAACGCCCTGGCCGGACTCACGCGGCAGGTGGCCGGCTTTCGCTACTTCAATGTCTACGGCCCGCACGAACAGCACAAGGGGCGCATGGCCAGCGTGGCGTTCCATCAGTTCAACCAGTTCAAGGCCGAGGGCAAGGTCAAGCTGTTTGGCGACTACGGCGGCTACGCAGCCGGCGCGCAGATGCGCGACTTCGTCTTTATTGACGACGTCGTCGCGGTCAACCTGTGGTTCTTTGACCACCCCGAAATTTCAGGCATTTTCAACCTCGGCACTGGTCGTTCCCAGCCTTTCAACGACGTCGCCAGTTCGGTCGTGAATGCGCTGCGCCAGAGCAACGGCCAGGCGCCCCTGACACTGGAAGCTTTGGTCAGCGAAGGCCTGCTTGAATACATACCTTTTCCCGATGCGCTGCGCGGCAAATACCAGTGCTATACCCAGGCCGACCTGAGCGCGCTGCGGGCCACCGGTTGCGATCATGACTTTGCGGATGTACAAACGGGAGTTGCCAGGTATGTGCAGTGGCTGGCACAACAAGGCTAATCCAGAACCACAATCAAGGAGACTGCCATGTTCAGGGAATTCCTCACGCTGATCGCCTTTTTGTCAGCACTGTCGTGTTACGCCGCGCTCGACATCAACAAAGCCTCCGAGGCCGAACTTGACAGTATCAAGGGCATCGGTCCGGGCACCTCCAGCAAAATCCTCACTGAGCGCAAAAAGGCCGCCTTCAAGGACTGGAACGACTTCATTTCCCGGGTGCCGGGCATTGGCGATGTCAAGGCGACCCAGTTTTCTGCCGAAGGCGTGACGGTGAACGACGCCGCCTTCAAGGCCGCGACGGCTGCCAAAAAATAAACCAAATTTCTGCGCATGCTGTCCGTGCTGGCAATTTGTATTGGCGCCTGCCTGGGCGCGTTGGCCCGCTGGGGATTGGGCTTGTGGCTTAACCCCGGGGCGCTGATTCCAATGGGGACGCTTGCAGCCAACCTGATTGGCGGCTACCTGGTCGGGGTGGCGGTGGCCGTGTTTCAGGCCCTGCCGCATATCGACCCGGCCTGGCGTTTGGCCATCGTCACGGGGTTTCTGGGCGCACTCACCACTTTTTCCAGTTATTCTGCCGAAGTGGTCGGCATGTTGGGGCAACAACGCTATTTGCTGGGTTTGGGCACAGCGGCGGTGCACCTCTTTGGCTCGCTGCTGCTGACCCTGGCTGGCATCAGGACAGTCACTTTTTTTATCACTTCATCCGGCTGATCTGTTGGAGGTAACGGCCATTACCTGGCGCGACTAGCCACCGCCGCGCTGCATGTACAAGTCAAAACGCTTCATGAACGCATAACGCGCCTGTTCGTCCACCCCGGCAAAGCGAAAGCTAACCTTGAGCACCGGGATGCTGATGAGCCCAATCACCCGGGGCTGCGCCGCCTGCCATTTCAAGCCCAGCGCCCCGTCGCCAATACGAACGCCGGCAGCACCCGCCTGCTGCTTCCAGTGGTGGTCGCCAATGGCCCTGGGAAGCCACATCAGCCATTCGGCCTCGGTGCAACCCATCTCACGCTCGAAGCGCTCGGCGTAAAAATCCTGCATGCGTTGATGAGCCTCAGCCGCCGGCAATGGGCGGCCAGATGGCCAGCACATCGCCCTCGGCAAGGGTTCGTGTGGCGCGCAGTTCGGGAGCGATGTAATGGCCATTGACCAGCACCAGGTGCACCAGTTTTTCAGGCAAACAATGTTGTTCCACCAATTGCCCAATGGTGGTCCCGGGTGCAACGTCCAGCTCAACCAGGTTGGTGTACTTGGCCTCGGATGGCAAATAGTCTGTCAAGGAGGCAAACAGTTTCAGGGTGATCTTCATGCCACAAACTTTAGCGCCGGCGCGCATCCGCTGCACCCGACCAGTCGCTTTGCCCTTGCGCTGCGGCCAGGTAGACTTCCATCAGGCGGGTCGGGTCCTGCTTCAAGGTGTTCGCCCAGTCGCCCAATTTGATCTGGCCTTCGACCAGACCACGCATCACGCCGACATGCTCGGTCCAGCCCACGCTGTTGCAGCCCACCAGCACATCGTCCTTGAACTGCAGGCTCAGGTGGCGCCCGGCGGCCTTGTCGGTCAGCTCGACATGCTCACCCCCAGGCACCCCCTGCCAGTCGCCAAAACTCGCAGATATCAGCCCCAGGGTGTCCAACACGTTGATTTGCGTGACGCCCTTGAGCTTGGCCCTGGATGGCTGACCACGCGAGAAAGCCACCATGTTCATGGCGGCAATGCGCGCCTGCTCGGCGGCATTGGGCTGGATGGCGCTGACAATCATCTTGCCGCTGACCTTGTCCAGCGCCTCAGCGCAGTCGCCGGCGGCATAAATGCCGGGCACATTGGTTTGCAGGTGCTCGTCGGTCAGCACGCCCAGCAGGCAGGTCAGTCCTGAGTTTTCCAGATAACCAATCGCAGGGCGAACCCCGGCGGCGCTGATCACCAGGTCGGCCTGCATGGTTTTGCCGTTGGAGAGCTTGACCGTCAACGGCGCACCGGGCTCAATCGACTCGACCTTGGTACCAGTAAACACTTCCACACCCTTGGTCTCGCACCAGTCGCGGATCATGCCGCCGGCGGTCGGCCCCATCATGCGCGGCACCATGCGGTCGCCCATTTCGACCACGCTCAACTTCACCCCGCGCGCGGCCAGCGCTTCCATGATGATGCAACCGATAAAGCCGGCGCCAAGTTGCAGCACGCGGGCGCCGGGCTGGGCCAGCGCCGCAATGGCACGCGCATCGGCCAGTGTCCAGCAGCGGTGAACCCCTTCAGACTTGATGCCGGGGATGGGTGGCGTCACGGGACGCGAGCCAGTAGCCACCAGCAAGGTGTCAAAACGGATGCTTTCACCCCCGTCAAGCACAACAGTTTTGGTGGCTGCCTGCACATGCTGCACATGCGTCACACGCACTTTGATCTTCAAGTCGTCAAAGTGCGTCGGATTTTTGCGCAGATAGGTGCCTGCCTCGTCGATGTTGCCCATCAACAGATAGGGAATGGCCATGCGCGAATAAGACGGCTCGGGCTCATCGCCAATGATCGTGATGCTGTCCAGCGGGGCCTGTTTGCGGATGGTCTCGGCGGCAATGACGCCGGCCGGACCGGCGCCGAGGATGACGTGGTGGGTCATGATGATTTCTCCAGAAAAAAAGCGGCCGTTGACGCCGCTTGTTTGTGACTCTGCGTCCATCCCATTGAGCGAAGCGCGGCAATCCATGACTTCCCGGATTGCCGCGTCGCTGCGCTCCTTTCGATGAACACCGAGTTTTGGTTTGTTGTGGGGTCGAATTTATTCGACCATGGCGGACTAAAGTCCGCCCCACAGGGTTCAAGGTCCATATGCGGTAGCG
>NZ_JAMPXE010000142.1 GCF_023701345.1 Rhodoferax sp. | reverse complement strand
TACGGTGCACTAGGGGCGGCAACGGGCACCACCACCGTGTTGTCCTTTTGCCGCAGCAGCTTGCGTTTGGCAACCCCGACGAAGTGCTCGATGTCATCGACGATGGAGAAGAAGCTCGGCGTCACCAGCAGGCTCAGGATGGTGGACGTAATCAGGCCGCCAATCACCGCCGCCGCCATCGGTGCGCGGAAGCTGTTGTCGGCGTTGCCCAGTCCCAGCACCAGCGGCAGCATGCCCGCCACCATGGCAATGGTGGTCATGATGATGGGACGTGAACGTTTGTGGCAGGCATCAATCAGCGCCTCGAAGCGGTTCAGGCCATGGTCGCGGCGGGCCATGATGGCGTAGTCCACCAGCAGGATGGAGTTCTTGGTTGATACGCCAATCAGCATCACCAGGCCGATGAAGGAAGGCATGGACAGCATCTTCCCACTGACCAGCAAGCCAATAAAAGCGCCACCGAAGGACAGGATCACGGACGGCAGGATCGAGATCGGGTGCAGGAAGTCCTTGAACAGCAGCACCAGCACGATGTAAATACACAGCACACCCGTCATCATCGCCATGCCAAAGCCGGCCACCATCTCGGCCTGCACTTCGGCGTCACCAATCTCCAACTGCTGCACGCCGGCTGGCAGATTCTGGATGCTGGTCAGTTTGGCTACGGCATCCGTCACCTCGCCCAGCGGCACGCCCGACAACTCCACCTCGAAGTTGACGTTGCGCACCCGGTTCAGGCGGCTGATCATGGCGGGTCCGCTAGACATTTCAAACGTGGCGACTTGACTTAGCATGACCGGGCCCTTGACGCCGGGCACCATCAGGCGACCCAGCAACTCCAGGTCCCGGCGGGCATCGGAGGCCAACTTGACGACGATGGGGACCTGGCGCTGGCTCAGATTGAGCTTGGGCAAAGCCGATTCGTAATCGCCCACGGTGGCAATGCGCAGCGTCTCGGCAATGGCGGCGCTGGTCACACCCAGGTCGGCAGCGCGTGCAAAGTCCGGGCGAATAACCACCTCGGCACGTGTCAGGCTGGCACTCGATGAAATATTGCCCAAGCCGCCGATCTTGCGCAGGTCCTTCTCCACAGCCGCTGCCGCCTGGGCCAGGGCCACCGGGTCTTCGCCCTTGAGTGCAAGCTGGTATTTCTCGCCCGAGCCGCCCAGGCCGACCTTGAAGCGTGCGCCCGGCAATTCGGACAGCGCGGTGCGCATGTCACTCTCAATCACCTGCTTGCGCGGGCGTTGGCCGCGCTCGGCCAGCAAAACGGTCAGCGTGGCCTTGCGCACCTCGGTGCTGGCGCCACCCATGAAGGGGTCCGTGCCCACGCTGCCACCACCGGCCGTGGTGTAAACGCTGTTCACATGTTGCACCTTGCCAATCAGGGCGCGTGCCTGCTCAGCCGCCGCACGGGTTTGTGCCAACGTGGTGCCCGGGGGCAGTTCCAGGTAGACCTGGGTCTGGGAGTTGTCGTCCGGGGGGATGAAACCACTGGGAATCAGCGGCACCAGAAATAGCGAGCCGACGAAGAAGCCAATGGCCGAGAACATGGTGATCCAGCGGTGCTGCAGCGTCCAGCGTGTGATGCGCAGGTACAGCGGCATCCACACCGGCTCCTGGTGCACATGGGTGGACGGCTTCATGATGTAGGCCGCCATCATCGGGGTCAGCAGCCGCGCCACCATCAGTGAGGCAAAGATCGCGAACACTGCCGTCCATCCAAACTGTTTGAAGAACTTGCCAACCACGCCGCTCATGAAGGCTGTGGGCAGGAACACGGCAATCAACGCAAAGGTGGTGGCGACCACAGCCAGGCCGATCTCATCCGCCGCTTCCATGGCGGCCTGGTAGGGTGTCTTGCCCATGCGCAGGTGGCGCTCGATGTTTTCCACCTCCACAATCGCGTCGTCCACCAGGATACCGATGACCAGCGACAGCGCCAGCAACGTCACGATATTGGTCGTGAAGCCCATGTAGTTCATGCCGATGAAGGCCGGAATGGCCGACAGCGGCAAGGCCACCGCCGATACAAACGTGGCGCGCCAGTTGCGCAAGAAGAACCAGACCACGATGACCGCCAGCACGGCGCCCTCAAACAGCATGGTCATGGAGGCATCGAACTCCTCTTGCACTGGGGTCACAAAGTCAAAGGCCTGCGTCAGCACCAGATCGGGGTGGGCGGTTTTGAGATCGACCAGCGCCTTTTGCACGGCCGCGCCAACTTCCACCTCGCTGGCGCCCTTGCTGCGCGTGATCTCGAAGCCCACCACCGTTTTACCGTTCAGCGTGGCAAAGCTGCGTTGCTCGGCCACCGTGTCTTTGACACTGGCGACTTCGTCCAGGCGCAAACGCCTGCCGTTGGAGAGGGTCAGCTCCAGCCGCGCGAGTTCTTCCACCGTGGCGACGGTGGCAAAGGTGCGCATGGGCTGCTCGGAACCACCCAGGTCGGCGCGGCCACCGGCGCTCTCGGTCTGCACCTGTTTGAGCTGGCGGGAAATGTCGGCTGCGGTGGCGCCCAGGCTTTGCAGCTTGAGTGGGTCCAGCGCAATCTGCACCTCGCGGGTCACGCCGCCCACTCGGACCACCGAGCCCACCCCGCGCACACCCAGCAGGGCGCGCGTGATGGTGTTGTCCACAAACCAGCTCAGCGCTTCATCGTCCATCTGCCCGGAGTGGATGGCGAAGGCCAGGATGGGCGCACCCGACAGGTTCATCTTGCTGACCACCGGGTCGCGCAAATCGCCGGGAAGGTCGCTGCGCACCTGTTGCACCGCGCTGCGCACATCGTCTACCGCTTCCTGGGTGGGCTTTTCCAGGCGGAACTCGGCAGTCACCGTGACGCTGCCGTCCTGCACATTGGTGTAGATGTTCTTCAACCCCTGCAGGGACGCAATGGCGTTCTCCAGCTTGCGGGCCACTTCGGTTTCCAATTGGGCCGGCGCGGCACCCGGCAGGCTGGCCGACACGGTGACGGTGGGTAGCTCCAGGTCAGGGAACTGCTGCACCTTCATGGCGTTGAAGGACATCAGCCCGGCCAGCGTCAGCAGCACAAACAGCATGATTGCCGGGATGGGGTTTTTAATGGACCAGGCGGAGAAATTCATTGGAATTGATCCTTATTTGCTAGCAGCTTGCGCAGGTTTTTCTGAGCCTGCAGGACTTTCCACTACCTTGACCAGGTCCCCCTCGGCGAGAAAGCTGCCGCCACTGACCACCAGCTTGTCATCGGGTTTGACGCCGCTCTGAATTTCGATTTGGTCGTCCACGATGCGACCGGTCTGCACCTTGACTTGGGCCACGCGGCTGTCGGCGCCGACGCGCGCGACGTAGCTGAAGCCGTCGCGCACGACCACGGCGGTTAGTGGCACGGTCAAGCCACCGGATCTGCCCAGCTCAAACTCGCCACGGGCATACATGCCCGGCTTAAAGTTGGCGGCAACGCTGGGCGCCGCGCTTGGCAGGTCCACATAGACCAGCCCATTACGGGTGGCGGCATCGACTGTGGGGGCCAGACTGCGCACCTTGCCCTTCATTTGCGCGCCGCTGGGGGCGGTGACCAACACGGTGGTGCCGGTGGTGATGCGGCCCAATTCGGCGGAGGTGACTTCGCCACGCCACTCCAGGCGGCCCTGGCGTATCAGTTTGAACATTTCGGTGCCAGCACCCACCACCGAGCCCACAGTGACCATACGGGTCGAGATGACGCCACTGTCTGGTGCCAGCAATTGGGTGTTTTTCAGGCGCAGCAGTTGCAAATTGAGTTGCGCCTTGGCTGACTCGACGCGTGCCTTGCCAGTCTGCTCCTGAGTCAGATACTGGTTGACCTGTTGGGCGCTGATGGCACCGCTGCCCTGCACGGCGCGCGCGCGGTCGGCGTTGGCAGCGGCTTCCGCCGCATTGGCCTGGGCCTCGGCCACGGCAGCGCGCGCCAGCGCCACATCGGCATGCACGCTTTCGGCGGCAAAGCTGGCCAGCAGTTGGCCGCGCTTGACGCGGTCACCCACTTGGGCGTGCAACTCGGCCACGCGCAGTCCGTTCACTTCGGCGCCAACGCTGGCTTCATGCCAGGCGGCCACGCTCCCATTGGCGGACAGCTTGATGGTCAGCATGCTGCTCTTGGGTTGGGCCAGGGCCACGGTCAGCGCAGGCTTGCCGGCGGCCGCGGGCTTGGCGGCATCGGCGGCCAGGCTTCGGGTGGCAAACAGGTTCAGGGCAGCCAGGGTCACTGCGATGGTAATAACCAGACCCAGAGTGAGTGGTTTAAAGGTGAGCTTGCGGGCAAGGGAATTGAATGGGAAGTTCATGGTGGTGTCGCGTCATTAAATGTGGGAATAACTTTGGGGGCTGGGTGGGTCACTTCACAGCGGTTTAAGTTGCGCCTGGGGCTCAAAGCCGCCGCCCAGTGCGCGGTAAAGGGACACCCACGCCCGGTTGCGCTCAAGAGTCAGATTTAGCAGGACCGACTCGGAGATCAGCGCGTTGCGCCGGGCATCTTCCAACTCCACCAAGCTAGCCAGGCCTTGGCCAAAGCGCGCCTGGGTGGCGGCCAGCGATTCGGCGTAGCCCTGGGTGGAGACCTTGGCGTCTTGAGTGCGGGCTTCCGTGCTGTGCAGGTTGACCAAAGCCTCTTCCACTTCGCGCACGGCCTGGCGGACCTTGGCGCGGTAGACGGTCACCACCGCGTGGTAGTTGGACTCGGCCGACGTGACCGCCGCCACGCGCAGACCACCATCAAAGATTGGCAGGCTGACTGCCAACGGGCCGAAGGACCAAGTGATGCCTTCCTGGTTGACCCCGTTGGTGCTCAGGCGCGTGCCGGCAATCGAACCCGCCAAGCCCAGGCGTGGCAGGCGCTGGGCCTTGGCCGCGCCGACCTGGGCGCTTGCAACCATGACATCACGCTCGGCGCTGAAAACGTCCGGGCGCTGGACAATCGTCTGGGCGGGCACGCTTGCAATTGAAATAGCAGCTACCTGCGCAGGTTTTGCTACGGATAGCGCAAGTTTTTCCTTCAACGTTGGTTCGGAAATGGCGGTCAGGGCGACCAGGGCCTTGGTGTCGAGTTCACACAAGGCAGCTTGCTGGGTCACCCGGCCGCGGCCGTCCGCCGCGCTGGCCCGTGCCATAGCACCCACGGATGGGGCCACAAAGCCGACGTTGGCGTTGATCTCGGTCAGCCGTGCAGTCTCCTGGCGCGATGCTGCGTCGCGTCGGGCCAGCGCCAGTTGCTGGGTGCAGGTCGACAGACTGTAGTACAGGTTGGCCACCTCGGCCGCCACCGACACGCGGGCGTCATGCCACAGGGCCTGGCTACCTTCGACATTGGCCTGCGCGGCGCGACTGACCGCGCGGTTGGCGCCGACCAGATCAATTTCCCATGCCGCTTGCAGGCCGACCTGCTGGGTATTGGTCACCGGAAAGCCGGGCTGACTTACCGCCCGGCTGGCGGACACCTGGGCGCCCACGTTGGGTAACAAGGCGGAATGGGCTGCGGCCTGCTGCGCACGCGACGCCGCCACACGCGCCAGCGCAAGTGACACGGACGGACTGCTTGCCTGCGCGGCGGCGATCAGTTCCACAAGCTCGGGATCGCCCTGTTGTTGCCACCATTGGGTCAGTGAGCCCACGCTGCCCTGGTGGGGCAGGGGCGCATACCATTGTGCAGGGGCGTCCATGCTGACCTGGGTTGGGGGCATGAAGCTTGAACAGGCAGACAGCGCCAGCGCGGCGGCCAGAGGTGCGAATGTGCGCAAGGGTTGTCGGATCTTCATCATCATGTTGGTGCTGTTGGGTGTTTGGAACGTCGTGACAGTGACGGTGAATGAACTGAATTTTTTTCGGCAGGCCTGACTTTGGTTTTCGTTTTCGCGGTTGGGGGCGTGTCAGGGCGTGCGCGGCGCTGGGCTTCGGCGGCGGTCAGGGCCATGGCGTAGTCCACCAGTCGGTCGCAATACACATCGAGCGCGGCGTGGGATGCGATCAGCCCTGGGCGCACGCCATTAGTGACATCGGTGCTGATCTGCAACATCACGCCCATGCCACTGATCGCCAAAGAGAGCCGGTGGATTTCGTCGTCGGGCTGGGCTACACCGAGGTGGCGACACAGCGCGGTGGCCAGTGCATCGTGGGTGGGCTTGATATTGCGCTCCACCTCTGCCTGTGAGATGCCAGTGGGCTCCAGCATTTCGCGGAAGTGCAGCTTCATGCACTGCTGCGCTAGGTGGCCTTGTTTGAGGGGGTCCACAAAGCTACGCATCAGGGTGGTGATAGAAACTTGCAGCGGCTGGCTCGGGTTGTCTATATGTTCGGGGGGAACCGTCGGATTGACGCGGGGGTCAGTGAACACGGCCTTGTAGAGGCCTGCCTTGTCACCAAAGTAGTAGCTGATAGAGGCAATATTGACTTGAGCCGCCAGTGCTATCTCGCGTGTGGAAGTCTTGGAAAACCCCTTATCTGCAAACAAATCCAATGCGGCGTAGAGCAGGCGGTTGCGTGCCTCGACGCCGTCGCTGCGCAGGGCTTTGGTGGTTTGCGGCGCAGAAGTTGGCGTTTTTGTCATGGGAGCGATCTTAGTCGAGTTAAATCAAACGTTTGATTTAAATAATCCCTGCCCTCGATGGGGTTTTGGTAGGGCAACATTCAGCCTACCATCAGTTTTTGAACGAGCTCACCAGAGTTCGCGGCCTAGTATTTACGCCATTCCAATAGCTGTGGGCGGCACAACTACGTAGATTTTCGCAAAACCACAAAATGTAGGCTGCAAAATGCAGTGGTTGCAGACAACTACCAACGGCAGGTTACGGGCAGTCCAATTTTTCGTTTCTCAATCGTTGCCTACTTTTATTTGAGCGCAAACCTGGACGATCGGAGTCGAGATCGACCAGTATGAAATCCCAACCACCGCATTCAAATCTTGTCGGCATACTTTCTGCTGAGCGAAGGATAGTCGTTGTTTCTCTTTCTAATCAAATGGGAGATCCCCCGGCTTTGCCGGGGTGGCAGTAGGAGTTTGACATTTACGTAGGTGTCCATCGCAGAAACTACCAATCGTGAGCCGCCAAGCAAACGAAAGGAGAAACTGGATGGACAAGACAGATAGCCTAAATCACACGAAATGGGAATGCAAGTACCACGTGGTGTTTATACCCAAGGGCAGAAGAAAGCTGCTGTACGCGGAGTTACGCAAGCACCTCGGCGAGGTGTTTCGGACCCTGGCGCAGCACAAGGAAAGTCGGATTGAAGAAGGGCACTTGATGGTCGATCACGTTCACATGATGATCTCGATCCCGCCGAAATATGCGGTGTCGCAGGTGGTGGGCTACATCAAGGGCAAGAGTGCCATTTATTTGGCGCGGGTGTATGGAGAGAAGAAGCGGAACTTTGTGGGCCAGCATTTCTGGGCACGAGGGTATTTTGTATCGACCGTCGGGCGAGATGAGCAGGTGATCCGGAGTTACATCCGGCACCAAGAGAAAGAAGACGAAAGACTGGAACAGCTTGGGCTGTGGAGATAAGCGGCCACCGTTTCGGTGGCACCAAGAGTTGGGGCCGCGTTAGCGACCCCGTTTTGCCGCTTTGAGCGGCTCACAATTTGAAAGCCTCCGGCTTTGCCGGAGGATGGTTACTCTCCCACAGGCCTGAATGGTGAACGTATCGCAACAAACGCAACCTTTTGGCTCCCTGACGTTGGCTTTTAACTCAAAGTATGGCTTGCCTTTTGACAACGTCATGTG
>NZ_JAMPXE010000017.1 GCF_023701345.1 Rhodoferax sp. | reverse complement strand
TCACCAATATAGTGCATCACACCGGCGAACGCGGTGGGCTCGCGCCACAGCACAAAGGCGAAGGGCAGCAGCCACATGACCAGCCACAGCGGCTGCGTCCAGACCTGCAACCGGCTGATGGTGGACACCCCGTGCGTGACCAATGGGATCACCACCAGCGCACAAATCAGATAACCCCAGCGCGGCGGAATATCGAGCGCCAGCTCCAGCGCATAGGCCATGACCGCGGCCTCAAGGGCGAAAAAAATGAAGGTGAACGAGGCATAAATCAGCGAAGTCAGCGTCGAGCCGATGTAGCCAAAACCCGCCCCGCGCGTGAGCAAATCCATGTCGACACCGTACTTGGCGGCGTAAATGCTGATGGGCAGCCCCGCCAGAAAGATGATCAACCCGGTCGCCAAAATCGCCCAAAACGCATTGACAAAGCCGTACTGCACCAGCAGCGTGGCGCCCACCGCCTCCAGAATCAAAAAGGCGGCGGCACCGCCCAGCGCGGTTTGCGCCACCCGCCACGGCGACCACTGGCGAAAGCCCTGCGGCGTAAAACGCAAGGCGTAGTCCTCCAGCGTTTCGCTCGCCACCCAGGCGTTGTAGTCGCGGCGCACCAGCGTGATGCGCTGCGACGGCGCATCTTGAGGCACAGAACTGGATGGAGGCTGGGTTTCTGAAGTCACACCCTTGTGGTGCAGTTTTCATGCCATGAAACTGCAGTTCGTCACTGCGCTCCTTTCCATGAACACCTTCCGTCATTGCGAACAGAGTGAAGCAATCCATGACTTCCGCATTCATGGATTGCCACGCTACGCTCGCAATGACGAGATAAGTTCATGAAATAGTCATCAGGCACGGCTTTTGCATTGAAAGTTACATGGAACTCACCCCCCGCGAAAAAGACAAACTCCTGCTGTTCACAGCCGGTCTGCTGGCCGAACGCCGCAAGGCGCGTGGCCTCCAACTCAACTACCCGGAAGCCGTGGCGCTGATCAGCTGCGCCGTCATGGAAGGCGCGCGCGACGGCCAGACCGTGGCCCAGCTCATGAGTTTTGGCCGTACCATCCTGACACGCGCCGACGTGATGGACGGCATCGCCGACATGATTCCCGACATCCAGGTGGAGGCCACGTTTCCTGATGGCACCAAACTGGTGACGGTCCACCAACCCATTGTTTGAGGCAGCCAAATGAAAAAACTTCAACTTCTTCCCGCACTGACCCTGTTGAGCACCTCCGGCCTGGCCCTAGCCCACGACAACCATGGCCTGCAGGGCAGCCACTGGCATGCCACCGACGTCTGGGGTTTTGTGGCCCTGGGTGGTGCGATCGCCGTGGCCATCTGGCTGTCACGCGGCGGCAAGTGAGGCAGGCAATGAGCCCGGGTGAACTCTTTACCGACGGCCCCGACCACGTGCTGAACCCGGGGCGGCGCAGCCACACGCTGGTGGTGGTCAACGCGTCCGAGCGCCCGATTCAGGTCGGCTCGCACTACCACTTTGCCGAAACCAATGGCGCGCTGGGCTTTGACCGGGCCGCAGCGCAAGGCATGCGGCTGAACATTGCGTCGGGCTCGGCGGTGCGTTTTGAGCCCGGACAGCAGCGCACAGTGGAACTCGTGGACTACGCCGGCGACCGCATCGTTTACGGCTTTCGTGGCCTCACGCAAGGTCCGCTTTAACTGCCAGTACTGAAAGAAAATCACATGGCAACGATTGGACGACGCGCTTACGCTGAAATATTTGGCCCCACGGTAGGCGACCGGGTGCGCCTGGCCGACACCAACCTGATCATCGAGGTCGAAGACGACCTGACCTTGCGCGCCGGCGGCTACGGCGAGGAAGTCAAGTTCGGCGGAGGCAAGACCATCCGCGACGGCATGGCCCAATCGCAGCGCAGCCGGACTGAAGGTGCTGTCGACACGGTCATGACCAACGCCCTGATCATCGACCACTGGGGCATCATCAAGGCCGACATCGGCCTCAAGGACAGCCGCATCGTGGCGATTGGCAAGGCCGGCAACCCCGACACCCAGCCGGGCGTCGACATTGTGATTGGCCCGGGCACCGAAATCATCAGCTGCGAAGGCAGCATCGTCACTGCCGGCGGCTTTGACAGCCACATCCATTTCATTTGCCCGCAATTGATCGAAGAAGCCCTGAGCAGCGGCATCACCACCATGACCGGTGGCGGCACCGGTCCGGCCACCGGTACCTTTGCCACCACCTGCACACCCGGCCCGTGGCACATCGAGCGCATGTTGCAGGCCGCCGACGGCTTTGCCATGAACCTGGGTTTTCTGGGCAAGGGCAATGCCAGCCTGCCGCAAGCACTGCATGAGCAGATCAACGCCGGCGCCATCGGCCTGAAATTACACGAAGACTGGGGCACCACGCCAGCCGCCATCGACAACTGCCTGAACGTGGCCGAACTCACCGACACCCAGGTGGCGATCCACACCGACACACTCAACGAATCGGGCTTTGTGGAAGACACGCTGGCCGCCTTCAAGGGCCGCAGCATCCATACCTTTCACACCGAAGGCGCGGGCGGCGGCCATGCGCCCGACATCATGAAACTGGTGGGCGAACCCAATGTGTTGCCCTCAAGCACCAACCCGACGCGACCCTACACCGTCAACACGCTCGACGAACACGTCGACATGCTGATGGTGTGCCACCACCTGGACGCGGGCATTGCCGAAGACCTGGCCTTTGCCGAGAGCCGCATCCGCAAGGAAACCATTGCCGCCGAAGACATCCTGCACGACCTGGGCGCGATCAGCATCATGAGCAGCGACAGCCAGGCCATGGGCCGGGTCGGCGAGGTGATCATCCGCACCTGGCAGACGGCACACAAAATGAAGGCGCAGCGCGGCTGGCTTTCCCCCCCGACCGGGCGCGACGAGCCGGTGGAACAGCAGCAGCGCAACGACAACTACCGCGTCAAGCGCTACTTGGCCAAGTACACCATCAACCCGGCGCTGACCCACGGCATGGCGCATGAGGTGGGCAGTATCGAGCTTGGTAAATGGGCCGACCTGGTGGTCTGGAAACCCGCCTTTTTTGGCATCAAGCCCGCGCTGATCCTCAAAGGCGGCTTCATCGCCATGGCCGCCATGGGCGACCCCAATGCGTCAATTCCCACGCCGCAGCCGGTACATTACCGGCCCATGTTTGGCTCTTATGGTGGCGCGTTGGCCAGAGGCTCCATCACTTTCATCTCACAGGCGGGCGAGAACGCCGGCATCAAGGAGCGCTTTGGCCTGGCCAAAAACGTGAGCGCGGTGCGCGACATTCGCGGCATTCGCAAGGAGCACATGATCCATAACCACGCCTTGCCCAGGATGGAGATCGACGCCCAAACCTACAGCGTGCGCGCCGACGGCGAACTGCTCACCTGCGAACCGGCTGTGAGCTTGCCGATGGCGCAGCGCTACTTCTTGTTTTGATGCTGCACATCTCCAAACTGATTCCGCAGGGCCAGGGCCTGGCCACTGTGCTGCTCAAGCGCGCGACACAGGTCGAGCTGGACTGGGACGTGCGGCAGAAAAGCCGGTTGGAAGCCTGCGACTCTGCCGGCCGGCAAATTGGCATCTTTCTGCCGCGCGGCACCGTGCTGCGTGGTGGCGATGTGTTGGTCGCCGAGGACGGTTCACTGATCAAGGTGATGGCGGCACCGCAAACCGTGCTGCGCATCACGCCATGCCGCAGCCATGGCACAAGTTTCGACCTGATCCGCGCCGCCTATCACCTGGGCAACCGCCATGTGCCGATCGAACTCAAGCCCGACCACCTCAAGATCGAGCCCGACCATGTGCTCGCCGACCTGCTGCGCGCCATGCACCTGACCGTGGTGGAGGTCAACGAGGCGTTTGAGCCGGAAAGCGGCGCCTATGCCAGCGGCGGCCATGGGCACGGGCACGATCACCCCCATGCATGACACCAGCCTGCTGCAACTCATGTGGCTGGCCTCGCCGGCGCTGCCGATTGGCGGCTTTTCTTACTCGGAAGGCCTGGAAGCAGCGGTCGAATCGGCCCGCGTCACGACAGAGGCTGAAGCCACTGCCTGGTTGCTGGATCAACTCGAATTGAACCTGGCGCGCGGTGACCTGGCGGTATTGGCCCAAGCCATTCCCGCATGGCGGGCCGCAGACGCCACCCGCATTGCCGCCCTCAACGCCTGGGTGCTGCAAACGCGCGAAAGCAGCGAGCTGCGGGCACAGACCGAGCAGATGGGCCGCTCCCTGCTCGAATGGCTGCGCAACCACACCACCGCCAGCGCATCACAAATCGGGCTGCTGGCCGAACTGCAACCCAGCTATCCGCTGGCCTTTGCGCTGGCCGCGGGCGCCACCAGCGCACCGTTGCGCGACTGCCTGCTGGCTTACGCCTTTGGCTGGGCCGAAAACATGGTGCAGGCCGCGATCAAATCAGTACCCCTGGGCCAAAGCGCCGGGCAGCGCATTCTGTCCGCATTGACGGCTGAAATCCCTGCGGCCATTAACCGCGCGCTATCTCTGCCAGACGACGCGCGCCAGGCTTTTTCACCGATGCTTGCCATTTTGAGCGCCCAGCACGAAGTCCAGTATTCACGTCTTTTCCGTTCCTGAGCCACACCATGAACCCACTCCACCACATCAAGAACCGCACCAAACCCCTGCCCCCTTTGCGCGTGGGCATTGGCGGGCCGGTGGGTTCCGGCAAAACCACGCTGCTGGAAATGCTGTGCAAGGCCATGCGCGAGCAGTACGACCTGGTGGCCATCACCAACGACATCTACACCAAGGAAGACCAGCGCCTGCTCACCGTCAGCGGCGCCCTGCCGGCCGAGCGCATCATGGGCGTGGAAACGGGCGGTTGCCCGCACACCGCCATCCGCGAAGACGCATCGATCAACCTGGAAGCCATCGACCGCATGCTGGTGGATTTTCCCGAGGCCGACATTGTGTTCATCGAGAGCGGCGGTGACAACCTGGCCGCCACCTTCAGCCCCGAACTTTCCGACCTGACGATTTATGTGATCGACGTGGCCGCTGGCGAAAAAATCCCGCGCAAGGGCGGCCCCGGCATCACCAAAAGCGATTTGTTCGTCATCAACAAGACCGACTTGGCGCCTTATGTGGGTGCCAACTTGGACGTGATGCACGCCGACACGACGCGCATGCGCAGCACACCCAAGGGGCTCAAGCCCTTTGTCATGACCAACCTGAAGACACTGGATGGCCTGGCGCAGGTGGTGGCGTTCATTGAGAAGAAAGGCATGCTGAAAAGCGCATAAGTGAGACCCGCGCAGCCGGCTGCAAAATAGCCCGAAGGCTGAAAAAGACCCTTGGAATAGGATTTGAGGTGATTCGCCCGCAAGCCTTCTGAACATGGGCTTTATGGGCAGACAGTCATCTCGGTAGTAGACATAATTTTCGAGAAGGTTTGAACTGATGGTCTCAACTACTGGAGACCATCATGGACATCATCGAGTCACTTCACCCGACGGCCAAGGCGTGGCTACTCAATAGCGCGCTTGCACCGCATCTTGAGTCGTATTGCGCGCATTTCAGGCTTGGTCGTTATGCCGCCACCACTTCGGCAGGCTGCGTCGCTGGGCTAGCCCACTTTGCCCGATGGATGACGCAATGTGGTCTGGCGGTCGAACAGCTTGACGAGCGCACGGTCGAGCAATTTCTCGATGAGCATCTGCCGTGCTGCGATTGCCCTAGACCTGTCAGGCGAGACCACGGTACTTTGCGTGCTGCGCTCGGTCACATGCTGGCCGTTCTGCTCGAACAGGGTGTGATTCATGCACCCCCAGCACCCACTGGGGAAATAGCTGATGAATTGCGCCGATACGACGACCATATGAACAAATCACGCGGCTTGAGTGAGGGCACGCGTCAAAGTGCGCTATCCACGGTGCGCCAATTGTTGTTGTATGCCTTTGCTGGGCGCCCGGTTGTGATTGCCGAACTGAAGCCAGATGATGTGCGCAAATTTATCGCGGCAAGACTCGATCAGGTCGGCACCACATCCAACGCCATCATGCTGGCTTCGGCGCTGCGTGCCTACTTTCGATACAGAGCGACCTGCGGCGATCAGGTTTACGGACTGATTGGTGTCATTTCTTCGCCTGCCCACTGGAATTTGGCATCACTGCCCCAGGCCCTCAAGCCCGACGAGGTTGCTCGCTTGCTTGCCTCGTTCAACGCATCCTTGCCGTCACAAAAGCGTGGCTACGCCATCGTCCGCTGTGCTTTGGATCTGGGACTGCGCAGAGGCGAAATAGCCAAACTTCAATTGACCGATATTGACTGGCGCAACGGCACCGTCACGATCAAACGCACCAAGGCACTGCGCCAAGACACCTTGCCGCTGCCAGCCGTCACTGGCCAGGCGCTGGCCGACTATGTCCGCTTTGAGCGGCCAAAGACCACGAATCAAGCCGTCTTCGTCCGCGTGCTGGCACCGCACGATCAACCCATCGGACCAGATGCCATCCACCGCGTCATCCGTGATGCTTTCCGTCGCATTGGTCTGAAGCACGGGCGCACCCATGCGCTACGTCACACACTGGCGTGCCAACTGGTCAATCAGGGCAGTTCACTCAAGGAGGTGGCCGATGTACTGCGTCATCGCCACCTCAACACCTCAATGATTTACGCCAAACTGGACAACTCAAAACTGGTGGCTGTGGCCTTGCCTTGGCCTGGGAGTGCGGCATGAACACACGTACTTATCTCCAAGCCAAAGTCGATGACTATCTCGCCGAACGCCGACAACTGGGTTTTGAATTGCGCAGCATGGAATACGCTCTGACAAGTCTTGCCAGCTTTGCTGCCAGTTCTGGTCACGAAAGGGCGTTGACTGCCGAACTGATGACTGAGTGGGCTCGTCTGGACAAGAAGCAAAGCCATTTGCCAGCCACTGGCGCGCGGCGAATTGAGGTGGTGCGCCCCTTTGCCCGCTGGCTATGTCAGTTTGAGCCACTGACAGAAGTGCTCGATGAGTCGGCATTTGGCCCGGTGCCAGGCCGTGTCGCCCCGCATATTTACCGTGAAGACGAAATCGTTGCGTTGATGGGTGCTGCGCGAGACATGGAGCCCAAGGGCAGCCTGCGATCTGCCACCTTTGAGACCTTGTTCGGACTCATTGCCTCGGCAGGACTGCGTGTGTCGGAGGCGTTGGCACTGCTTGACTCAGATGTTGACCTCAAAGACGGTGCGCTAACCGTTCGTCTGAGCAAATGCAAAAAGTCGCGATGGCTGCCCCTGCACCCAAGCACCGTATTGGCACTGGCTCGTTATCGTGAGTTGCGCAGTCGCCAAGTGCCGACCACCACAGAAACCCACTTTTTCGTCGGCACACGAGGCCGATTGCTGGGGCAGCCCTTGGGCGACCGTCAGGTGCATCGGGTCTTTCGTGAGCTGAGCGACAAATTAGGCTGGATTGATCGCGGCTGTCACGGCGAGCCGCGTATCCATGATCTGAGGCACACCTTTGCGGTGCGCCGGGTGATGCTCTGGCATGCGCAAGGCATCAATGTCGACGAGGCCATGCTGTCACTGTCAACCTATCTGGGGCACGCCAAGATTTCCAAAACCTACTGGTATCTCACCGGCGTGCCGGAACTCGTGGCGCTGGCTGGTGCCAAGTTTGAACACTACGCACAAGCAGCGGAGGCTGGTGATGAATAACAAAAAAGCACCGTCCGCGCCACCGTCATTTCCCGCGCTGATACAGGCGTTCTTTGCAGAGCACATCACCCAGCAAAGAGCGCTGAGCCCCTGCACCGTCGCTGCGTACCGGGACACGTTCATGTTGTTTCTGGACTTCACCACCAAGCATTGCGGCAAGTCTCCCGCATCAATGAAGCTGGCGGACATCACGCCAGAAGTGATTCGGGCCTTTCTGGACCATCTGGAGCAAGATCGCCACAACGCGGTGCGTAGCCGCAATGCTCGCCTGGCGGCTCTGCGCTCGTTTCTGAAGTTTGCTTCCCATCGCGACGTGGCATCGCTGCATGTCATTGAGAGCGCCCTGGGCGTGCCCATGAAACGCTTTGAGCGGCCCATGCTGGGTTTCCTGTCGCGCGATGAGATGTTGGCAGTGATCGGAGCGCCCGGTATCAGTTGGATCAGTCAGCGCGATCACTTGCTGCTCGGAATGCTTTACAACACTGGCGCCCGTGTTTCCGAGATCATTGGCGTGCGTGTGGCCGATGTGGTGCTTGATGGCGTAGCCTGCGTCCATCTGCGAGGCAAGGGCCGCAAACAGCGGTCGGTGCCGTTATGGCGCTCGACGGTGAAAGAGATTCGCGCTTGGTTGAGGCTGAACCCACAGCTACTGCCTACCTCTGCGCTGCTGCCCAACCGCGATGGTGAGGCCATGACGCGCGATAACGTGGCGAAACGGCTGGCATTGGCAGTGGCAGCCGCCGCCAAAGTCAATGTTGAGTTAGCCGATCGCCATATATCTCCCCATACGATTCGACACACGACGGCCATGAACCTGCTTCAGTCGGGGGTCGATATCAGTGTGATTGCGCTGTGGCTGGGTCACGAGAGTCCGACGACCACGCATCATTACGTGGAAGCGGACCTGGCAATGAAAGAACGTGCGCTGGCTCGGCTACAGGAGCCTGAAGAAAAAATCCAACGGTATCGGGCATCCGACTCGCTGCTGGACTTCTTGAAGACACTGTAATTATGAATAGCTGGCGGGTGTGTTTCTGGTCGCTGTGCCAACGGCCAATATGCTTGCCGGTGCCGATCTATTCATAACTGTGCGCTCTGCATAAAGACCCATTGCCGACAGCCACGACAGTCATCTTTCAGGTTGTCCAGTTCAACGTCGGTCAGTGTGAACCGTAGTTATTGCTGAATGCCAATTTATTGACCTGCCAAGCACTGCAACCCGCCTTGTGACACTTGCTCGGTCACGCGGTGGAAACAAAGCAGGTACGAATTCCAAGGCAATAAAGCCGACGTAAAGGGCTGTACGCAGTCGGAAAACTTTGACCAAATCTGCAAATCGTGATCCTCCGGTTAGAATCAAGTCTCACAGCAAGGCATATTCCGTTGTAACCCCTCAGCACCCCACGCCATTCGCCCCCACAGTTAATTAGGGCGACCCGACTCGATTTCTCAGTTCGGGCTGGCGTGATGCCATGTGCGTCTTGCACATCACCCATGTGGTTCTTCAACCTCACTTCTCCGGTGCAGGCTTAGTGCTTTCTTCCATTGCTCAAACAGGCTGGTCACGTTTGCTGACTTGCCGCATTACCTATTGCTTATGAATTCTCTGAAACAGGACTGGTTTTCCAATGTCCGAAACGATCTACTTGCTGGCATCGTAGTCGCGCTCGCCTTAATTCCCGAAGCCATTGCCTTTTCCATTATTGCGGGCGTTGATCCCAAAGTGGGGTTGTATGCGTCCTTCTGTATCGCCGTGGTCACCGCCTTTGTTGGAGGACGCTCCGGCATGATTTCAGCGGCAACGGGTGCCATGGCCTTGTTGATGGTGACCCTGGTTAAGGACCACGGTCTGCAATACCTGCTTGCCGCTACTGTGCTCACTGGCGTCCTGCAGATAATTGCAGGATGGGTACGACTTGGTGCACACATGCGGTTTATTTCGCGTTCAGTTGTCACGGGGTTCGTCAATGCACTGGCTATCCTGATCTTCCTGGCGCAGTTGCCTGAACTGACCAACGTCAGTTGGCACGTCTATGCCATGACTGCCGGTGGCTTGGCAATCATCTACGGCTTCCCTTACATCACCAAAGCGGTGCCATCACCGCTGGTGACCATCGTGGTACTGACCATTGTCGCGATGTCACTGGGCTTAGACATTCGGACAGTCGGTGACATGGGCAAGTTACCTGACAGTCTGCCGATGTTCCTGATTCCCGATATTCCCTTGAACTTCGAGACTCTGAAAATTATCTTTCCTTACTCTGTGACGCTGATGGTTGTTGGGCTGCTTGAATCACTGATGACGGCCACCATCGTGGACGACCTGACCGACACCAAGAGTGATAAAAATCGTGAGTGCGTGGGCCAAGGTTTAGCCAACATCGCTTCAGGCTTTATCGGTGGCATGGCGGGCTGCGCAATGATCGGCCAGTCCATCATCAATATCAAATCAGGTGGACGCGGACGCTTGTCCACACTTGCAGCCGGTGTCTTCCTGTTGCTGATGGTGGTATTCCTGGGTGACTGGGTCGCGAAAATTCCGATGGCTGCTTTGGTCGCAGTGATGATCATGGTATCCATCGGAACATTCAGTTGGAGTTCAATCAAGAATCTGCGCGACCACCCTAAGAGTTCCAGTTTGGTGATGATTGCCACTGTTGTCGTGACCGTGGCCACTCACGATCTGGCGAAGGGTGTACTGGTGGGCGTTTTGCTCTCGGGCTTCTTCTTTGCGCACAAGGTGGGTCAAATCCTTCGTGTCAAGTCGCGCGCAGAAGAGGAAGGTCGAACCCGTACCTACGAAGTGCTCGGACAGGTGTTCTTCGCCACAGGCGACCGCTTTACGAATTCATTTGATTACAAGGAAGTGATCGACAAGGTGCGCATTGATGTCAGCCGCGCGCATTTTTGGGACATCACAGCGGTTAGCGCCTTGGACAAGGTGGTCCTGAAATTTCGCCGCGAAGGTACTGACGTTGAGGTAGTTGGCTTAAACGCAGCCAGCACCACCATGGTGGACAAATTTGCCGTACACGACAAAGATGGCGCTGAAGACCTTCTGATGGGTCATTGATAAGAGAGGACACAACATGAATACAGATACAAAAAAATTCGGAGATCGCAAAGTGTTGGCCTGTGTGGATCAGTCGCCCTATGCTGACCATGTGACGGATGCTGCAGCCTGGGCATCCATCAGAATGCAGGCGCCATTGGAACTTCTGCACGTCATTGACAAGGAGTCGTCAGCAGTACACAGCAACGACCACAGCGGCTCAATTGGCATCAATGCGCAGGAGACCTTACTCGGCAAACTGGCTGAAGACGACGCCATTGAAGCAAAAGCCGCTCGGGAGCAGGGGCGAATTTTTCTAAATCGATTGCGAGAACGTGCCCAGGCCACTGGGGTGCAGTCACCTGATATGCGTCAGCGACATGGTGAACTGGTTGAAACTCTGACTGAGCAACAGGCCGATGTGCGTTTGGTGGTGATGGGGCGGCGCGGCGAATCGGCTCAGACCACATCTCGCGACCTGGGCAGACACGTGGAACGGGTCGTACGCGCGATGGATCGGCCGATTCTGACGGTCACGAACAATTTCACAGCGCCGCAACGCGTGCTGATCGCCTTTGATGGTGGGTCAGCTGCCAGGCACGCCGTTGAGATGGTCGCCTCCAGCCCCTTGTTCAAGGGTATACCGTGCTACCTCTTTATGGTCGGAAAAGCTGAGGATAGGGATGCCTCGAAACAGCTTGATGCCGCGCAATCTGCGCTGGTGTCTGCTGGCATGGAATCCAATGCCTTTCTGATTACGGGCGATCCTGAGACCGCCATTGCCCGCGCCATTCAAGAACAACACATTGATATGCTGGTCATGGGTGCCTATACCCATTCGCCCATCAAAAGTCTTTTTGCTGGTAGCAAGACCACCGAATTGCTGAGATCTGCCCGTGTTCCGACAATGTTGCTGCGCTGATTTCATCTGAGAATGTATTGGACCTGTAACAAATGGACGTTACAGAATGACTTCAAAATTTGAATATGTTGACGGCAACTAACTCCGCAAAAAAGTTCGTGCAATCATCGCGACCGACAAAGGCGAGTTTCTCTTGATTCAGCCCCACGGTATAAGTCGGACACTTGGACTTTTGTAGGCGGTGGTGTCGAAGGTGGTGAGAGCGATGAGCAAGCAATTGTTCGAGAAATATTCGAAGAGACTGGCATTTGTGCGCTAGTGGAGTTGCATACGTCATCCGCTCGACACTGGTTCCGATTCTCAGACCAGATTAAAAGTACGCGCGCTTGACTACGACGGACAAATTGCAAAGGTCTTTTTCGTAATCGTGGATTCTGCATCTGTTGTCCAACTTCAGGCCGAAGAGATTCAGGCGTTTTGCTGGGCATCGGCGGTTGCTGTTGAGGAACTGATCAAAATTCCAGAACAGAGGGATCTTTTCAGAGAGGTTATTGCTCAGTTCAAAGATCACCCAATCGCTCGACATGTCGTAACAAGTGAATGACTGCCGGAGGCTTTCGGCACCATGACGAGGGCGCGTTCGATAAGTCCATATTTCAAACGTTCATAAATTAGGTCCGACCAATACACTTGCCCAGTTTTGTGAACGCCCAGTTTCAGTGCCCGTGCCCGTGGTGCGCTGTATCACGCTCTTCCATGCAACTGTGGCAAAACACCGCAGCTGGATCGTGCTCCAAGCGACTGGGGTCGATTTCTTCTTCGCACTGACAGCAAAGGCCATAAGTACCGGCATCGAGCCGATTCAGTGCAGCGTGCGCCTTTCGTTTTGACAACTGCAGACGCTCTGTCAATTCGTAGGCCATGGCCTGCTGTTGCAAAGCGTCCATCCGGGACAATCGACCGACGCTGGATTGGTCGAGGATCACCGTTTCACCAGCGCTATGTGAAGCCTGCAGGGACATCTCGCCTTTTTCGAGCTCATCAATCAGCCGTTGACGGAAATGGGAAAGATTCAAAGACATGGCGATACTCCCATGAGAGAAATGGAGATTCCGCTTGAATGTCCTTATGGATCAGGAACGCCAGGATGTCACAGAAGCGGAGGCGCTAGAGTGGCGCGGCCAGCTATGGTGGGGTGATCAAACGAATGCAGAGCAATGTTGATTTCCCCACAGAAGCGGTGATGGCTGTAAGTAGCCGTAATCCCGTGGCATTTTCCATGCCGCAATTGTATGAGAACGAAGGTAATACGTTTGTGAACGACCTCATTGGATGGACTCTGGGCTCCAAAACTAACAATTACCACCGGCTGGTATAGGGCGGGCAATGTGAGTTTTTGTAAGCCCGCTATCGCTGCGGACCTGACCGTGCAGGGGCTCGCCCGCCACAGCAGTTTTCTGTTACAGCGGCGAGGCCGCGGTGAACGCGATCTCCAGCAGGTAGTCGGGGCTGGCCATTTCGGCGCTGACGCACACGCGGGCCGGGGCGCAGCCTTGGGGCAGCCATTCGGCCCACAAGGCGTTGAAGGCGGCACGATCCGCCATGTGCTTGAGGTAAATGGTGGCCATGAGCAGGCGGGTT
Organism: Rhodoferax sp.; assembly: GCF_023701345.1. Taxonomy (GTDB): domain Bacteria; phylum Pseudomonadota; class Gammaproteobacteria; order Burkholderiales; family Burkholderiaceae_C; genus Rhodoferax. The sequence continues at coordinate 23,316 of NZ_JAMPXE010000017.1, read as the reverse complement.
TTGTCCGACCCCACTTTGATCAGCGTAGCTTCGGCCTGTGCCAGCAGGGCGCGGGTCTGGCTTTCAATGTCGGTGCCGCTGTCGGGCACTTCCACAAAAAAGGCGGTGTGGCCGTGCACCACGGCGTCGGACCATTGGGCTTGGGGGTTGATGCGCGTGATGTTGGATTCTGGCATGGGTGTACTGCTGTGGGTCAAAACACCGCACAGTGTACGGGCGCGCCCCTGGCGCTTTGGTGCAGTCTTGCATGCTTTTCTTTGCTTCCACTTGCCATGCTGCGCTCCTGACATGCCTGACGATGCCAAGCTCCGGGCTTTTTTCTCCCTCGCTCCAGTTCAACCCGTCCCCTGTCACCCACCTACGCCGTTGAAGAAACCTGGCAGTTTCAGCGCAGCCGCATTTCCGCAGCCCTCGCATGAGCCTGCAGGCCTTCGCCATGGGCCAGCACCGAGGCAATCTGGCCCAAGGTCTGGGCACCGGCTTCGCTGACTTCGATCAGGCTGCTGCGCTTTTGAAAGTCGTAGACCCCCAGCGGCGATGAAAACCGCGCGGTGCCGCTGGTGGGCAGCACGTGGTTGGGGCCGGCGCAGTAGTCGCCCAGCGACTCGCTGGTGTAGGCGCCGAGAAAAATGGCGCCGGCGTGTTTCAGCAAAGGTTCCCAGCGGTGCGGGTCGCGGCTGGACACCTCCAGGTGTTCGGGCGCAATCCGGTTGCTGATGGCACAGGCTTCTTCCATGCTGCGCGTCAAAATCAAAGCGCCGCGGTCGGTGAGCGACTTGGCAATGATCTCGCGCCGTGGCATCTCGGGCAGCAGGCGGTTGATACTCATCTGCACCTGGTCGATGTAGGCCGCATCGGGGCACAACAAGATGCTTTGCGCCAGTTCGTCGTGCTCGGCCTGGCTGAACAAGTCCATGGCCACCCAGTCGGGTGGCGTGCTGCCGTCGGCCAGCACCAGAATCTCGCTGGGTCCGGCAATCATGTCGATGCCCACCGTGCCAAACACACGGCGCTTGGCGGCAGCCACATAGGCATTGCCGGGGCCGGTGATTTTGTCTACCTTGGGGATTGTTGCCGTGCCATAGGCCAGCGCCGCCACCGCCTGGGCACCACCAATGGTGAAGGCACGGGTGACACCGGCCACATAGGCGGCGGCTAGCACCAGGGCATTTTTCTCGCCTTTGGGCGTGGGCACCACCATGATGATTTCATCGACACCGGCCACATGGGCAGGTATGGCGTTCATCAGCACGCTGCTGGGGTAAGCGGCCTTGCCGCCCGGCACATAAATGCCGACCCGGTCCAGCGGCGTGACTTTCTGGCCCAGCAGCGTGCCGTCTTCGTCGCGGTAGCTCCAGCTTTCACCGCTGGCCTTGCGCTGGGCTTCGTGGTAGCTGCGCACGCGCGCCGCCGCCGCTTGCAGGGCCTCGCGCTGAACCGCTGGCAAGGCATCAAAAGCCACCTTGAGCTCGGCCTGGGTCAGTTCCAGCTCGGCCATCGCGCTGGCCTGCAGGCCGTCAAAACGCGCGGTGTAGTCCAGCACGGCGGCATCGCCACGCGTCTGAACATCGCGCAGAATATCAGCCACGCGCTGCTCAATGCCGGCATCGGTTTCAGCCGACCAATGCAGGCGCGCCTTGAAATCAGCCTCAAAAGTGCTGCTGGCGGTTGACAAGCGGGCGGGCGTGGCGAGCAGTGACATGGCATTCAATCCAAAATTATTTACCGATGGCCGAGGAAAAAGCATCAATGATCTTGCGGATGGGGGCCTGTTTGAGCTTGAGCGCGGCCTGGTTCACCACCAGACGCGAGCTGATGTCCATGATGTGCTCGACCTCGACCAGATGGTTGGCCTTGAGGGTGTTGCCGGTCGAGACCAGATCGACAATGGCATCAGCCATGCCCACCAGCGGCGCCAGTTCCATGCTGCCGTAGAGCTTGATCAGGTCCACATGCACGCCCTTGGCAGCAAAGAAGTCCCTTGAGATCGCCACGTATTTGGTGGCCACGGTCAGGCGCGAGCCTTTTTTGACGGCACTCGGGTAGTCAAAATCCGAGCGTACCGCCACACTGATGCGGCACTTGGCAATTTGCAGGTCGAGCGGCTGGTACAGGCCCTCGCTGCCGTGCTCCAGCAGCGTGTCCTTGCCGGTGATGCCGAGGTCGGCGCCGCCATATTGCACATAGGTGGGCACGTCGGTGGCGCGCACCACCAGCACCCGCACGTCGGGCTGGTTGGTGGTCAAAATGAGCTTGCGTGACTTTTCCGGGTCTTCCAGCACCTCGATCCCTGCGGCCTTCAGCAGCGGCAGGGTTTCTTCAAAAATGCGTCCTTTGGACAGGGCCAGGGTGATCATGCTTTGACCCGTTCAATGTCAGCGCCCAGACCGCGCAACTTGGCTTCCATCTGGTCGTAGCCACGGTCGAGGTGGTAAATGCGGTCCACCAGCGTCTCGCCCTCGGCCACCATTCCGGCGATCACCAGGCTGGCTGAGGCCCGCAGGTCAGTCGCCATCACGGTGGCGCCCGACAAGGCATGCACCCCATCGACAACCGCCACCTTGCCGTCGATCTGGATGTTGGCCCCGAGCCGCACCAGCTCGTTGACGTGCATGAATCGGTTTTCAAAAATGGTCTCGGTCACTATCGCCGAACCCTGCGCCACAGTGTTGAGCGCCATGAACTGGGCCTGCATGTCGGTCGGAAAACCGGGGTATTCGGTGGTGCGAAAGCTCTGTGCCTTGAGCTGCCGGGCACCGCCTGACTGCACCCGAATGCCATCGGCCACCTTGCTGACCGTGACACCCGCGTCACGCAGTTTTTCCACCACCGCTTCCAGGTGCTCGATACGGCCATGCTGTGCCACCACATCCCCACCCGTTGCAGCCACCGCGCATAAAAAGGTGCCGGTTTCAATGCGGTCGGCCACCACCTGGTGCGTGCAACCGTGCAAGGCGTCCACCCCCTGGATGACGATGCGACTGGTGCCGTGGCCTTCGATGCGGGCACCCATCTGGATCAGCATTTCGGCCAGATCCGGAATTTCGGGCTCCTGCGCGGCGTTTTCCAGTATGGTCTCACCCTCGGCCAGGCAAGCTGCCATCATGAAGTTTTCAGTGCCGGTGACGGTCACCATGTCGGTTGCAATGCGTGCACCCTTGAGGCGCGTGCGCCCTTGCGGCAGTTTGGCGACCATGTAGCCATGTTCAACCACGATTTCAGCCCCCATGGCCGTCAGCCCCTTGATGTGCTGGTCAACCGGGCGCGAACCAATGGCGCAGCCTCCTGGCAGCGACACGCGGGCGTGACCAAAGCGCGCCAGCAGCGGACCCAGCACCAGCACCGAGGCACGCATGGTCTTGACCAACTCGTAAGGCGCTTCGGGCGTGATGGCACCGGCGGCCTGCAAACTCATGCCTCCGCGCTCGCCGTGCGTCTGGGTCTGCACCCCCATGTGGTCGAGCAGCTTGCGCATGGTGGCCACGTCCTGCAGGCGCGGCACGTTGCGCAAGGTGACGGTCTCGGCGGTCAGCAAGGCCGCGCACAGCTCGGGCAGCGCGGCATTTTTGGCCCCGGAAATCATGACTGTGCCGTGCAAGGTCCGGCCGCCGCGAATGAGTAATTTATCCATGGCTTAGACCGGTTGTGCCGCCCATTCGGCGGGCGTGAAGGCTTTGATCGACAAGGCATGAACCTCATCGGTTTTCATCTTGTCGCCCAGGCAGGCGTAGACCCGCTGATGGCGCGCAATGGCACGTTTGCCGTCAAACTCGGGCGAGACCACGACGGCATACCAGTGGCGGCCGTCGCCTTCCAGCGTGAGGTAGTCACAAGCCAGGCCGGCGGCAATGAGTTGTTTGATTTGGTCAGCAGTCATATTGGAATCTCATAAAAATCAGGAACGAATTTTGTAACCCATGCGCAGCAGCAGCAGCGCCCACAGGCCAACGCCTGTTGTCGCCGCCGTCACGATACCCAGGCTGAGCCAGGGCGAGACATCGCTGACCCCGAAAAAGCCATAACGAAAACCGTCAATCATGTAGAAAAACGGATTGAAGTGGCTCACGGTCTGCCAAAACGGCGGCAAGGAATTGATGGAATAAAAAACGCCGCTCAGAAACGTCATGGGCATCACGGCAAAGTTCTGGAAAGCGGCCATTTGCTCAAACTTTTCTGACCACAAACCGGCCACCACACCCAAAGCACCCATCAGGGCAGACCCCAGCACCGCAAACAGCAGCGCCCACAGCGGTTGCACCACCGGTGGCACGGCAAAAATCAGCGACACCGCCAGCACGCCCAGGCCCACCACCAGACCACGCACCACCGCCGCACCGACATAGGCGACAAACCAGTGCCAGGCCGACAGGGGGGTGAGCAACAAGAACACCAGATTGCCCATGACCTTGCTGGCGACCAAAGACGATGAGCTGTTGGCAAAGGCGTTTTGCAACAGGCTCATCATGGCCAGCCCGGGAATCAAAAAGGCGGTGTAACTGACGTTGTCATAGACCCTGACGTGGGACTCGAGCGCCTGGCCAAAGACCAGCAAGTACAGCAGTGCGGTCAGGATCGGGCCGGTGATGGTTTGTGCCGCCACCCGCCAGAAACGCAGCACCTCTTTGTACAGGAGCATTTGCCAGCCGGTCATGCGGGGCTCCGATCGTCGCGTCCGGGGTGCTGTTGCATCACTTTTAAAAATACGTCTTCGAGGTCGGGACGTCGAATCTCGATGTCCTGCACCTGCAGACCCGCCTGGCGAATTTGAATCAGGTAGTGTTCGACGGCCAGGGCATCCTTGGCGGGCAATTGCACGACGCGCCCGGTGACACGCGCCAGGCGCGCCAGTTCGGGGGGCAGTTCGCCATCGACCGTGCAGCGCAACACATTGCCGGATGCCGCGCTGAGCAGGGCGCTGGTGCTGTCGAGCGCCACCACCTTGCCCGTTTTCAACATGGCAATGCGGCCGCACAGGGCCTCCGCCTCTTCCAGGTAATGGGTGGTCAACAAGACGGTATGGCCCTGTTTGTTGAGCTTGGCAATAAAGTGCCACAGCGTTTGGCGCAACTCCACGTCGACGCCGGCGGTGGGCTCGTCCAGCACGATCACGGGCGGCTTGTGCACCAGCGCCAGCGCCACCAGCACGCGGCGCTTCATGCCGCCAGAAAGCGCGCGCATGTTGGCATTGGCCTTGTCAGTGAGCCCCAGGTTGTCGAGCAGTTCGTCAACCCAGGCTGCGTTGTGCTTGACGCCGAAGTAGCCCGACTGAAACAGCAGCGCTTCGCGGACATTGAAAAAGGGGTCGAACACCAGTTCTTGCGGCACCACACCCAAGGCACGGCGGGCGGCGGCAAAGTCTGTTTGCACGTCATGACCCATGACGCTGACGCGCCCGGAGCTGGCTTTGGCCAGACCCGCCAAAATAGTGATCATGGTGGTTTTGCCCGCACCATTGGGGCCGAGCAAACCAAAAAATTCACCCTGTTCAACGGCCAGACTCACCTCATCAAGGGCGAGAAAGGTGCCGCCCTGCGGGCCGCGTGGTGAGGGATAGCGCTTGGAGACGGACTGGAATGAAATGGCGGGCATGGGGCCGCTATTTTACCGGGGCATCAGGCCGCTGACGGCAGCAATTCAGCAATGCCGTATAAAGCAGCCAAGTCTTGCAGGCGTTGCGGAGCGTTCTTGACCACGAGTTTTTTGCCCATTTTGAGAACATTCCTGCGCACTTCAAGCAGCACCGCCAGGGCCGCCGAGTCAAAGCGGCTCAGATCCCCGGCATCGAGCACCAGCTCGGCCCCTGGCTCATTGTCCAGGGTCCTGGACAAGCTTGCCAGACAGGCAACAGCACTGGTGTGGGTAATCGCCTCAGGCAACACCAACATATCAACCTTTGGCCGGTTTGGCATTGGCTACAGCGTTGGATTTGTTGCGCTCGGTCAGCGTGGCAATCAAGCCATCAATGCCCTTGGCACTGATTTCCTGGGCAAACTGACTACGGTAGGTTTCCACCAGCCAAACGCCCAGCACATTGAGGTTGTAAATTTTCCAGCCAGCACCCACACCCGGCGTTTTTTCAAGACGGTAGTCCAATTGCACCGGATCGCCACGGCCGGTGATCAGTGTGCGCACGATCACTTCCTTGTCATCTGGCGCAGCGCGCAGGGGTTTGACACTGAAACTCAGATTTTTGGCCTGACTCATGGCCCCGGAATAGGTGCGCACCAACAGGGTCTTGAACTCAGACTCAAGGCGCTTGCGTTGCTCCGGGGTCGCCTGACGCCAGCCGGGACCAACGGCAGAAGCGGTCATGCGCTGGAAGTTCAGGTGGGGCATGACCTTTTCGTCAACCAGTTCGATGATGCGCGCCACGTCGCCCGCCTGCACCGCCTTGTCAGCCTGCATGGTGTCAAGGGCTTCCCGGGTCAGCCGCTCAATCAGCGCATCAGGTGCTTCGTCTGCAGCATGCACCGGCACCGACATGAACAAACTGGCAGTGACGGCCAGCAGCCATTGGTTTAAAAAACGTCTGTTCATGGTCTATTGTTCCCAAAGCTCATTTGACTTCATTTTCTTCTGTTGGTTCAAACGGCTCGCTGTCATCAGGCGGATAACCGTCATGCACGGCATTTAGACGGCGCTGCAAAAAGGCATCGCGGGTAAAGGTGTAGGGATCCAGCGCGACTTGATCCAATATGTTGGAGGCTTCCAGTAAACGCGACCGTTGGTTCAACAAATTCACGGCGGTCAGTGTGTAGCGCGTCAAATCATGATCAATCCCCGCAACAAAATTTCCATAGGCGTTGATCGGTGACGCCGCGGTGTCGCGCAAGGTGGATGGCCCCAGCAAAGGCAGGATCAGATAGGGGCCAGCGCCCACCCCCCAATAACCCAGCGTCTGGCCGAAGTCTTCGCTTTGCCGCTCGACTTGCATCTCGGAGGCGATGTCCAGCACACCGCCAAAACCAAGGAACGTGTTGACGCCAAAACGCACCAGGCTGTTACCTGCCGCCTCACCCTTGAGTTGCAGGCTGTTGTTGACGAACGACCATGCATCCTGCAGGTTGGCAAAAAAATTACTCACGCCAGTGCGAACCGGCGACGGCAAGACATCGCGGTAAACGGTGGCGGCCGGTTTGACCACAGCCCGGTCCACGACGTCATTGAACTGGTACACACCCCGATTGAAGGGCTCCAGCGGGTCGCGCGGATTGGCGTTGGGCCCCGTGGCACAGCCGCTCAACATGAGCACGAACAGCGCCAGACCCGCCCACAAGCTGTGGCTCATCCTGCCATTTGTTGAAATGCGAAAATATCTCATTGTTTTCCCTGACTCGAATTCCCATCCGCTGGCTCTGCGGCTTTACTGAACAAAAACTGGCTGATGAGGTTTTCCAGCACCACGGCTGACTGGGTGCTGGATATGGTGTCACCGGCCACCAGCGTCTTGTCCTCTGCGCCGGGTTCAATCCCCAGGTACTGCTCGCCCAGCAAACCACTGGTCAGGATTTTGAGTGAGCTGTCCTTGGGAAACACATAACGGCTCTCGAGCGCCAGTGTCACCACCGCCTGGAACGACTTGTCATCAAAGACAATGTTTTCAACCCGGCCGACGACGACCCCGGCACTGCGCACCGCCGCCTTGGGCTTGACGCCGCCGACATTGTCAAACTTGGCCTTGACGATGTAGGTTTTCTGGAAACTCAGGCTCAGCAGGTTGGCGGATTGCAGGGCCAAAAACAAAATGGCCGCGGCGCCGATCAACACAAAAATACCAACCCAGACATCATTTTTTGAACGTTGCATAAAACTTCCTCTTAATCAGTTGGGGACAGGGCTGGTGCGCTTCGCGTCACTTCGGTATTTCCCACAAGGTCTTCTCATTAAATCGTGAACATCATGGCGGTCAGGATGAAATCCAGACCCAGCACGGCAAGCGACGCCACCACCACGGTGCGGGTGGTGGCACTGGCCACACCTTCTGGCGTGGGCTGGGCTTCAAAGCCCTGCAGCAGCGCGACAAAGGTCACGGTAAAGCCAAACACAATGCTTTTGATGACGCCGTTACCCACGTCCTGCCAGACATCCACGCCACCCTGAATCTGGCTCCAGAACGAGCCGGCGTCGACCCCGATCATGAGCACGCCCACGACCCAGCCGCCAATGATGCCCATGGCGCTGAACACCGCGGCCAGCAGCGGCATGACGATCACACCGGCCCAGAAACGCGGCGCCAGAATGCGCTGCACCGGATCAACCGCCATCATTTCCATGACACTGATCTGCTCACCCGCCTTCATCAGACCGATCTCGGCGGTCAGTGAGGTGCCGGCCCGCCCGGCAAACAACAAGGCGGTGACCACCGGCCCGAGTTCACGCACCAAACTGAGCGCGACCAGCAGACCCAGGGCCTCCGAAGAACCATAACGCTGCAAGGTGTAATAGCCCTGCAAGCCGAAGACAAAACCAACAAACAGACCCGACACCGCAATGATGGCGAGCGAATAATTGCCCAAAAAGTGAATCTGGTCACGAATCAGGCCAAAACGCTTCAGACTGCCCGGCAGGGTGGTAAGCAGGCGCACGAAAAGCCGCGCGCCCAAACCCATATTCGCCAGCTGGTTGCGCGTGGCCAAGCCGATGTCGACAGGTTTGTACCAACTCATACGCAGGCCTCCACACCAAAATCTTCAACAATCGACGGGCCCGGGTAATGAAAACGGACTGGTCCGTCGGCCAAGGCATTCACATACTGGTAGACCAGCGGGTCGGCGCTTTGACGCACCTGCTCGGGCGTGCCCTGCATGGCAATTTTGCCATTGGCCAGAATGATCACATGGTCAGAAATGGTAAACGTTTGTTCCAGCTCGTGCGAGACAAAGACGCTGGTGAGCCCCATCGAGTCATTGAGCTGACGGATCAGCCGCGCTGCGGTACCGAGCGAAATCGGGTCCAGCCCCGAAAAAGGCTCGTCATACATCACCAGCTCGGGGTCGAGCGCAATGGCGCGCGCCAGCGCAATGCGCCGCGCCATGCCACCCGACAGATCGCTTGGCATCAGGTCGTGCGCGCCGCGCAGGCCGACGGCATTGAGCTTCATCAGCACGATGTCCCGAATCAGCGCTTCGGGCAGATCGGTGTGTTCACGCAGGGGAAAAGCGACGTTGTCAAACACCGACAAGTCGGCAAACAGCGCACCAAACTGGAACAACATGCCCATGCGACGACGCGCCGCATAGATTTGCGATTGATTCATGGGCGTGACATCCTGCCCGTCAAACAGCACCTGGCCGGACTGCGCCCGGTTCTGGCCGCCCATCAAACGCAGGATGGTGGTCTTGCCGCCCCCCGAGGCGCCCATGAGCGCCGTCACCTTGCCGCGCGGGATTGACAGGGATACGTCGTCCAGAATCACCCGCTCCCCATAGCCGAAGGTGAGGTTGCGTAATTCGACAAGCGCGTCTGAAGAAGAAAGGGCCATAAATAAAAAGAAAGGCCGGGGATGCCCGGCCTGTCGATCATAAGGGATTACACCTATGAACGATTAGAGGCGGTCTTCAAAACCACCCAATCAGCGCGGCAGATCACTGAAGCCCATCAGGAATTCATCGACCGAACGGGCGGCCTGGCGGCCCTCGCGGATGGCCCAGACCACCAGGCTTTGGCCGCGACGCATGTCACCGGCGGCAAACACCTTGGCAACATTGGTGGCGTAACCGCCGGTGAAATCGGTGCTGGCGCGGGCATTGCCACGGGCATCCTTGTCGACTCCAAAGGCATCGAGCACGGTGGCCACCGGATTGACAAAACCCATGGCCAGCAACACCAGGTCGGCCTTGTAGGTTTTCTCGGTGCCAGGAACTTCGACCATCTTGCCGTCCTTGAGCTCGATGTGCACGGTTTTGAGGCCGGTCAGCTTGCCTTTTTCACCGATGAATTCCTTGGTGGAAATGGCGAATTCACGCACACAACCTTCATCGTGGCTGGAGCTGGTGCGCAACTTCATGGGCCAGTAGGGCCAAGTCAGCGGCCGGTTTTCTTCCGCCGGCGGTTGCGGCATGACCTCGAACTGGGTCACGCTGACAGCGCCATGGCGGTTGCTGGTGCCGACGCAGTCGGAACCCGTGTCACCGCCACCGATGACGATGACGTGTTTGCCGTCGGCGCGCAACTGGTTTTTGAGCTTGTCACCGGCGTTGACCTTGTTTTGCTGTGGCAGGAATTCCATCGCAAAATAAACGCCGTCCAGGTCGCGTCCGGGCACCGGCAGATCGCGCGACTGCTCGGCGCCCCCGGTGAGCAGCACGGCGTCAAACTCGGCCTGCAACTGGGCGGGGGAAATGGTTTCCTTGGCCCAATTGGTCACCTTGGAGCTCTTGGGCAGCTCGCCGACCAGCACGCTGGTGCGGATCGTCACGCCTTCGGCCTTGAGCTGCTCAACCCGGCGGTCGATGTGCGTTTTTTCCATCTTGAAGTCGGGAATGCCGTAGCGCAGCAAGCCACCCACCCGGTCATTTTTTTCGAACAGGGTGACGTCATGGCCGGCACGGGCCAACTGCTGCGCGGCCGCCATGCCCGCCGGGCCGGAGCCCACCACGGCCACTTTTTTGCCGGTCCTGATCTGGGCCGGCTGCGCCTTGACCCAGCCGCTTTCCCAGGCGCGGTCGATGATGGCGTGCTCGATCGACTTGATGCCGACGGCACTGTCATTCACATTCAGGGTGCAGGCCGCTTCACAAGGCGCCGGACAGATGCGCCCGGTGAACTCGGGGAAGTTGTTGGTGCTGTGCAGCACGTCAATGGCCTCTTTCCAGTCACCCTGATAGACCAGGTCATTGAAGTCCGGAATGATGTTGTTGACCGGGCAACCATTGTTGCAAAACGGCGTGCCGCAGTCCATGCAGCGCGCAGCTTGCGTGCTGGCGGCCTGGTCGTCCAGGCCGATGACGAATTCCTTGTAGTTTTTCAGGCGCTCGGGTACGGGCTTGTAGCCCTCTTCGAGACGCTCGTATTCCATGAAACCGGTAACTTTTCCCATGATATTTTTCCTTTGTCACTAACGTCAAGGAATCGTCATTGCGAGAAGCGAAGCGACGTGGCAATCCATAACTGCATGGATTGCCGCGCTACGCTCGCAATGACGATCGCTCACAACTGCTCTCACGAACTTTCTATCGTCCCAAAACCGTTTCTTTTTTTGTCGCGGCCTGCGCTCGATCCACCTTGGCTTGTGCCCCTTTTTTGGCATGGAGCTCACCCAGCGCACGCTTGTACTCGATCGGGAACACCTTGACGAACTTGAGCCGTGAGGTCTCCCAGTTGTCGAGCAGCTCCCGGGCCCGGCGGCTGCCGGTCCAGCGGTTGTGGTCGGCCAGCATTTGCTTGAGCTGCTCTTCGTCGCTCAGACCCCGATGCCACAGGCTGGCATCCAGCGCTTCCTGCTGCTCGGCCGTGGTCAGCACTTTTTCCAGTTTCACCATGGCCGTGTTGCAGCGTTTGGCAAACTTGCCATCTTCGTCATAGACGTAGGCAATGCCGCCGCTCATGCCGGCGGCAAAGTTGCGCCCCGTCACGCCCAGCACCACCACGGTGCCGCCGGTCATGTATTCACAACCATGGTCGCCGGTGCCTTCCACCACGGCGCTGGCACCCGACAGGCGCACGGCAAAGCGCTCGCCGGCGACACCGCTGAAGAAGGCCTCGCCACTGGTGGCGCCGAACATCACGGTGTTGCCGACAATGGTGTTCTTGACGGCATCGCCGCGGAAGTCGATGCTGGGGCGCACCACCACGCGGCCGCCGCTCAAACCCTTGCCGGTGTAATCGTTGGCATCGCCAATCATGTAGAGCGTGATGCCGCGTGCCAGGAAGGCACCAAAAGACTGGCCACCGGTGCCTTCGAGCTGGATGCGGATGGTGTCATCAGGCAGCCCATCGGGGTGCACCTTGGTGACCGCGCCCGAGAGCATGGCGCCCACCGAACGGTTCACATTGCGCGCCACCTCGATGAATTGCACGCGCTCGCCCTTGTCGATGGCGGCACGGCTCTTGGCAATCAGCACGTTGTCGAGCGCCTTTTCAAGACCGTGGTCCTGCGCCTCGAACTGGAAGCGCGGCACATCGGCCGGCACGTTGGGCTGGGCAAACAGGCGGCTGAAATCCAGGCCGCTGGCTTTCCAGTGGTCGAGCCCGGGGCGCGTGTCGAGCAAATCCGAGCGGCCGATCATGTCGTCAAATTTGCGGATGCCCAGTTGCGCCATGATCTGGCGCACTTCTTCGGCAATGAAGAAGAAATAGTTCACCACATGCTCGGGTTTGCCCGAGAACTTCTGGCGCAACAGCGGGTCTTGCGTGGCCACGCCCACCGGGCAGGTGTTGAGGTGGCACTTGCGCATCATGATGCAGCCCTCGACCACCAGCGGCGCGGTGGCAAAGCCGAACTCGTCGGCGCCCAGCAGAGCGCCAATGGCGACGTCGCGGCCGGTTTTCATCTGGCCGTCGGCCTGCACCCGGATACGGCTGCGCAGACGGTTGAGCACCAGCGTTTGCTGCGTTTCAGCCAGGCCGATTTCCCACGGGCTGCCGGCGTGCTTGATGGACGACCAGGGCGAGGCACCGGTGCCGCCGTCATGACCGGCAATCACCACATGGTCGGCCTTGCACTTGGCAACGCCGGCGGCAATCGTGCCGACGCCAATCTCACTGACCAGCTTGACGCTGATGTCCGCCTTGGGAGCGACATTTTTCAGGTCGTGAATCAGTTGCGCCAGGTCTTCAATCGAATAAATGTCATGGTGCGGCGGCGGCGAGATCAAACCGACACCGGGCACCGAGTGGCGCAAACGGCCGATGTACTCGGTCACCTTGGCGCCGGGCAACTGGCCGCCCTCGCCGGGCTTGGCGCCTTGCGCCATCTTGATCTGGATCTGGTCGGCGCTGCCCAGATACTCGGCCGTGACACCGAAGCGGCCTGAAGCCACCTGCTTGATGCGCGAGCGCAGCGAGTCGGTCGGCAGCAGCGGGATGTCGACCTCGACCACGTCATGACCAATGATGTCGGCCATGGTCTGGCCCTGCTTGATCGGAATGCCCTTGAGTTCCTGGCGGTAACGCTGCTGGTCTTCACCGCCCTCGCCGGTGTTGCTCTTGCCGCCGATGCGGTTCATGGCAATGGCCAGCGTGGCGTGTGCTTCGGTCGAGATCGAGCCCAGCGACATGGCGCCAGTGGCAAAGCGCTTGACGATCTCCTTGGCCGGCTCGACCAGGTCCAGCGGGATCGCCTTGGCGGGATCGATCTTGAACTCGAACAGGCCGCGCAGCGTCATGTGGCGCTTGCTCTGGTCGTTGACGAGCTGGGCGTATTCCTTGTAGGTGTTCCAGTTGTTGGCACGCGTGCTGTGCTGCAGTTTGGCAATCGCGTCGGGCGTCCACATGTGCTCTTCGCCGCGCGCGCGCCAGGCGTACTCGCCGCCGGCGTCGAGGCGGTTGGCCAGCACCGGGTCGGCGCTGTAAGCGGCCTTGTGCATGCGGATGGCTTCTTCGGCGATCTGGAACACGCCGATGCCTTCAACCTTGCTGGGCGTGCCGGTGAAGTATTTGTCGATGGTGTCGGTGGACAGGCCAATGGCTTCGAACAACTGCGCACCGCAATAGCTCATGTAGGTGGACACGCCCATTTTTGACATGATCTTGGACAGCCCCTTGCCCACCGCCTTGACGTAGTTGTAAATGGCTTTGTCGGCGTTCAGGTCTCCGGGCAGGTCCTTGCAGATGCTGGCCAGGGTTTCCATCGCCAGGTAGGGATGGATCGCCTCGGCGCCATAACCCGCCAGTACGCCAAAGTGGTGCACCTCACGCGCCGTGCCGGTTTCAACCACCAGGCCCGCCGTGGTGCGCAGACCCTCGCGCACCAGGTGCTGGTGAATGGCCGACAGCGCAAGCAGGGCCGGAATGGCCACTTGGGTGGCGCTGATGCCGCGGTCGCTGATGATCAGGATGTTGTTGCCGTTCTTGATGGCGTCCACCGCCTCGGCGCACAGCGAGGCCAGCTTGGCCTCGACACCTTCACGGCCCCAGGTCAAGGGGTAGCTGATGTCGATGGTGTAGCTGTGAAACTTGCCATGGGTGTGTTTGGCGATGTCGCGCAACTTGGCCATGTCGGCAAAATTGAGCACCGGCTGGCTCACCTCCAGGCGCATCGGCGGATTGACCTGGTTGATGTCGAGCAGGTTGGGTTTGGGGCCGATAAACGACACCAGGCTCATCACGATGGCTTCGCGGATCGGGTCGATCGGCGGGTTCGTCACCTGCGCGAACAGTTGCTTGAAGTAGTTGTAGAGCGGTTTGTTCTTGTCCGACAGCACCGCCAGCGGGCTGTCGTTGCCCATCGAACCAATGGCTTCTTCACCGTTGGCCGCCATCGGTGCGATCAAAAACTTGAGGTCTTCCTGGGTGAAGCCAAATGCCTGCTGGCGGTCCAGCAAGGTGCCTTCGGACTCGGCCGCGCTGGCGGGCTCGCCGCCGCCCTGGATGTCGTCCAGACGAATACGCAGGTTTTCAATCCACTGCTTGTACGGCTTGCTGTTGGCCAGGGTGGACTTGAGTTCTTCGTCGTCCACCATGCGGCCCTGCTCCAGGTCGATCATGAACATCTTGCCGGGCTGCAGGCGCCACTTGCGCACAATCTTGTTCTCGGGGAAAGGCAACACGCCGGACTCGGAAGCCATCACCACCAGATCATCATCGGTGATGCAGTAGCGTGACGGGCGCAAGCCGTTGCGGTCCAGCGTGGCGCCGATCTGGCGGCCGTCGGTGAAGACGATGCTGGCCGGGCCGTCCCACGGCTCGAGCATGGCGGCGTGGTATTCGTAGAAGGCGCGGCGGCGCTCGTCCATGCCGGTGTGCTGTTCCCAGGGTTCCGGGATCATCATCATCACGGCCTGGCTGATCGGGTAACCGGCCATGGTCAGCAACTCAAGGCAGTTGTCAAAGGTGGCGGTGTCGGACTGGGTGGGGAAGCTGATGGGGTACAGCTTTTGCAGGTCGGCGCCCAGCACCGGTGAGCTCATGACACCCTCACGCGCTTTCATCCAGTTGTAGTTCCCCTTGACGGTGTTGATCTCACCGTTGTGCGCCACATAGCGGTAGGGGTGGGCCAGCGGCCACTCGGGGAAGGTGTTGGTGGAAAAGCGTTGGTGCACCAGACCCAGCGCAGACACGCAGCGCTGGTCTTTCAGGTCAAGGTAATAGGTACCGACCTGGTCGGCCAGCAACAGGCCCTTGTAAATCACCGTGCGGCTCGACATGCTGGGCACGTAATACTCTTTGCTGTGCTTGAGCTTGAGCGCCTGGATATGGGCGCTGGCAGTCTTGCGGATCACATAGAGCTTGCGCTCCAGCGCGTCCTGCACGATCACATCATTGCCGCGACCAATAAAGAGCTGGCGCAGGATGGGTTCCTTTTTGCGCACATTGGGCGACATCGGCATGTCACGGTCCACCGGCACATCACGCCAGCCCAACAGCACCTGGCCCTCGGCCTCGACCGCACGCTCCAGCTCCTGCTCGCAAGCCTGGCGACTGGCGTGCTCCTTGGGCAAAAACACCATGCCCACGCCGTATTCACCGGGTGGCGGCAGGGTGACGCCCTGCGCCGCCATTTCTTCGCGGTACAGCGCATCGGGCAACTGGATCAAAATGCCGGCGCCGTCGCCCATGAGCTTGTCGGCGCCCACGGCACCGCGGTGGTCGAGGTTCTCAAGAATCTTGAGCGCATTTTTGACGATGTCATGCGACTTGACGCCCTTGATGTGGGCCACAAAACCAACCCCGCAAGCGTCATGCTCTTGTGCGGCTGAATACAAACCGTTGTCCTGGAGATGCTTGATCTCGGCTGCCGTCGTCATGGGAGCGCTCCTAAAAATTTCAGAAAAGTGAACTTTACCGCATTGCAGCATTTATGCCAAACAAATTAATTGGGGTCAGATTCCAATTAATTTTTAAAAAAATAGTTTTATATTTAATTAGGGACACATCAAAATAAGTAGCTATACAACATCCAAATAAAGCCATTCCAGGCTTATTTAGCGATAGATTTATTGACAAAAAATGGGCGCCCAGCGCCTGTTTTGACGACGCGTCGCTCGGTTCTTTTTTGTAAATCAGCCACAAAATCCGCATCCCCCAAGGCCCAACCGCTCAAAGTAGCCTGCGTGATGGCGGTCTGCTGCACCGGGCTGATGCCGCTTTGCACCAATTCGGCGTACGCGGCTTCACGCGCAAAGGGTGTGTTGCCCAGCTCCCATACCAGTGCATGCGGGGTGATCAATCGGTCAGCGCGTACACCAAGGTAATGCAAATGGCTGGACCAGGGGTAGTCCTGCGGCTGCGTCACCAGCCCGGCACGCACCGGATTGAGGTCAATGTAGGCCATGCAGGCCAACAGATATCGGTCGGTCTGAATCAGGGTCGACTTGTAGCGCCCCTCCCACAAGGTGCCCGTGCGTTTGTGCGTGTTATTGAAAAAGCGCACATAACTGCGCCCCACCGCCTGCATCATTTTGGGCAAACCGTCATTTGTTTGCGGCGTGGCCAGCAAGTGGAAATGGTTGCTCATGAGCACATACGCGTGCAAGGCGACACTGAATTTCTTGGCGTTTTCTTCAATCAGGTCGAGCAACACCCGGTAATCAGCGGCCGTGGAAAAAATGGCCTGCTTGTTGTTGCCGCGCTGAATCACATGGTGCGGATAGCCCGGCAGGGTGAGTCGAGGAAGGCGCGCCATTTACCTGGGGGCTTTGGCAATGCGGACCTTGCCGCCCGTGGTGACCAGGATCACGGCATCGCCGGGAACAAATACTTCTGTGCCCCTGGCCTGCACCACGGCGCGGCGCTCGCCGCCTTTGAGTTGAACCAGCAACTCTGTGGCATCTTCGCGTGTGCTCATGCGCTCGATGGCGTTACCTGCCGCGGCACCGGCCACGCCCACGAGCAAGCCAATCACGTTGCTCTCAGCGCTGGAGCCGCCGCGTGTGGCGCCCGCCACGGCACCTGTAACACCACCCACCGCCGCACCAATACCGCTCTGGCTGCCATCCACCACCACATTGCGGACCGACAGCACCACGCCGTCTTCAACCTTTGACAGACGCTGGGCATCGCCGCGTTGAATGACATCTGGACTGCTGCTGGCACAGGCAAGCAACAAACTCGCAGAAATGGCCGATAGCAAACTTTGAATCCATCGTTTCATGATTGACTCCAATTTAAACTCAAATGGCACACACATCAGACTTGATCGCCAGGATCGTCTGGCAGCAATGGCGCATTGTCGGGCAGCTCTGTAAAGCGGGTATGAAGCAGCTCGCACAGTCCAAACTCTGTCAACAAGGCATGCAGTCGCTGGCCTGCGGCGCGCTTCTTCTGCCCCGTATAGCGCGCCATGATGAGCTCGTTTTTCATGCTGTGCTCCCACCCCACCAACTCGGTCACCGTAACCTGATAGCCGCAGGCCTCGAGATACAGGCAGCGCAGCACGTTGCTGATCTGGCTGCCCATTTCACGGGTATGCAACGGGTGGCGCCACAGTTCCGACAGGGGCGTGCGTGACAACGACAGCGCCTTGTGCTGGCTCAGCACCCGCGCCACTTCGGCCTGGCAGCAGGGCACCAGCACCATGAAGCGGGCCTGTTTTTGCAGGCCAAAGGCAATCGCATCGTCGGTGGCGGTGTCGCAGGCGTGCAGGGCCGTGACCATGTCAATGCGCGCCGGCAATTGCGCAGACTGGGCCGACTCAGCCACCGTGAGGTTCAGAAACGACATGCGCTCAAAACCCAATCGGCGGGCCAGTTCCTGGGACTTCTGCACCAGTTCAGGGCGGGTCTCGATGCCGTAAATATGCCCCTTGGCACGGCCCTTGAAAAACAGGTCATACAGGATGAAGCCCAAATACGACTTGCCCGCACCATGATCGGCCAGGGTGATGCCTGCATCGCCCAACTCCAGCAGCAGCTTCTCGATGAACTGGTACAGGTGATACACCTGCTTGAGTTTGCGCCGTGAATCCTGGTTGAGCTTGCCGTCACGCGTCAGGATGTGCAGTTCCTTGAGCAACTCAATGGATTGACCGGGACGGATGTCGTCGGGCAAAGTCGGCGGCACAGATGCCACAGGCGGGTTGCGCTGGATTTTTTCAGGTTTTCGATGTGTCATGAACCGATGATGCCACGACCGCATCGCCAACTGCGGTGGCATCCACCTTGAGCGCAGCCCAACCTTCAGACCCAAGTCGCTCCATGGTTTGCATGTTCACCTCGAAAATGGATTCGGGATCAGGAAAAGCCGCCACCGCGCGGTCAATACTGTCTTCACGCAGCAGGTGCAGCGTGGGGTAAGGCGAGCGGTTGGTGAAGTTGGTGATGTCGTCCTCCAAGGTCCCGGCAAACTGATACCTGGGGTGCAGCGAAGCGATTTGCAGCACACCGTCAAGGTCCAGCTCTGCCAGTGCCTGCTCGGCCTGGGCCAGAAAGTCATTGAAATCCAGAAAATCATGCATGCAGTCCGGCGCCATCAATAGCGTGGTATCCCGTTCTTTTGGATCGGTGGCGACAAGGTTTTTCAACTCGGAAACCAGGTCGTCGAGCAAGTCATGGGCAGTGGAGGCACGGCTGACTGCGTAATGCACCTGCCCCTTGACATGCACGCTTTTGGCAAACGGGCACAGGTTGAGGCCGATCACGGCGCGTTCCAGCCAGGCCCGGGTATCAGCTATCACGAGATCGTGGGGGATCATGCCAGCAACCTCAAGCCTGTCAGGCGTTCATGTTCGCGCAGTGCAAAACGGTCGGTCATGCCGGCAATATAGTCCGCCACGATGCGTGCCAAAGCACGTCCGTGCACCAGCCCCGTCGCCTGCGCCGCAGCCAATCGACGGTGGTGGCTCTCGGGCATGTTGCCGGGCTGCGCCAAATAACGCTGAAACAAATCGCGCACCACCTGCTGCGCCTGCCCGGTGGTCTCCAGCACCTGCGGGTGGCGGTACAGTTTTTCCAGCAAAAAACTTTTCAGCGTTTGCGATTGCTCGCGCATGGCAGCACTGAATCGAATCAGCGGGGGCGAATGACGCACCGCATCGACCGTCCCCGGCACCGCCGTTTGCAGTGCGCCCTGCGTCGCATGAATGACGTCATAGACCTGCGCGCTCAACATGCGGCGAATCGACTCGTAAAGCAGGCGCCGCCCCTGCGCCTTGTCCTGCAACTGCGGATACGCCTCTTGCGTTTGTCGCCTGAAATCATCAAACAGTGGCACTTGCTGCAACTGCGCCAGCGTGATCAGCCCGGAACGCACGCCATCATCAATGTCGTGCGCGTTGTAGGCAATCTCATCGGCCAGATTGCACAACTGAGCCTCCAGACTGGGCTGGGTGCGCTCCAGAAAACGCCGCCCTACCCCGCTTGGCTCGGCGCGCTCAAGCTGCTCGGCATGGTGACGCGAGCAGTGCTTGAGGATGCCTTCACGCGTTTCGAACGTCAGGTTCAAGCCGTCAAACTCGGGGTAACGCTCTTCCAGATGGTCCACCACGCGCAGACTTTGCAGGTTGTGCTCAAAGCCGCCAAAGTCGGCCATGCAGGCGTTGAGCGTGTCCTGGCCGGCATGGCCAAAAGGCGTGTGGCCCAAGTCGTGTGCCAGCGCGATGGCTTCGACCAGATCTTCGTTGAGTCGCAAGGAGCGGGCGATCGAACGCCCCAGTTGCGCGACTTCGAGCGAATGCGTCAGCCGGGTGCGAAACAGGTCGCCTTCGTGGTTCAAAAAGACCTGGGTTTTATAAACCAGGCGCCGAAACGCCGTGCTGTGCACAATGCGGTCGCGGTCACGCTGGTAGTCGGTACGGGTGGGCGCCGGCGCCTGCGGGTAGCGCCGCCCGCGCGACTTTGCCGGGTCACAGGCATAGGGAGCCAGGGTCATGGCTTGAGCGTCAGCCGGCACAACACGCGTCGATCACCTTGCGCACCACATCGTCCGGCGCGGCGCGCACCGACGCCCGGCCAGGCTGCTCAATGACGACAAACTTGATCTCTCCGGCTTCGCTCTTTTTGTCGAGCCGCATCAGTTCCAGATAACGCCCGGCGTTGTCAGTGTCGGCCAGGCGCGGGGCCTTGACTGGCAGGCCGGCCTTTTGGATCAAATGCACCAATCGGTTGACAAAAAATGCATCCACCAAGCCCAAACGCTGCGACAAATGTGCCGCCATCACCATGCCGCAACCCACAGCCTCGCCATGCAGCCACTCGCCATAACCCAGTCCTGCCTCAATGGCATGGCCAAAAGTGTGGCCAAAATTAAGAATGGCGCGCAAACCCGACTCGCGCTCGTCCTGCCCCACCACATCGGCCTTGATCTCACAACTGCGTTTGACGATGTGCGCCAGCGCGGCTGGATCACGCGCCAGCACGGCGTCCATGTTGGCCTCCAGCCAGGCCAGAAAATCCATGTCGGCAATCGGCCCGTATTTGATGACCTCGGCCAGGCCGGCGCTAAGTTCGCGCTCGGGCAGGGTCTTGAGCGTATCCAGATCACAGACCACCTTGAGCGGCTGGTAAAACGCGCCAATCATGTTCTTGCCCAGCGGGTGGTTGATGGCGGTTTTGCCGCCCACGGATGAATCCACCTGCGCCAGCAAGGTGGTGGGCACCTGCACAAACGGCACGCCGCGCATGAAGCTGGCGGCGGCAAAGCCGGTCATGTCGCCAACCACGCCGCCGCCGAGTGCGAAGAGTATGGTTTTGCGGTCGCAGCCATGGCTCAGCAAGGCATCGAAAATCAGGTTCAGGTTGTCCCATGTCTTGAAGGCTTCACCATCGGGCAGCACCACCGTGTGAATCTGCGGGTATTTGCCAGACAAGGCCCGCTGCAGCCGCTCGGCATACAAGGGCGCCACCGTGGTATTGGTGACAATCAGCGCGCTGTGTGCCGCCGGCAGTTCAGCGTAACTCAAGGGGTTGTCAAACAGCGAGCCACGGATGGCGATGTGGTAGCTGCGCTCAGCCAGGTCAATGGCAACGGTTTGGAGGTCGGAGGAATGCATGGCCCGGAGTTTAGCGAACTGGGCAAGAGGCGAACAGTCAGCGGCAGCTCTATGCCCCCAGCATGTCAAGCTGCATCACGATCATCGTGACCAAAGTGGCCACCGAGGGGCGGCCGGTATCGACATGAAAGTGCGCTGTTTCGCGATACAAGGGGTCGCGCTGGGCGTACAAATCCCGCAGTCGTTGCAGCGGGTCGGCGACTTGCAGCAAAGGCCGGCTTTTGTCGTGCCGCAGGCGCCGAAACAAATCGTCGGGCGACGAATTCAAATAAACAACCTGGCTCCGGCTGTGCAGGTTCTGGCGATTTTCCGGCCGCAACACGGCGCCACCGCCGGTGGACAAAACGGCTGCCGGGTTCTGTGTGAGTTCGTCGATGACCGAGGCTTCCAGGTCGCGAAAGCGAACCTCCCCCTCGCGCTCGAAATACTCACGGATAGAGCAGCCAAGCTGCTGCTCTATCACATGGTCGGAGTCAAAGAAGGGAAGTTGCAACCGCCGGGCAAGTTGTCGCCCGACGGTGGATTTTCCTGAGCCGGGCAGGCCGATGAGGGAGATCACACAAAAGTAATTGCTTAATAGCTATAAGGTGAGGCGGGAAGGCTGCATGGCTCAAGATCACCACGGAGCGCGCTCAACCGGAATATCGTCGATTTTCTGGTCTCAGTTCCGTTGGAACTCACTGTTGCAGTCAATTTATTCACTACCCAAAGTGCAGAACCCTTCAGATATGTCAAATTAAACGCTGCGATACCGTTTGTATCAGTCGTCACAGTTGCCGGAATTCCTCCACCATCAGAGTTAGATGGTGTCAACCCAAGATCCAAAGTCCCAGTTGGAGGTGGTGCAATAGAAGGGCAACTTCCTGCATCTATGGCCGAAGGGAGCAGCGTACGTGTTCCATCTTCACCAACATCCCTAGAGCCATTGCCATTCACATCCTCTGAACAATAGGTGAATTCAGGCGTGCAGGCTGGACCTGTACTGAAAGCAACGGGGTTCATACGCAAAGTCACCACTTGACCAGGCACAGGATTGTTATTTGCATCCGTAACCTGAACGGAATACGCATGCACATACAAAGTCTTGTCAGAACTCTCCCCCAACACAGAAGCCGGACCAAAGGCTACAGACAAAGGCGCTCCGCCTACGGTTAACAAGATGTCGTTACCAGAAGGAACAATACCAGTCTGAGCCAAAGGGTTAGGATAATTAGGAGTAGTTGAATCAAGGTTCAGGATAGTGGCGGTAATCACAATCCCGTTTGGTATTGATGCCACTGTGCCGGAAGTGAATGTCGCAACCGCAAAACCAGCGCTATTGGTATAGGCAAGCGCCGGGGACAAGGATTCACCAGCCCCTGGCCCGCCCGTCATGGTGAAAAGGATTGGAGCTTTGGCAACGGCCTGATCCTTTGAACCATCGTATGCTATCGCCCGAGCCACGAGGGTTAGCGAGTTTTGACTACCATCTGCCAACGAGATAGGCAGCGTAGTTTGACTTGCGTTTAGAAGGATTTTGTTAGCAGCTGACACTGGGGGCGATACCACGATGGTTACATTCGCAGTGTTCTTCAAATTATCAATGACGGTAACAGTTGCAATACCTGCCTGAGCCGCAGTCAGTTTTGCAGTTGCCGTCCCTGCTGGTGGCACTGCGATACTTTGACTTGCTTGTCCGTTGGCAAAAGTACCCAGAGTTGTTGCAAAAGTGACCGATGTGGCACCAGCTGGTGCAGAAACGGTAATATCTTCAGATACATTGGTTACCAGCACAGAATTATTAGTTGGAGATGTTATCGCCAAAACAACTGCTGGAGCACCACTGGTATATGCCTGAGATTTGGCATCACCCAACGCAGATACATTCACAATGGCGTTACCTGCCTTCAATCCAGAAACCGTGACCTGTGCAACACCCGCACTATTGGTTTTTGCCGAAGCCACATTCAATCCAAGCACCAGTGGATCAGTTGCAGCAAAAGAAACATCCACGCCTGATAGAGATGTACCAGAAAAACTCTTGACCGTGGCACTCAGCGTTGAAGTCGCACCACCAACGATCAACGAGGTGCTACCGACATTGGTTAAAGCAATGCTGGCACCTACAACTTTGATTTGAGTGGTAACCGGACTTGCTGAGCAATTCGTACACGATGCCGTGATTGTTGACACCCGGTTCGTTTGATCCGAAGACACCGCTGTGATGGTTACTGTGGCTCCTGTTGCGGTGG
>NZ_JAMPXE010000141.1 GCF_023701345.1 Rhodoferax sp. | reverse complement strand
ATGCCCGTGTCCAGACTGCGCCCCGCTTGCAAGGCGCCCAGCGTGCCGCAAAACGCAAAGCGCAGGTAGGTGATGTCTTCCTGCGCATGATCGGCGGTGGCCGGGCGTTGAAAGCGCGACATGTAGATCCCGAGCAAATGCGTCGGTGTAAACAGATGCATGGTTTCTTCGAGCGCCTCGCGGGCACAGCCGTCCACCAGGCGCTCTCCTTGGTCGAGGTGGCCGGCCGGGTTATTCAGGCGCAGGCCCTCGGGGGTGTGCTCTTCAACCAGCAGGAATTTGCCATTGTGTTCAATGATTGCCGCCACGGTGGCGCTGGGTTTCCATCGGATTGTCATGGCCGGATTATCGGTAACTTGCCGGGTTGCGCCCAGACCGGGATCAGCTGACTCGTTGAGGTGGATCAAAGTACGGGCTTGTCGTAAATCAAAAAAGTGTAAAAACTGAGGTAAGCTCCTGCGGTTCAAAGAACCTGCCAATCATCTTACGAGGAGACGCTTCATGCAAGCTGGTGCCACCACTCAAGGCTTATCGGAAAAATCCGTCGTTCCATCCCCCACATCATCGACTCAAACCGCGCAACGCATTGGCGTGCCGCGTGAGGTTTTCCCGGGAGAAAAACGCGTGGCCACGGTGCCGGAGGTGGTGGAAAAGCTGATCAAGCTGGGATTTTCAGTTGCCGTCGAATCCAGTGCAGGCGATGCCGCGAATTGTTCCGACGACACCTACCGCGCTGCGGGCGCGACGGTGGCCGAGTCGGCCGCCGCCCTGTGGTCCGGCTCCGACATCGTGTTCAAGGTGCGACCACCGTCCGCCGACGAAGTCGCGTTGATGCGCGAAGGGCAAATCCTGATCGGCTTCATCTGGCCCGCACAAAACCCCGATTTGATGCAGCAACTCGCCGCCAAAAAGGTGACCGTGCTGGCCATCGACGCGCTGCCACGCATGCTCAGCCGTGCCCAGAAGATGGACGCCTTGACCTCGCAGGCCGGCGTCGCCGGCTACCGCGCCGTCATTGAAGCCGCCAATGCCTTTGGCCGCTTCTTCAACGGCCAGATCACGGCCGCGGGCAAGGTGCCGCCGGCCAAGGTCTTTATCGCCGGCGCCGGCGTCGCCGGTTTGGCGGCCATCGGCACAGCCGCCGGGCTGGGCGCCATCGTGCGCGCCAACGACACTCGTGCCGAAGTGGCCGACCAGGTCGTTTCCCTGGGCGGCGAATTCGTCAAGGTCGATTACGAGGAGGAAGGCTCCGGCGGCGGCGGCTACGCCAAGGTCATGAGCGAGGGCTTCCAGCAGGCCCAGCGCGAGATGTACGCCAAGCAGGCGCGGGAAGTGGACATCATCATCACCACCGCGCTGATCCCCGGCAAACCAGCGCCCAAGCTGATCACCGCCGAGATGGTGAAGAGCATGAAGCCGGGCAGCGTGATCGTCGACATGGCGGCAGAGCAGGGCGGCAACTGCGAACTGACCGAGCCCGGCCAGTCTGTGGTGAAGCACGGCGTCACCATCGTCGGCTACACCGACCTGGTCAGTCGATTGTCCAAGCAGTCGTCGACGCTGTACGCGACCAACCTGTTCCGTCTTACCGAGGAACTGTGCAAGACCAAGGACGGCATCGTTGACGTCAATATGAAAGACGACGCCATCCGTGGCCTGACCGTCATCAAGAATGGGGAAGTGACCTGGCCGCCGCCGGCGCCTCAGCTGCCGCCGCAGCAGGCCGCCAAGCCGGCCGCCGCCGCGCCCGCTGCCAAGAAGAGCAGCCATGGTCACGGTGCCGCCAGCGAACCCATGGCGGGCAGCAAACTGGCCATCATGTTTGGTGTGGCGGCAGCGCTGTTCTGGCTCATTGGCGCCAGTGCCCCGAAAGAATTCCTGGCGCACTTCACCGTGTTTGTGCTGGCGTGTTTTGTCGGCTACATGGTGGTCTGGAACGTCAAGCCCGCCCTGCACACGCCACTGATGAGCGTGACCAATGCCATCAGCAGCATCATTGCGATTGGCGCCCTAGTGCAAATCTCGCCCATCACCAGCGCCATGGAGCGGCCCAACAGCCTGATCACCTGGGTGGCGGCCGCGGGCATTGTGCTCACGGCCATCAATATGTTCGGCGGTTTCGCCGTGACCCAGCGCATGCTGGCAATGTTCCGTAAATAAGAAAAAGGAGCCAACAGCATGTCTTCAAGTCTGGCCACGGTTGCATACATCGGCGCAACCATTTTGTTTATTCTGAGCCTGGGCGGCCTGTCCAACCAGACTACCGCCTTGCGCGGCAACCTGTACGGCATGATCGGCATGACGATTGCCGTGCTGGCCACAGTGATGGGCCCGCAAGTGACGATGGCCGGCTTGCCCTGGATCATAGGCGCCATGCTGATTGGTGGTTCCATCGGTTTATATGCCGCGAAAACCGTGCAAATGACGCAAATGCCGGAACTGGTGGCCCTGATGCACAGCATGGTGGGTCTGGCAGCGATGCTGGTGGGTTTTGCCACCTACATCGACCCGGTCGCAACGGCTGCAGTCACGGGTGCGGCCCGGACCATTCACGAACTTGAAATCTACGTGGGTATCTTTATCGGTGCGATCACTTTCTCGGGTTCGGTCATTGCCTTTGGCAAATTGTCCGGCCGGGTCAGCGGCAACCCGCTGCTGCTGCCAGGGCGGCACTGGCTCAATCTGGCGGGCTTGTTGCTGGTCATTTACTTTGGTCGTGAATTTTTGCAGGAAGATGCCGGTCTGACACCGCTGATCGTGATGACCGTGCTGGCCCTGCTGTTTGGCGTGCACATGGTGATGGCCATTGGCGGCGCCGACATGCCCGTGGTGGTGTCCATGCTCAACAGCTATTCGGGCTGGGCGGCCGCCGCCACCGGTTTTATGTTGTCCAACGACCTGCTGATCGTGGTGGGCGCCCTGGTGGGCTCCAGTGGTGCCATTCTGTCGTACATCATGTGCAACGCCATGAACCGCAGCTTCATCAGCGTGATTGCAGGCGGCTTCGGCACCACCAGCGCCAAGCCCACGGCTGCCGCGGGCGGTGAGCAGCCGGTTGGTGAAGTGACGCCTGTTTCGGCGCTGGAAACGGCTGAATTGCTGCGCGAAGCCAAGAGCGTGATCATTGTGCCGGGCTACGGCATGGCGGTGGCACAAGCCCAGCACACGGTGTTCGAAATTACCAAGCACCTGCGTGAAAAGGGTGTCAATGTGCGCTTTGGCATTCACCCGGTGGCGGGGCGCATGCCGGGTCACATGAACGTGCTGCTGGCCGAGGCCAAGGTGCCCTACGACATTGTGTTTGAAATGGACGAACTCAATGACGATTTCCCGGCCACCGATGTGACTATGGTGATTGGGGCCAACGACATCGTCAACCCCAGTGCCCAGGATGACCCGAACAGTCCGATTGCCGGCATGCCGGTGCTCGAGGTCTGGAAGTCCAAGACCTCGATCGTCATGAAACGCAGCATGGCCTCCGGCTATGCCGGCGTGGACAACCCGCTGTTTTACAAGGAAAACAACCGCATGCTGTTTGGCGATGCCAAGAAAATGCTCGATGAAGTGCTGACCGCATTGAAGGCCTGAAGCGCTCACAGACCCATCTGAAAGAGGCCCAAGCGGCCTCTTTTTTTGATTGTTTTGCAGAGCGTGAAACCGGCTGGAGTTTGCAGTCTAATTAGGGAAAACACAGCTTACAGAAACTGACAATCGGGCGAAAATCCGGTTTTAAATTCAATACGTGGAGCATCAATAATGACCGATCGCATCTGGCTCAAGAGTTATCCCCCGGGTGTGTCCTCTGATATTGATGTGAACCGATATGCCTCCATGGTCGACATGATGGAGGAGAGCTTCAACAAGTTTGCCGATCGGCCTGCTTACAGCTTCATGGGCAAGGAGCAAAGCTACAGGCAGGTGGATGAATTGAGCCAGACCTTTGGCGTGTATCTGCAAAGTCTGGGCCTGGTCAAGGGCGACCGGGTCGCCATCATGATGCCCAATGTGCTGCAGTATCCCATTGCCGTGGCAGGAATACTGCGGGCCGGTTACACCCTGGTCAACGTCAATCCGCTGTACACGGCGCGCGAACTGGAGCACCAGCTCAAGGACTCGGGAGCCAAGGCCATCGTGATTCTGGAGAACTTTGCCGCCACACTCGAGAAATGTCTGGCTGCGACACCGGTCAAGCACATCGTTTTGTGTGCCATGGGCGACCAGCTGGGCCTGCTCAAAGGCGCCCTGGTGAACTACGTCGTGCGCAACGTCAAGAAGATGGTGCCGGTGTTCAATTTACCCAGCGCGGTGCGCTTTAACGCAGCCATTGCCAAGGCCAGCAGTGGCAGTTTGAAAAAAGTGGTCATCAAGCCGGATGACGTGGCCGTGTTGCAGTACACCGGCGGCACCACCGGTGTCTCCAAGGGTGCGGTGCTGTTGCAGCGCAACCTGGTGGCCAACCTGTTGCAGACCGATGACTGGTTCAGGCCGGCTTTGGAAAAAATACCGGAAGGCGAGCAAATGAATGCGGTGTGTGCCTTGCCGCTGTACCATATTTTCGCCTTTACAGTGGCCATGATGCTGTCCCTGCGCATTGGCGGCAAGCTGATCCTGATTCCTAATCCGCGTGACTTCCCAGCCGTACTGGCCGAGCTGGCCAAGCACAAGATACATTTCTTTCCGGCGGTCAATACCTTGTTCAATGGCCTGGCCAACCATCCCGATTTCGGCAAGGTGAACTGGAGCAGTCTGCTGGTGTCTGCGGGGGGGGGGACCGCCGTGCAAAGTGCCGTGGCCAAACTCTGGCTGGAGAAAACGGGCTGTCCCATCGTTGAGGGTTATGGCCTGAGCGAGACCTCACCCATTGCCACGGCCAACCCGGTGACCATCACGGAATACTCAGGCTCCATCGGCCTGCCAGTGCCCGGCACCTGGCTCAAACTGATCGATGATGGGGGCAATGAAGTGCCCGTGGGCCAGTCGGGCGAGATTGCCATCAAGGGCCCGCAAGTGATGGCTGGCTACTGGCAGCGCCCCGATGAGACCGCCAAAGTGATGACTGCGGACGGTTATTTCAAATCCGGTGACATTGGCGTGATGGATGCGCGTGGCTACTTCAAAATCGTCGACCGCAAAAAAGACATGATTCTGGTGAGCGGTTTCAACGTCTTCCCGACCGAACTTGAAGACGTGGTCTCACAAATGGACGGCATCCTGGAGTGCGCCTGCGTGGGTATGCCGGACGAGAAAACCGGCGAGGCGGTCAAGCTGGTCATTGTCAGAAAAGACCCCGACGTCACCGAAGAGCAGGTGCGTGCTTATTGCAAGAAAAACCTCACCGGCTACAAACAGCCCAAAGTGGTTGAATTCCGCTCCGAATTGCCAAAAACGCCGGTTGGCAAGATTTTGCGGCGTGAGCTGCGGGGTAAATAGCATGGCCGGGGTGCGCCCTTGACGCTGGCCATCATGAGCGCCCTGCTGGATGAGCAGCGGGGCTTGCTGGAGCAACTGGTCAACCCGCAGCGCGTCAGGCGTGCCGGTCGCACATTCTGGTGCGGCCAGTGGGCCGGGCAGGAGGTGGTGCTGGTACTGTCCAAGGTCGGCAAGGTGGCTGCAGCCACCACCACCACCGTGTTGATTGAAGCGTTTGATGTCAAACGTGTGGTGTTCACGGGTGTCGCTGGGGGTGTCGGCGCTGGCGTCAAGGTGGGTGACGTGGTGGTGGCCGAGGCTTTCATCCAACACGATCTGAACTCTGCCCCGCTTTTTCCGCGTTATGAAATACCGCTGTATGGGCGCGCAACGCTTGATTGCGATCCAGCGCTTTCTGCGGCTTTGTTGGCTGCCACCCACCTTGGCCTGGCTGGCGTTGGCGACCATTTCCATCGCAGCTTGCTGCTGGAGGCGCCTGTCGTTCACCGCGGCCTGATTGCCAGTGGTGATCAGTTTGTCTGCGACCCCTCGGCTGCCGCGCTCATGCGCGCTGACTTGCAGGCCGCAGGCCATGAACCCCTGGCTGTCGAGATGGAAGGTGCGGCGGTGGCGCAAGTGTGTCATGACTACGGGGTGCCATTTGCCGCCATGCGCACCATTTCAGACCGTGCAGATGCCCAGGCGCACCTGGATTTTTCTGCTTTTGTGACCCAGGTGGCCAGTCCTTATGCCCTGGCTGTGCTTGGCCAGTTCATCAAGCACCAATAGCTATTTGAGCCAGCCGCGTTTTCTGAAGTACCACATGGGCACCAGGGCGCTGGCCAGCATCAGGCCCAGGGCGTAGGGGTAACCCATGGCCCAGTCGAGTTCGGGCATGAACTTGAAGTTCATGCCATACAGGCTGGCAATCAGGGTAGGCGGGAGCAGCGCCACGCTGGCCACCGAAAAAATCTTGATGATCTTGTTCTGGTTGATGTTGATGAAGCCGACCGTGGCATCCATTAAAAAGTTGATCTTGTCAAACAAAAACGCGGTATGGGAGTCGAGCGAATCGATGTCGCGCAGGATTTGCCGCGCATCCTCAAATTGATCGCTGTTGAGCATCTTGGTGCGCATCATGAAGCTCACGGCACGCCGGGTGTCCATGGCGTTGCGCCGAATGCGGCCGTTCATGTCTTCATGGCGCGCAATGGCGCCCAGCACCTCACCGGCCAGCGCATCGGTCACATCGCCTGATAGCACCTTGGCGCTGGCTTTTTCCAGCTCATCGTAAATTTCTTCGAGCGTGTCAGCTGAATACTCGGCATCGGCGTCAAACAGTTTGAGCAATACTTCCTTGGCGTCTTCAATCAGGCCGGGGGCGCGACGGGCGCGCATGCGCAGCAGCCGGAACACCGGTACGTCCTCATCATGGATCGAGAACAGGACGCCCTTGCTTTTGAGTTCGTCGTTGACCAGGTTCAGGATAAACGCCACCCGGACCGTGTGCGGGTCAACATCGTCGGCGACCAAAAAGTCGCTGCGGATGTGCAGTTCGCCGTTGTCTTCCTTGTAAAAACGAGCCGATTCCTCAATGTCCTCATCCATCGCATCTTCGGGGATCGAGAGCCCAAAGTATTGTTTGATCCAGCGTTTTTCTTCCAGTGTGGGCGACTCCAGGTCAACCCAGATCGGCTGGAAACGCGACAACTCTTCAAGAGATTCGATCTCTTCCTGAAACAGGCGGCCGTTGGCAAGGGTGAAAATATTGAGCATGCGCTCACTCCCAAAAGAGGTAGATCATGAAGCGTTATGTCGGGTGGGTGGTGTTCAAGCCCAAGACGCTTTGGCGAGATGAAAACCAGCGACAGGGGGCGTTTATGCGCTGCGCGACCAGTCAAAATGCAGTCATTCGATCATGAAGATTATCGCATTGCAGCAGCTCTTGCGCCAATGACGTGACCCGCAAGACCGGAGTATGTTGCATTGCATCATGAAAAATGAATTGCAAATTGCGCCAAGCCGGGGCATAGTCAGTGCCATGGCTTGACAACTCTTTTTTTCGGTTGCCAGCGTCGTTGGCAGCTTTCTCACCCAAGAACTTAGGAGGCTTTTATGAACTTGACGATCAGCGGTCACCATTTGGAGGTAACCCCTGCTTTGCGCAGTTATGTGACAAGCAAGCTGGACCGGATCAAACGGCATTTTG
Source organism: Rhodoferax sp. (assembly GCF_023701345.1). Lineage (GTDB taxonomy): Bacteria > Pseudomonadota > Gammaproteobacteria > Burkholderiales > Burkholderiaceae_C > Rhodoferax. Next base: position 170 of record NZ_JAMPXE010000141.1, on the reverse strand, counting down.
ACCAGGTGGTGGATGTCAAGGTGTTGTTGACCCTGGAAAACATGAAGGAGAAGGAACGCCGGCAAAAAGCGGAATGCAATATTCACATCAAGGGCATCGAGCTGTTCGCTGAAAGTGCCCATGCCGACCTCTATGCCGCTGTCGATGAGCTGGTTGATAAACTTGACCGT
>NZ_JAMPXE010000140.1 GCF_023701345.1 Rhodoferax sp. | reverse complement strand
CTTCATTCCTGCCACAGGCAAGACGGTCACTGCCACTGATGCGCAGCGTAACGTCACCTCCATGGCAGCTTGCATGTCATGCCACAGCAAGTTCGAATTCCATGGCGGTGGCCGTCAGGATCCGCAATACTGCGTCGTCTGTCATACCGATCAGCGCAAGTACGGTCGAACTGACTCGGTGGCCATTGGAAATGCCTATTCCGGCAGCACTACCCGCATTGATGGCAAAGCGGTAGGCGATTTCCCGACAGCCGTCCATAAAATTCATATGGGCCATAAGTTGATGAAATCTGGCTACGACTATGCTGGCGTCAAGTTCAACGAAATCTTATACCCGCAGCCGGTGACCAACTGCGTTAAATGCCACGATGGTTCCACTACAGCCGAGAACAAAACATCTCAAGGCGACAACTGGAAAAATGTTCCCAGTTTGCTGGCTTGCAGCTCGTGCCATGATGGCATCGACTTCAAGACTGGTGCAGGCACAACCTTGTCTGGCTCCACCGTGGGTCACATTGGTGGTGGAAAAACCGACGACAAAACTTGTGTCCTGTGCCATGACGCGGCAAGCATTCCGGTTTACCACGTGACGGTTGATCCGACTGGCGCCAATGGCCGCGGCGGTTATCCGCTGGTAGGCGGCTTTGGTCCATCAATCCCCTTGGCTTCGCAATTGAATCTGCCAGCCGGTGTCTATAAGATCGGCATGGAAATCAAGTCGGCGACCGTTTCGGGTGCCGCGGGTGCCAAGCAGATCACCGTCGTCTATCGCATCACCAAGGATGGCACACCGGTGAAGTTCAACGCCACAGGCTTTCTGATGGATGGCGTCGATGGTTCGCCCAATATCATGGCGGTGCATTCAACTCCCCGGGACGGCATTGCTGCGCCTGCTGACTGGCTGGCTTCGGACCTCGGTGGCGGCACCCCGATCAAGAGTCTTCGGGATGGCAGCGGCGGTACCCAAACCGGCCCGGACGCCGATGGCTATTACACTGCAACCCTGGCTAAGATCATTCCCGATGACGCCAAGATGGTCACGGCGGCACTGGGTGTCGGCTACAACGGCTTCGTGCAGCTGAATCTGCCAGCTTATCCGAAGGGTATCCGACTGCGTGAGCCCAAGTTCGTCACGATGACTGCAACCGGTTCCACAGCGCGTCGCACCGTGGTCGATGGTGACAAGTGCAATAGCTGCCACGGCCAGTTGGGTGTTGGTCCGTCCTTCCATGCCGGTGCCCGCAACAACGGTCAAGCATGCGCTCTGTGCCACGATCCGGCCAGAGCCACGGGCCACGTTGGTGCGGCTTACAGTTTCGGTGGCGGCTGGTCGGTCAGCGCCAAGAACATGGTGCACTCGATCCATGCGTCAAAGATGCGTGCCGAAGACTTTACCTATGAGGCAACCGCTGCAAACCCGACAGGCTTTGCGGAAGTTACCTATCCAGGTATTTTGAATAAATGCGAGCAGTGCCACGTTGCAGGCAGCTATGACTTCAGTGCGACAGCCAGTGCTGCTGCCCTGCCCAATCTGGTGTGGACGACCGAGGCTTCCGGAGACATGAGCAATCCGACGAATGTAGCGTCTATTGGCTTGTCGCCATGGGTTACGATGCTGGGCCGTGGCCAGGTTGATTACCGGACTGACAACCTCGTGTCGTCGCCGGTCTCGTCTAGTTGCTTCGGTTGCCATGACAGTGGTTTGGCTGTTTCACACATGCAGTTGAACGGTGGCACGCTTTACAAGTCGGTTTCCTCTGTTTCTGTTAGCGGCACCGGTGACCGTACCAAAGGCTTCGCCAAAGTTGAAACCTGCATGGTCTGCCATGCCAGCGGCAAGGTTGCCGACATCAAGGCAGTTCACATGAAATAACAGCAATTTTCTGTGTTAACCAAAACCCCCGAAGGTGGTAACGCCTTCGGGGGTTTTTAATATGTGGTGAATTTTGAGCCGCAGCACTCGCGCCCATCAGCTGATTAGATAAAACTTGATATAGCGCAAATGTTTAACAGTTTGAAGACGCAGTTTCACTTGTGTAAAGATTTTGTAAATTGATAATAAGGCCTTCCAAAGTCAACGCCATAGGAGGCTCACGTGAAACATGTCGAACTAGCAAGGAAGAGTAAATCTTCCTCTCATTGGACCAGGCTTGCCACGGCAAGCCTCCTTGCCGTGGCGGCCCTGGCCGGTTGCGGCGGTGGTGACGATGGCGCAGCGGGTGCACCAGGCGCGCCGGGTGCACCAGGCGCGCCTGGTCAGGACCTGACAGCCGTGGTCAATCTTGCCACTGTCAGCGCCACCGATTGGGCTGCTCTAACGCCCGTCGCAACAGTCTCCAGTGTGGTCATCAACAGCCCTCCGGTGGTGTCGTTCAGTGTGGTGGATGGCTACAAGCGTCCCGTGGTAGGGCTGACTACTTCGCAACTCCGTTTCAGCATTGCCAAACTGGTTCCAGGCGCGGCCGGCAGCCAGAGCAAATGGGTGAGTTATATCGTGGGTGATCCGGCAACGGGTGCCCCAAGTCGTCCGGGTACTGAAAACGTTGCAGCCAATCTGGTTGACAACAAGGACGGCACTTACAAATACACTTTTGCACGTGACATCACGGGTCCATTGCAAACCAAAATAGCGGAATGGTTCGGTGACGCGGCAACCAAAGCCAATGGCACGTCGACATACGCAAAAGCCGATGTTCTCGGGGCAGATGGAAAACTGTTGGACTATGCGCCAACACTGCAACACCGTGTTGCCATCCAGCTCTCGGGTTCGGTAAATGGTGGCACATTGGCAAATCCTGCCAACGCCATCTACGACTTTGTTCCCGCCACAGGCGCACAGGTGGCAGCCGCTGATGTGCAGCGTGAAGTGGTCTCGATTGACAGTTGCAATACCTGCCACGAGAAGCTCGCCCTCCACGGCGGCGGTCGCGTTGAAACGCGTTATTGCGTCGTGTGCCATACCGATCAACGTAAAAATGGCGTTGTCAGCGTGGTTTCGACAGCAGGCAAGTTCCCGGCACTCACGGAAACAAAGACGGTGAATGCGACAACTGGCATTACCAGCTATAGCTATTCGCCGGAAACCAGGGTGGCCGATGGTGAAGTGGTAGGTAACTTTACGACCATGGTTCACAAAATCCACAATGGCTCGGCTTTGGTCAAGGAAAACTACAACTATGCCAACGTAGCGTTCAACAACAAGGCTTATTCGATGCTCGGCAATGGTCAGAAGATGTGCAGCACCTGCCATGACAGCACCAAAGCAAAACAGGCCGACAACTGGAGCACCCAGCCCAGCCGCGTCGCTTGCGGTTCTTGCCACGATGGCATCAAATGGTCTGACGGAACAGGTACAACGCTGGCTGGTGATACTACCGGGCACGTTGGCAAAGGACAGTCCAGCGACGCCACCTGTTACCTGTGCCACTCGTCCGCCGACATTAAGGTCTATCACCAGACTGACAATGTCACCAAGCACAATCCAACCGTTGCCGCTGGTTTGGTGAACTTCAAGTACGACATCAAGTCTGCGGCCGTGGATGCCAGCAATACTGTGACCGTGAAGTTCAAGATCAGTTCCGACGGCGGTGTCCTGCCAGCAGTGTTCACGCCATTGACGTCAATAGTGCAAACCGGCTTCACTGGTAGCCCGGGCTTCCTGCTCTCCTGGGCGGGCCTTCCAAGCGGCATGCTTGCAGCCGACTTCAAACCGGTTGATTACGACAACAGTGGTGTTACCAAAGGCGACGCGAAGTCAGTTACTTTCGCCGCTGCGGGTTTGACAGCGTCGTCTGCGCCTGATGCCGACGGCTATTTCACCGCAACGATAGCCAACGGGTTCCCCGTCGGTGCGAAATTGCGCGCGGTTTCACTCAATGCCTACTACACACAGGCAGCTGGAACCAATGGCATCTCAGCAAGTACCGGCCGGCATGCGATCTCGGTGGTCAAGGCGGTCACCGGTGACGACGTTCGCCGCACCGTGGTGGATTCGGCCAAGTGCTCTAATTGCCACGAGTGGTTCGAAGGCCATGGCGGTAGCCGGGTCTATGAAATCCAGGTCTGTGTGACGTGTCATGTGCCCAACAAGGCCACCAGCGGACGGGGGATTTCTGACACGCTTTTTGCTGCCTATCCGTTTACAGCTGCGGACAATAAAAAGCTGACAGAGTGGGGCGTTAACAAGAGCCTGACTGAGACAGCACTGCAATTGCCGGTCACGTCCAACAACATGAAGGACATGATTCACGGGATCCACGCGGGCCGCGATCGGGTGACACCGTTCATGGATGCGCGTGACCGCACTCCAAGTGCCATCACTTTGCTGGACTTCCGCCGGATGGACTTCCCAGGCAAACTCAACAACTGCGAGACTTGCCACAAAGCCGGCACCTACAGCAGTGTGCCAAGTGCTGCCCTGTCCTCCAACTATGAGTCGATCAATGCCGCTTATGCCGTAACGCGGACAACGGCCAATGCCAAAGCGTCTTATGCCACGGTCAATGCCGATGACAGCGTCGTTTCGCCATATGCTGCGGCCTGTGTGAGCTGCCATGACTCGCAAAGCGCCAAAACCCACGCCAGCCTGAATGGTGGACAAGTCCAAGTCAAGCGCGGTGCGCTCATTGCCAACGGTGAGGGATGTGTGACGTGTCACGGTCCAGGCAAGGAATTTGACGCAGTCGTCATGCACAAGTAATCAGACTACGAGGGTTTTCACCCTCGTTATCTGAGCCAAGCAATCAACCCGGATGTGGCGACATACCCGGGTTTTTTTATGATGCTTGGCAATACACTAGCAAATGCCAAGATTTATCAAGGAACGTCTTTCATGAAATTCAGTAGCATCAAAACCACATGTATTACCCTGACCCTGCTGTTGTCCGCCAGCCTCTGCGCGGCCGCTGACAGCCAGGCATCCGCGCCAAAGCCAGCCACAAGCAAGACTGAAACAAGCGCCCAGAGTGGCACTGCTGCCAAACCCAAGGCGGCGCCCAAGGTCAAGCTGGTTGACATCAACAGCGCGAAGAAAGCAGAACTCAAAACGCTTCCTGGCGTCAGCGATGCCGAAGCCGACAAGATCATCGCTGGCCGCCCATATGGCAGCAAAGCGCATCTGCTGACACACAAGATCGTCAGCGCAGAGATTTATGACGGACTAAAAGGCCTGGTGATTGCGAAGCAGGCCACCAATGATGCAGTCAAGAACGCTGCGCTTTACAAGAACAAAAAATAATTGCGTCTTTTTTCCGCAGAGATAACGGCGGATTCGTAAGGCTCCGAACCCGGCTTGGGTAACTGTGCTTATTTGGCCAGCAGCGCATTCACCGCGTTCAGGTCTTCAGACTTGAGCGTGCCATTGGCCTGGCGCAGTTTCAGGCCACCCAGCAACACGTCGTAGCGCGCTTTGGCCAGTTTGGCCTTGGTGTCGAACAGCGCAGTCTGGGCGTTGAGCACGTCGATGTTGATGCGCACACCCACCTGGTAACCTAATTTTGTGGCGTCGAGTGCGCTCTGGCTGGATGCCTCGGCGGCTTCGAGGGCCTTGACCTGACCCAGACCCGACTCGACGCCAAAATAGGCGGTGCGGGTGGCCTGGGCCACGCCCCGCTTGGCGGCTTCGACATCGCTGCGCGCCTTGTCTTCCAGAGACAGGGTTTCCTTGATGCGGTTTTGAATGGCGTAGCCGGCAAACAGCGGCAGGTTAAAGCTCAAACCGACTTGTGCCACATTGCTGCGGTAGTCCAGCGGGGAGCTGGACGAGCCATTGTTTTTGGTGATGTTGTAGCTGCCTGTCAAATCCAGCGTGGGTTTGTTGCCCGCCTGGGCTTTTTGGGTTTCGAGCTGGGCTACTTCCAGGCCGAGCTGGGCCTGGCGTATGGCCGGGCTCATTTCTTCTGACTGCGCCACCCAGCGGGTCACGTCAGCAGGTGCCACAGGGGCAATCACCACGGGCACCGCCAGCGGCTTGGGCGCAGCGTCTGCCTTGCCGGTGAGTTGGTCGAGCGCCACTTTTTTGACGCGCAAGTCGTTTTCGGCGGCTATTTCCTGCGCCAGCACCAGGTCAAAACGCGCCTGCGCTTCGCGGGTGTCGGTGATGGTGGCGGTACCAACCTCGAAGTTGCGCTTGGCCGAAGCCAGTTGTTCGGATACGGCAGACTTTTGTGCCTTGACAAAGTTCAGGCTGTCGCCGGCGGTGAGCACGTCAAAGTAGGCCTGGCTGACACGGACGATGAGGTCCTGGTCGGCCGCCTGCAATTGCGCCAGCGCTACTTCGGCCGACTTTTTACCCTGTGCCGCCGTGGCGACATTGGCCGGGCGGTACAAGGGCTGGCTGGCGCTCAGGGTAGCGCTTTGGTTGCCGTAGCTGCGCTCCATAGTTTCAATATCACTGTCGATGTTGGCGCGGTTCACGCCCATCCCTAGGTTGACACTGGGCAACAGCCCGGCCTTGGCCTGCTCTGCCTTGGACAGATTGGCTTCATACAGCGACTTGGCCGACTGGTAGCTGGCATCAAAGCCGCGCGCCGCGTCATAGAGTTCCACCAGACTTTGGGCCTGTGCGGGCAGCACGAAGGCGGCAGTGAGGGCCAGAGCAAGGGGAAGTTGACGCAAATTCATGATGTTGTCCCTGAGGTAAGGTGCCAATAAGGAGCCGGATGGTCTGGCTAGCGCTGAATCAGTAGCGCGGCACGCTGGGGTCCACTTCGGAAGACCAGGCGTTGATGCCGCCCGCCACATTGGCCACATGCTGAAAGCCGTGCGCTTGCAGGAAGTTGGCCACTTGCATGCTGCGCACGCCATGGTGACACAGGCAGGCCACGGGTTGGTTCGGGTCGAGCTCATTCAGGCGCGGCGGAATCGCGCCCATGGGGATGGTGATGAGCTCAAAACCATCAGCCTTGATGCTGGCGGTGAGGAGCTCATGGGGCTCGCGCACGTCCAGCACCACCGGGTTGCCATGGCCACGCACGGCTTCAAGCCAGTCTTTGAGTTGAATCGGACGGACTTGTGTGACCATGTTTAAAACTTGAAGGCGCTGGGCTGCGGGAAGTTGAGCAAACGGGGGGCGTTGTCGTCCCATTTGTCAACCGAAGTGAAATTGGTTTCGCTGGTGCGGGTAATCAGCTGGGCATGCATGATGGGCTCTTCGCCCACGATCGCAACCAGGCGGCCGCCCACCTTGAGCAGATTCAGCAGCGACTGTGGCACCTCGGCGACCGAGCCACCGAGCACGATGACGTCGAAGGGTGCCTCTGCTGGGGTGCCTTTGGAGCCGTCCGCCTGGCGCACCTCGACGTTATGGATGCCAGCGCGTTGCAGGTTGGCGCGGGCCATGTCGGCGATTTCGGGGTTGATTTCCAGCGAGATCACGCGTTGCGCCTGGTGCGCCAGCAGCGCGGTCATGTAACCCGAGCCCGTGCCAATTTCGAGCACCTTGTCGGCGGCCTGGACGGCGGCATCCTGCAGCAAGCGGGCTTGCACACGCGGGGGCAACATGCTCTGGCCACCCGGCAGGGCGATGGCCATGTCAACAAAGGCCAGGGATTTTTGCGCCAATGGCACAAAGTCTTCGCGCTTGACGCTTGCCAACAGGTCCAGCACCGCGGGGTCGGAGACATTCCAGGGGCGAATCTGTTGCTCGATCATGTGATAGCGGGCTTGTTCCACGTTTTGCAAGTTCATTTTTGGTACTCCAGGGGGTATGTTAACGGAATCGTTCGATTTTAGCGGGTGACGCTGTCAAAAGCCTTGTTTTATGCGTCATTTAAGTCGGGTTTGCGCCAGAATCTGGCCAGCCATTGCGCCAAATCATCCATGTAGCAGTACACCACCGG
>NZ_JAMPXE010000139.1 GCF_023701345.1 Rhodoferax sp. | reverse complement strand
GTGGAGCCTGCGCTGGCCCACACGCAGGACCGCTTGCTGGGTGGTTTGTGGCTGCCCCATGATGAAACCGGTGACTGTTTCATGTTCACCCAGCAACTGGCCGAAAAAGCACGGCAGTTGGGCGTGCAGTTCCGCTACGGCGTTGATGTCAAGCAGTTGCTGTCTGACGGGCAGAGCCTGCAGGGCGTGCAACTGGCCGGGCCTGAAGCAGAAGTGGTCAAGGCCGACAAGTATGTGCTGGCGATGGGCAGCTACACGCGCCAGTTGTTGCAGCCGCTCGGGCTGAACCTGCCGGTGTACCCGGTCAAAGGCTATTCGCTGACGGTGCCTTTGCTGGATGCCAGCCTGGCACCACAATCGACCGTGCTCGACGAAACCTACAAAGTGGCGATCACGCGCTTTGACAAGCGCATCCGTGTCGGTGGCATGGCCGAATTGAGTGGTTTTGACCTGGCGCTGAACCCCAAACGCCGTGCCACACTGGAGATGGTGACCGCCGACCTGTTCCCCGGCGGCGATCTGCCCAAGGCGGAATTCTGGACCGGCTTGCGCCCGCAAACGCCCGATGGCACGCCCATCATCGGCGCCACCCGGCAGTACCCCAACCTGTTCCTGAACACCGGGCATGGCACGCTGGGCTGGACCATGGCCAGCGGCTCCGGGCAATTGTTGGCCGACCTGGTCACCGGCCGGCAACCCGCCATCAGCACGGAAGGCCTGGCGCTGGACCGCTACAGCCCATCCGCGCCGGTTCGTGGCTTGCCCAAACGGGCTGTCAGCGCCACCGCGTAAGCCACGCGACCCGCCTATTTCTCCAGCACATAGTTGCCCGGCGCATCCGCCAGCGCCGGGAATTTCCGGCTGCTGGTGGCATAGGCGGGCACCATGTCGCCGGTGTGCGCATGCAGCCAGGCGGCCCAGTCGGGCCACCAACTGCCGGACTTTTTCTCGGCATGGCTGAGCCAGCGCTGCGCGCCTTCATTGGGCTCGGAGTCGGCCACCCAGTAGCTCCGTTTGGGCGGGCTGACCGGTGGATTGACGATGCCCAAAATATGCCCCGAGCTTGACCGGACAAAACGCACGGGGGCTGCGGCATTCACATCGCGGCGGATCAGATAGCACTGTTGCCAGGGCGCAATATGGTCTTCTTCTGCGGTCACCGCATAGAGCGACTGGGTGATGCGGTTCAGGTCAATCGACTCGCCGCCAATGGTGAGGTGGTCGCGTTTGACCAGATTGTTGTGCAGGTACATTTCGCGCAAGTAGTAGGAATGCATGGCTTGCGGCATGCGCGTGGTGTCGTTGTTCCAGAACAGCACGTCAAAAGGCTTCAGCTTTTCGCCCAGCAGGTAGCTTTGCGCCCAGTAGTGCCAGATCAGGCTGTTGGAGCGCAACAGGCGGAAAGAACTCGCCATTTCGCTGCCATCCAGATAGCCTTTTTTGGCCATCAACTCGTCCAGCGCGCTGATGCAGGCTTCATCAATAAAAACCTCAATCTCGCCGGGATGAGAAAAATCAGTCAGCGAAGCCAGCAGTGTCCAGTGCGCCACCGGCATGCTGTCGGCTTCATACCGCTTGTTGGCCCAGGCCATGTAGGTGGCCGCCAGGGTGCCGCCGATGCAGTAGCCCACCAGATGCAGCTGCGGCACCTTGCAAAATTCGGTGGTCGCCTTCACCAAGGCATGGACGCCCTCCAGCAAATAATCGTCCAGGCGCACATCACACATCTCAACGCCCGGATTCTTCCAACTGCTGATGAACACCGAAAAGCCCTGGTCGGTCAGGTGCTTGACCATGCTCTTTTGCGCGGTCAGGTCCAAAATGTAATATTTGTTGATCCACGGCGTGACGATCAGGATGGGCATCGCGCGCACCTGCTTGGTGGTGGGCGCGTAGTGAATCAGCTCGACCAGCCGGTTGCGAAAAATCACCTTGCCTGGCGTGGTGGCCAGGTCCTTGCCCACGGCAAACGCGTCAGGCTCGACCATCTGGATGTTCTTGCTCGTCACGTCGCGCAGGAAATTGTTCAAGCCTTCCTGGATGCTCCCACCCTTGGTTTCAACAAAGCGGGTCATGGCTTGCGGATTGAGCCAGAAGAAATTGGTGGGTGCCACCATGTTGAGCCAGTTGCGCTGCCAGAAAGCAGCTTGTCGGCGCGCATGGCCGGACAAGCCCGGCGTTTCCAAACAGATCTTTTGCAGCCTGTTGGAAAACACCAAATACCACTCCTTGTAGATGTCCCAGATCGCCGACTCGGTCCAGATTGGATCGGCAAAACGGGCATCTTCCGGACTCTGTTCCAGCACCTCATGCGAGGGCATGCCGAGCATGCGCCGCAGCGCATGGTCATACAGGGCGACCCAGTCCGAAGACAAGTCATCCACAGCCTTGAGGAATTCCGGTGGGTGCATCAGCAAGGCCACCTGGGCATTGATCTGGGAGGACAGGATACCGAAGGGGTCGACTTCCTTGTTGATGGCCCGGATGGCCATTTCAAGCGGTGCCAGGCTTGTGCTTTTAACCCCGTTCGGGTGCGTAATTTGACGATTGGCCATGATGGCTGACCTCTGTTGTCAGGACTTTACATTTTAACGTTCAACGCGCCTCGCCGACGATCCAGTCATGCACAGTAGCCACGCGCGGGTCGGCAAGTGCACCGGCAGAATACACCAGGCAGTAACGCTTGCCGGTGCGCACCGTCTGCGAGAACGGCGCCACCAACCGACCGCTGTCAAGTTCGTCGGTGATCAAAGTGCGGCGTGCCATTGCCACACCCATGGCGGCAATCGCGCACTGCATGGTGATGTGGTTGCGGTTGAACATGTAGCCGCGGCGCACCTCGACCTGCGGGGCGCCGATCGCGCGCAGGTAGCGCTCCCACTCGGCATAGGGCGGGCTGCCGCGCCAGGCCGTCATGTCGTGCAGCAGCGGATAGTGGCGCAGGTCGTCGGGCGTTTCGAGCGGCGGCCGGCCGTGCAGCAGCAGCGGCGAGCACACCGGAAAGATTTCCTCCTCGAGCAGAACGGTGCTCTGAAAGCCGGGGTAGGCGCCATCGTTGAGGTCAATCGCGAGGTCGAACTCGCCATCGCGTAGCGAGTAGGAGCTGTCCTCGGCCTCCAACTGCAATTCGATCTGCGGGAAGCTCGTCATCAGTTTCGGCAGCCGGGGCACCAGCCAGGTCGCCAGGAAGGACGGCAGTGCGCGCACCCGCACCACGCCACTCAAGGCGCCACCACGCAAGTGGCCGATGGCCAGGTCCACCGCCGCGTAGGCGGGGTCGACCGCGGCGAGCAGGCGATTGCCTGCATCAGTGAGCTCGTTGCGGCGCGGCAGGCGGCGAAACAGGCGCAGCCCGAGCCAGTCCTCCAGCAACTTGATCTGCTGGCTCACGGCACCGGTGGTGATGTGCAGCTCTTCAGCCGCGCGGGTGAAGGAAAGATGACGTGCGGCGGTGAGGAACACCCTCAACCGGGCATGGACCTGAGATGGCGAATTTGGATTCATGGTTTAGTTTTTCTTAAGTCTTGGTAAAAAACTATCGATTGAGCCGTTTTCACTGACAACGGAAAATACAATTATTCTGTGATAAATATTTTCGCAGTTAGTTTTATTAAATCAACCCCAGATTTCACCCGGAGTCGTCCATGTCCATTAGCGTCCTCGATTTGTTCAAGATCGGTATCGGGCCGTCCAGTTCACACACCGTCGGGCCGATGCGTGCAGCCCACGATTTCAGCGCCGCCCTGCAGCACAAGGGGCTGCTGGAGCAGGTGCGCCGCGTCGAGGTGAAGCTGTACGGCTCGCTGTCGGCGACCGGCATCGGCCACGGCACCGACCGCGCCGTGGTCGCCGGGCTGATGGGCGCGCGACCCGACGCGGTTGATCCCGATTTCGTCGTCACGGCGGTGGACTGTGTGCGCCTGGACGGCAGCCTGCCGCTCGCCGGTGCGGTGGCCGTGCCCTTCGACTGGACCCGCGACCTGCGCCTGCTGCCCGTCAGCCTGCCCTACCATCCGAATGCAATGCGCCTCACCGCCCACGGCGCGGACGGCGTGCTGTTTGAAAATACCTACTACTCGGTCGGCGGCGGCTTCGTTGTCGACGCGGCGCAGGCGCAGTCGGGCGTGTCGGCCGAGGCCGACGTGGCTCTGCCCTATCCCTTCGAAACCGGCAGCGAACTGCTCGAACAATGCAAGCGCCACGGTCTGCGCATCAGCGAATTGATGCTTGCCAATGAAGGTGCCTGGCGCAGCGAAGCAGACACGCGCGCCGCGCTGCAGCGCACCTGGGACGTGATGCGCACCTGCGTCGCACGCGGCATCGGCCAGGAGGGCGTGCTGCCGGGCGGGCTGCACGTGCGCCGCCGCGCGGCTGCCCTGCACCGCAAGCTCAGTGAGCAAACCACCGGCCGCAACCTGATCAGCGACACCATGGCCGCACTCGACTGGGTGAATCTCTACGCACTCGCGGTCAACGAGGAAAACGCCGGCGGCGGCCGTGTTGTCACGGCGCCGACCAATGGTGCGGCTGGCATCATTCCCGCCGTGCTGCAGTACTACATGAACTTCATGCCCGGTGCCAGCGCGCGCGACGTGGACAGCTTCCTGCTCGCCGCCGCGGCGGTCGGCGTGTTGTGCAAGAAGAACGCCTCGATCTCCGGCGCCGAGGTCGGCTGCCAGGGCGAGGTCGGCTCCGCCTGCGCGATGGCCGCGGCAGGGCTGACCGAAGTGCTCGGCGGCACGCCTGAACAGGTCGAAAATGCGGCCGAGATCGGCCTCGAGCACAACCTCGGCCTGACCTGTGACCCGGTTGGCGGTCTGGTGCAGGTGCCCTGCATCGAGCGCAATGCGATGGCCTCGGTCAAGGCGATCAACGCCGCCCAGCTTGCCTTGCGTGGCGACGGCGCACACGCCATCTCGCTCGATCAGGTGATTCGCACCATGCGCGACACTGGCCGTGACATGCTGGACAAATACAAGGAAACCTCCCGCGGCGGACTCGCCGTCAGCTTCCCAGAGTGCTGAACACCCCCACACGATCAACTCAAGCCCCTCCGGGCATCCATTCATCCAAATGACACACAAGGAGACACATTCATGAAAACTGCAGCCCCCACGGCTCTCCAGCGCCTGATGCGCCTGAGCCTCATTGCCCAAATCACGATCGGCCTGATCCTGGGCATCGCCCTGGCCCTGTTCGCACCCGGGGCGACCCAATCGGTCGCGCTGCTTGGCGACCTGTTCATCGCCGCACTGAAGGCGGTCGCCCCGGTGCTGGTCTTCGTGCTGGTGGCGGCCGCCATCGCCAACCACAAGCATGGCCAACCCACGCACATGCGCCCGGTGCTGATGCTCTACCTGCTTGGCACGCTTGCCGCCGCGCTGGTGGCGGTGCTGGCCAGCTTCATCTGGCCGACCACACTGGTGCTCAATGCCCCGCAGGTGGGCGGCACCCCGCCCGGCGGTATCCTCGCCGTACTCAAAAACCTGCTGCTGAGCGCGGTCTCGAACCCGCTGCGGGCGCTGATAGAGGCCAACTTCATCGGTATCCTGGCATGGGCGATCGGACTTGGCGTGGCCTTGCGCCATGCCAGCCCAACGACACAGAAGATGCTCAACGATCTCTCGGACGCGGTGTCCTCGATCGTGCACACGGTGATCCGCTTCGCGCCGCTCGGCATCTTCGGCCTCGTCGCCGCCACGCTGGGCGACTCCGGACTGGACGCGCTGCTCGGCTATGGCCGCGTGCTGCTGGTGATTGTGGGCTGCATGCTGTTCGTCGCCCTCGTGGTCAACCCGCTGTTCGTATTCTGGAAGCTGCGCAGCAACCCCTATCCGCTGATCTTCACTTGCCTGCGTGATAGCGCGTTGACCGCCTTTTTCACCCGCAGCTCGGCCGCCAACATCCCGATCAACCTTGCTTTGTGCCGCCGCATGGGCCTGCACGAGGACACCTACGCCATCTCAATCCCGCTCGGCGCCACCATCAACATGGCCGGCGCGGCGATCACGATCACGGTGATGACGCTGGCCGCCGCGCACACCCTCGGCATCCAGGTCGACCTTGCGACCGCGCTGCTGCTGTCCGTCGTGGCCTCATTCGCGGCCGCCGGGGTGTCCGGGGTGGCCGGCGGTTCGCTGCTGCTGATTCCGATGGCTACGGCACTGTTCGGCATCAGCCCCGACGTCGCCATGCAGGTGGTGGCGATCGGTTTCGTGATCAGTGTGGTGCAGGATTCGGCCGAAACGGCGCTCAATTCCTCGACTGATGTCATCTTCACCGCCGCCGCGTGCGCGGCCGAGACTGGCGAACCGCTCAACCTGGACCGTAGCTGACCGCTGTGTCACATTTCTCCGGCCACAGGAAACGGCTCACCCCATTGAGCAACGCTGGTCTGAAGAATGCAAAAGTGCAACAACATCGGGCCGTGAGTGAAGGATGCCAAGTGCTTGGGCGGCAGCCTTGCTGAAATCAATAATCCGGTCCTTGACGAATGGACCACGGTCGTTAATGCGAACAATGACTGATTTCCCGGTCAAAGGGGAATACGCGCATAACCTGGTGCCAAACGGCAGTGTGGGGTGTGCCGCGGTCAGGTCGTTCATATTGAACCGCTCGCCGTTGGCGGTGCGCTTGTTCTGAAATTTCGCGCCGTACCATGATGCGATGCCATGCTGGATGACGCCCGCCGCATCAAGGACGGTGTTGGACGCCACAGAACCTACTGAGGCCACCGTCAACGCCACCGAGTTGACAGAGGCCACGGCAGCCGAGGCAACATGTTTGATGGTCTCAAGAGGCTTTCTGGCGACCCTCATTTGCCGCGCCTCAGTACCGGCTAATGGCGCCACATCATGCGGTTCATGTGCATCGCCTGCTTGAGCAGGCGCTCGGGCCGCAGAAACATGTGTCGCGGCAGCATTGGATTTAACTGCTGCGTCTGTTGCGGAGATCAGGCCATGGGTTCTACCAAGCTCATCTGCCGCCCAGACCGGTGCACTGAGCCATAGGCTGCACAACAAGACAACTATGTGATTTTGAAGTTCGCCAAGCGCTGGCCTGCTGATCGCTAGCCCGCCTGCTTGAAGGGGAACGCACAGTTCAGTATTTTTGATGTACATGTATCGAAGTTCATTTGGCGTTGCCGGTTAAAAGGACGGGGCGCAAAAAACACGACAGGTGCGCAGCAATGGTGCGGGTGAACGGGCCCCGTGTGCATTCTAGTCTCGCCCGGGCATTAGATCGACCGGCTTGCGCCCCTGGCGCCCATTGATGGGAACAGCATGAAAAACGGGCCCGAAGGCCCGTATTCATTAGATGTCTGGCGGAAACGGAGGGATTCGAACCCTCGATGAGGCTCTACACCCCATACTCCCTTAGCAGGGGAGCACCTTCGGCCACTCGGTCACGTTTCCTGAAAATCAGAGCCGCGATTATGTCACGACTTCAGTGTTTTTTTCAGGCAGCCGCCTGATCCAGGCCAAAAGCTTTGTGCAAGGCGCGCACCGCGAGTTCCATGTATTTCTCGTCGATCACCACCGAGGTCTTGATTTCACTGGTGGAAATCATCTGGATGTTGATGCCCTCTTCGCTCAACACGCGGAACATGGTGCTGGCCACACCCACATGGCTGCGCATGCCAATGCCGACGATCGACACCTTGCAGATTTTGGTGTCGCCCACCACCTCTTGCGCGCCCAGCTTGGGCACCACCACGTTTTTCAGCAAATCCATGGCCTTGGCGTAGTCGCCGTGGTTCACGGTAAAGCTGAAGTCGGTCTTGCCATCCTTGCTGATGTTCTGGATGATCATGTCCACTTCGATGTTGGCGTCGGCCACGGCACCCAGAATCTGGTACGCAATGCCGGGCTTGTCGGGCACGCCCAGCACAGAAATTTTGGTCTCGTCGCGGGTAAACGCGATGC
>NZ_JAMPXE010000138.1 GCF_023701345.1 Rhodoferax sp. | reverse complement strand
TGCACGGTGACTGGAGTTCAGACGTGTGCTCTTCCGATCTTGCCCTTGTACGAAGTGTTTTGCAACGTGACCGGCATCAATGTGCTGGCTCTGGGTGATCGATTCATCGAAAGCGCTGGTGACTCCAAACCATTGAACACCCAGGTGGACGACACCCGTACCGTGACGGTGGAGTTTGATGCGAACGTGCGCGGACTGTGGCGCTTCAAGCCAGAGCAGAGCAGTTTGCGCGTTCATCCCGGTGAAATGGCCACGATCATGTATGAGTTTCAGAACATGCAGGGCCGTAGCATCACCGCGCAGGCGGTACCCAGCTACGCGCCTGAACAGGCTGGTCCCAACTTTCACAAGCTTGAGTGTTTTTGCTTCAAGGAGCACACCTTGGCGCCTGGCGAGAAGAAGTCATGGCCTGTGGTTTTTGTGGTCGACAGCGACTTGCCCAGAGATGTCAAGACCATCACGCTGTCCTACACTTTTTTTGAAGTTGGTGGCAAGACGCCACCAGCGCCAGTTGCCAGTAACTGGGCTAATGTTCAGGCAAAGGATGGTTCCTGATGGCAGAACGTTTGCCTGAGACTAAAGGCGCCGGTAAGGTGTCTTTCTGGCGCACGGTCCGGGTGGTGGCCTGGGCTTTTGTGGGCTTGCGTAACCGCAGCGGCCACCAACAGGATATGGCGCAGGTCAAGCCGGTGCATGTGATCGTGGTTGGCGTGTTGGGGGCCTTGTTTTTGGTGTTGACACTGATCTGGTTGGTCAACACCGTGCTGGCTGCGTAAGGCGGCTGGCGGTTTGAATTGGTGAAATTTAAGTGCTAAAGGTGAAAACAGAATGAGTACTACTGCCCACGACAAGACGCCCTATTACTATGTACCGTCGCCTTCCAGGCATCCTGCCCTGGGCGCTGTCGGGCTTTTCTTTGTACTCCTGGGTGCCGGTAATTGGATGAATGGCATTACCTGGGGGAAATACTCCTTGGTGTTCGGTTTGCTGTGGTTCCTCGTGGTTTTGTTCCAGTGGTTCAAAGATGCCATCGGTGAAAGCGAAAGCGGGAAGTACAGCCGGCGTATCGACATTTCCTTCCGTTGGAGCATGGGCTGGTTTATTTTCTCTGAAGTGATGTTTTTCGGTGGTTTCTTTGCCGCACTGTGGTGGCTGCGGGTGCACTCGGTGCCCAACTTGGCCAATGCCGAAAATGCTTTGCTGTGGCCTGAATTCAAAGCGCTGTGGCCCAGCGTGGTGGCCGGCGTGACTGCTGCCCCAGCCGGCATCATTGAGCCGTTTGAAGCCATGACACCGTTCTGGCTGCCCACCATCAATACGGCCTTGCTGCTGACTTCCGGGGTCACCTTGACCGTGGCTCACCATGCGCTGATTGCCGGGGACCGTGGCAAGACCATCAATTTCATGTGGCTGACGGTAATTTTGGGTCTGGTCTTCCTGTTTGTGCAGGGTTACGAATATGCCCATGCTTACCAAGAGATGAACCTGACACTGGCTTCAGGGGTCTATGGTTCGACCTTCTTCATGTTGACCGGCTTTCATGGTTTTCACGTGTTCATTGGCATGTTGATGCTGCTGTTCATCACCCTGCGTCTGCGTAAAGGCCACTTCACGCCAGAGCACCATTTTGGCTTTGAAGGTGCCGCTTGGTACTGGCACTTTGTGGACGTGGTGTGGTTGGGGTTGTACATCGTGGTCTATTGGCTCTGACCTTAGCACCGTCCTCCTCAGGCATCGCAGCTTAGTGCTGTGCCAAAAAAACGCCCGACGGGCCTTGGCTCTTTAGGGTATGCCCGTCGGGGTAATCAGCCCCAGCCACCAGGCCGCCAAAATGCTTGTGAACAGCAATATAGACAGGCCAACCCGTAGCGCCAGCGACTTGGCCATGGATTTGGCGCGGTCGTTGTCGCTGCCGTCTTTTTTCATCATGAAGACGAGCGCAGAGGCCAAACTTCCCAAAATACCAATGAAGGCCACAATGACAATGTATTTCATGAACGGGATTATCACTTGAGTGCACGCGGGCGTTTCTGGATCGCGAGTTGTGTCTCGCTGCTGTTATTTGTGCTGGGTCTGGAACTGGGGCAATGGCAGCTAGGTCGTGCCGCCCAGAAGATCGCCTTGCGCGACGCGATCGCTGAAAACCACGCAAAACCACAGTTGAATAACGAAGGTTTTCTGGCCATGCCCAACACGGGTGAACTGCTTTATCGGCGCGTGAATTTGACTGGCCGTTGGTTGACCGACGCCACCGTCTTTCTGGACAACCGGACCATGAACGAACGTGTGGGGTTTGTGGTGGTGACGCCTTTGAGGCTTGAGCCCACAGGGCAGGTGGTACTGGTGCAAAGGGGCTGGGTGGCGCGCAATTTCGTGGATCGCCAGGCGCTGCCCGATATCGTGAACCCATCATCGGTGGTCCAGATTGAAGGCATGGTATCCCCACCACCGTCCCGTCATTTTGATTTGGGCGGCGCTGATGACGGACGCATCAGGCAAAATCTGGATCCGAAGACCTACGGGGACGTTTTGGGCTTTGCTCTGACGCCTGTTTCCGTGCAAGAGACCGGCGCCCAGCGCGACGGGTTGTCTAGAAATTGGCCGCAGCCCAATACCGGTGTCGACACCCATTATGGTTATGCATTTCAGTGGTTCACCTTGAGCGGTCTGGTCGCTCTCTATTACCTTTGGTTTCAAATTGTCAAACGATTCCGACGCACCCAAGTCTGAAGACTGGGCTACACCGTTGACCATGGTTGTCAACACCGTGCCAACTGCCCAGGAGGCTCTGCGCGATCCGCCCGGGCGCACGCGCCGGGGCCGTGCTTGGCTGTTGCTGGTCTGGCTGGTGTGTGCTGCGCCGGTTGTGGCGTCCTACCTGACCTTTTACTTTTTCAGGCCGGATCGGATCAAGAGTTTCGGCGAACTGATTGAGCCGCAGAGGGATGTGCCGGTTTTGTTGACCCATGGTCTTGATGGCAAGCAGGACCAGCTTGCCTCGCTCAGAGGCCAATGGCTGCTGGTCAGCGTTGCCGGCGGCGCCTGCAACGCCCAGTGCCAACAGCATTTGTATTTGCAGCGCCAACTGCGTGAGACCATGGGCCGCGAGAAGGACCGGATTGACTGGGTCTGGTTGGTGGATGACCAGGCCGAGGTGCCGCAAGCCTTGTTGCCGGCCTTGAGCAGCGCGCTGGTGTTGCGGGTGGATGCCGCAGGTCTGACGCAATGGTTGTCGCCTGACAAGGGACAGAAGCTGTCTGATCATCTCTATGTAGTCGACCCTTTGGGCAAATGGATGATGCGTTTTCCGGCCGATCTGGACGTCAAGAACGCGGCCCAGGCCAAACGCGATCTGAGCCGATTGCTGACCGCTTCGGCGTCCTGGGACAAGCCCGGGCGTGCCGACAATCCTTGAGCCCAGCGTGACTTCTTTGTACGATTTATCGCCTCTGGCGCAGATGCTGCTGATTGTGGCCGGCGTGGTGGTGCTGCCGATCGCCTGGATCTGGCGCCGCCACCCCACGCTGCAGGCAAGACGCCATGCACTGACGGTGCTTCTCTTGTTCGTGACCTTTGACCTGGTGATCTTTGGTGCCTTCACCAGGCTGACCGACTCGGGTCTGGGCTGCCCGGATTGGCCAGGTTGTTATGGCAGTGGTTCGCCTTTTGGGGCGTCGCAGCAGATCGACCAAGCCCGCAGTGCGATGCCCAATGGACCGGTCACCCACAGCAAGGCATGGATCGAAATGCTGCACCGCTACCTGGCTGCAAGCGTTGGCGCTTTGATTGTGGTCCTGACGGTGCTGGCCTGGCGCCAGCGCTGGCTGGCGCGCAGCCAGGTTGATTTGACAGCGCTGGCCGTGGCGGGCCCATGGCTGCCAACATTGACCCTTTTTTGGGTTTGTGTGCAAGGCGCTTTTGGTGCCTTGACTGTCACCATGAAGCTGTATCCGGCGATCGTCACCTTGCATTTGTTGGGTGGTCTGGGTCTGCTGATGCTGCTTGGCCTGCAAACGACGCATGGAAACCCGATTGCACAGGCGCTGCCGGCCATACCCCGTTCACTCCAGCGCTACTTGTCCCTGGTTCTGTTGATGCTGGTTTTGCAAGTCATGCTTGGCGGCTGGGTCAGCACCAACTACGCGGTGCTGGCTTGCAATGATTTTCCGATGTGTCAGGGGCAGTGGTGGCCTGCAATGGACTTTCGCCAGGGGTTTGAAGTCTGGCGGGCGCTGGGTATGACGGCGAGCGGCGTGCCCATCGACTTTGCCGCACTGACCGCTATTCATTACGTGCACCGTTTGATGGCTTACCTGTTGCTGGCCCTGTTGGGTGTGTCCGTCTACTTGTTGCAACGCGCCAGTTGGCGGCGCCCGGCCAAGCTGTTGGCCGCCTTGACAGGGTTGCAGTTGATCACGGGGTTGAGCAATGTGGTGTTTGACTGGCCTTTGGCGGCCGCCTTGTTGCATACCGCCGGGGCTGCGGCCCTGGCCCTGTTGTTGACCTGGCTTGTCGCAAAGTCCAAGCGCATCTCGGACAGGGAAGCACGTGGCCACTCTGCCATGAAAGAATTTGGGAGCGTCGCATGAACCAAGCCACTCAACCGACTGAACCAGTCATGGCCAGGGAGGCCTCCATCTGGGCACAGTACTACGCGTTGACCAAGCCGCGCGTCATTCAGTTGATTGTGTTTTGCGCCCTGATCGGCATGGTGCTGGCCGTGCCAGGCGTGCCGTCCTGGCACGAGGTCGGTGTGGCCGCGCTGGCTTGTCTGGGCATTTGGCTGGTTGCCGGGGCCGCCGCCGCGTTCAACTGTCTGATTGAAAAAGGCATTGATGCCAAGATGAAACGCACCGCGTGGCGCCCGACAGCGCGGGGTCAACTGGGAAATCATCATACCCTGCTGTTTTCTGTCACCTTGTGTGCGCTGGGTTCGGCGTTGCTTTATTTTGCGGTCAATCCGCTGACCATGTGGTTGACGTTTGCCACCTTCATTGGCTACGCAGTCATCTATACGGTTATTCTGAAACCATTGACGCCGCAGAACATCGTCATTGGCGGCGCTTCCGGGGCCATGCCGCCAGTGCTAGGCTGGGCCGCCATGGCAGGCAATGTGGGGCCGGAGGCGCTGATCCTGTTTCTGATCATTTTCCTGTGGACACCACCGCACTTTTGGGCGCTGGCGCTGTACCGTGTGGAAGATTACCGCAAGTCCGGCCTGCCGATGCTGCCGGTGACCCACGGCAACGAATTCACCCGGCTGATGGTGCTGCTCTACACCTTCATCCTGCTGGCTGCGTGTTTGCTGCCTTTCATTTATGGCATGAGTTCCTGGCTGTACCTGATGGTCGCGGTGGTGCTGAACGCCGGGTTCATCTTGCATGCCTGGTACTTGTGGCGTGACTATTCCGATTTGCTTGCGCGCAAGACCTTTCGTTTTTCACTCATTCACCTGAGTTTGCTGTTTGCTGCACTGCTGATTGACCACTACATTTGACAGGCATGGGCGCAGACAGTCCCCCATTTATGATCGACGTTATGAATAAACGAAACGCGCTTAAATCGATGGCTGCCTGCACCATGCTGGTCGGTGTTACATGCCTCTTCACTGCCTGCTCACCCAATGCCCCTCAATTCACGGCCATCGACATCACCGGTGCCGATTACGCCAAAGACTTTGTCCTCTCCGACCACAATGGTCAGGTGCGCACGCTCAAAGACTTTCAGGGCAAGGTCGTCATGATGTTCTTTGGCTACACCCAGTGCCCCGACGTTTGCCCGACCTCCATGGTCGAGATGGCCCAGATCAAGCAATTGCTGGGCAAAGACGGTGAGCGCGTCCAGGGCCTGTTTGTCACTATCGATCCCGAACGCGACAAGCCCGGGATGCTCAAGGAATACATGGCCGCTTTTGATCCCTCCTTTCTGGCGCTGGTGCCAACGCCTGAGCAGTTGGCCGTGCTGGCCAAAGACTACAAGGTGTATTACAAAAAGGTGAACGGTCCAACCCCCACCAGCTACACCATGGACCACACCGCTGGCAGTTATGTATATGACCCGAGGGGCAAGCTGCGCCTGTTCACGCGTTACGGTACCAAGCCTGAACTCACGGCGGCTGACATCAAACACTTGCTTGCGTCGGTTCCCTGACGGTCGGCTGCAAGCATGTGAGGCCTTGCGTCGTGTGTGTGAACCCTGCGTATCCTCATCTTGCGGGCGTCGGGCTTGATGTAAAGTGAAACCAGCCAATGCATTGCTTGTGCCGGACAAACAGCCGGACTTAACCCAGGAGAAATCACGTGCAAATTCAAGTTAATACCGACGACCATATTCAAGGTGGCGAACCCCTGGCCCAATGGGTGCGCGAAGAAGTGGGCAGCCGTCTGGCCCGGTTCAAGGAACATATCACGCGTCTGGAAGTCTTTTTGACCGACCTCGACAGTGCCAAATCGGGTGTTAACGACAAACGCTGCCGACTCGAGGCCCGTGTGGCCAGTCGCCAGCCTGTCACCGTCACGGCCGAGGCCGACAAGATGGGCGTTGCCCTCATCAATGCGGTGGACAAGCTGGCCAGCGCCCTGGACGCCGACCTGGGTCGCGTCAAGGATCGAAACGGGCGTGACACGATTCGTGCAGCGGCACAAGAGTAGCTGGGCACAGGCGAGCCTGTCAACGTCTCAAGTGGCTTGACCCCGGCAGGGTGACCGGTGTTGCTTGGGTGTTGCCGCAATCGTTATTGGTTGCTCACGTCCAGTGTTTTGATGATGGCGCCATACATTCGGGTATCTGCCTGAATCCGTTTGGCCAGGCCTTCGGGTGACGAGCCCACCACTTGCCAACCCTGGGCGTACAGTTTTTGCCGTACCTCGGGTGTGCGGGCAATGTCACTGACCAGCGCGGCCAGTTTGGCCACCAGGGCGGGCGGCATGGATTTGGGCGCGGCCACCGCATTCCAGATTTCCAGGTTGAAGTCAGGCACGCCCACTTCCGCCATGCTCGGCAGATCGGGCGCCAGGGCGCTGCGACCGCTCGAGGTCACGCCGATGGCACGCAGCTTGTCGCCTTTGACCTGGGCCATGGCCAGTGCGGGCGGCAGCATGGATAGGTGCAACTGCCCGCCAATCATGCCGGTGGCCACCTGCGCGTAACCGGGATAGGGCACGTGAACGGCCTGGGTGCCGGTTTTGCTTTTGAACAGTTCCATGCCAATGTGGCCGACGGTGCCAACACCGGGCGAGCCATAGCTCCAGCGGTCGCCCGCTTGTTTGGCAGCTGCCAGAAAGGCTTGGGCATTGGCGCCAGGCGCCGATTTGGGCGCCATCAGTACCAGTGGCGAGACCCCCACCAGACTCACAGGCAGCAAATCCTTGAGCGGGTCGTATGGCAGCTTGGGGTTAAGCAGTTTGGCTGTGGTCAGGTTGCCGTTGATCATCAGGCCCAGGGTATGGTTGTCAGTGGCCTTGGCTACGTAGTCGGCAGCAATGTTGCCTCCGGCACCCACCTTGTTTTCCACAATCACTGGCTGGCCCAGCGCTTTGGAGAGGGGCTCGGCCAGCGTGCGGGCTGTCAGGTCAGGTGAAGAACCGCCCGGGAAGCCGACGATGATGCGAAAGGTCTTGCTGGGCCAGGCCGGCACTTTTGAAGTGACTTGGGCTGTCGCCAATAAGGGCAGGGTGCTGGCTGCGATTGATATGACGGAAAGTTTGATCCACTGACGACGCATGATGACTCCTGTAAAAAAATACCCCTGAGGCCGGGGCTGTCAGGGGTATTGTGGCGCAGGGCACAGGGCTTGCCTGCACCTGCCGGTCTTTTTGCCGAAGGATCAGGCAAATTCAACCAGTGCCTTTTTCATTTTTTTCATGGCAGCGACCTCAATTTGGCGAATGCGCTCGGCGCTGACGCCATACACCGCTGCCAGGTCATGCAACGTCATGCCGCCCGAGTTGTCGTCGTTCACCTTCAGCCAACGCTCCTCCACGATGTGGCGGCTGCGCGCATCCAGCGTATCGAGTGCC
>NZ_JAMPXE010000137.1 GCF_023701345.1 Rhodoferax sp. | reverse complement strand
GGTACTTTGATGAGCTGGGTCAACGGCAGTTGTTATGCCAGTTTTGCCGACATGCGGCGCAAACACATGCGCCACCATGTGGAGCGCGCTGACGTCATCACCTTCGACGTCCGCGGATTTTTGTTGGGTTCACCGGCCTGGTTTCGCAATACCGTGCTGGCGCTGGAGTGGGCCTATTTTCCGGCGGTTGAATTCCTGATGCGGGCCTTTGTGCTGGCGCTGCCGTTTCAGGATGAGCGCAAGCGCGCCGCCCGGGGCCGCATTCTGGGCGTGACTGCGGTCCGCCTGAGCGCCTTTGCGCTGCTGGGCTGGTGGTCGCCCCAGGCACTGCTGCTCTACTTTTTGGCTTACCTGGTGTTTGTCACGGTGCTGCGGTTTGCCGATTGTTTTCAGCACACCTACGACGCCTATCCGATCCTCGATGACAAGCCCATTCCGGCAGACAAGCTGCGTGACCGCGCCTACGAGCAGGCCAATACCTTCAGCAATGTGGTCGGCCTCAACCACCCCTGGCTCAACCTGCTGTGGCTGAATTTTGGCTACCACAACGCGCACCATGAGCGCCCCACGGCGCCCTGGCACCGCTTGCCGGCGTTTCACCGCGAGCTGTATGCAGACGACTACGCGCAGGTGACGCCGGTGCGTGAGTTGCTGCGCAGCTTTCACATCAACCGCGTCAAGCGCGTGCTGGCCAGCGACTACGGCCAGGTGCAGGCGCCCGGCACCCCCGGCCGTGCCGATGGTTTTCTGGGTGCGGTCGGCGTGTCTTTTCTGACGGCGGTGTGAATTGAAACCGGACTACGCCTTGCAAGGAAAAACGGTGGTGCTCACCGGCGCTGCCGGCGGCATTGGCCAGGGCTTGGCCCATGCCTTTGCCGCGCAGGGCGTGCGTCTGCTGCTGCTCGACCGGGCTGCGCCGGCGCTGCAAGCGCTCGCCGAGTCGCTGCCTGCCCACATCGAGGTGATGACCGCCGTGTGTGACCTGGGCGATGACGCGCAGGTGGCTGCGCTGGCTGCTCGCCTGCAAGGCCAATGGGGCAGGGTGGATGTGCTGGTCAACAACGCGGGCGTGGAATACCCCACCCCCATTGACAGCCCGGCGCCCGACGCCATGGCGCGCTGGGCGAGCCTGCTGGACAACAATGTGCTGAGCATGGTGCGGCTGACGCGCGCGCTGTTGCCGCTGATGCAGGCGGGCGCCAGTGTCATCAACCAGTCTTCGATCTGGGGCAAGACCGGGGTCGCCGATTTTTCGGCTTATGTGGCGAGCAAACACGCGGTCATTGGCTTGACCCGCTCGCTGGCGTTTGAGCTGGGCGGGCGCGGCATCCGCGTCAATGCGGTGTGCCCGGGCTGGATCCGTACTGACGCCGCCATGCGCTCACTCGCCAGCATGGCGCAGCAGCAGGGCCGCACCGAGGCCGAGGTTGAGCGCGATTTGCTGGCACATCAAGCCTTGCCAGGCATGCTGGCGCCAGCCGACATTGCCGGCATTTACCTGTTTTTGGCCAGCGCCGATGCCGCGCCACTGACCGGCCAGGCCCTGGTGGTGAGCAACGGCGAGGTGATGGGCTGATGGCGGCTAACCGTAACCTGTCCCTGACCGGGCGCACCGCGCTGGTCACCGGTGCTGCCACCGGCATCGGCCGTGCCATCGCGCTGGCTTTTGCGCAAGCCGGTGCGGCGGTGGTGGTGAATCACTTGGGGCAAGCGGCGCAAGCCCAGGCTTTGGTGCAGGAATTGCAAAATTTCGGTGTGCCGGCCTGGGCGTTGGAAGCCGATGTGAGTCTTGCGGCGGACGTGGCCCGGCTGGCGGTTCAAGCTCAGTCAATCTGTGGTGCGCTGGATATTCTGGTCAACAACGCCGGCATCATCCAGGAAAAACCGTTTTTGGAGACGACCGAGGACGACTGGGATCACATGCTCGGCACCGACCTTAAATCGGTGTTCCTGACCTCGCGTGCCTTCCTGCCAGCCATGGTGGCGCGCCAGCAGGGCGTGATCATCAACATCGCCTCGGATCTGGGTATTCTTGGGCGTGCCCAGTTGGCCCCCTACTGCGCGGCCAAGGCGGGTGTGATTGGTTTGACCCGGTCGCTGGCGCGCGAGTTTGCCCCGGCCATCCGTGTCAACGCCATTGCGCCGGGGCCGGTGGCTACGGCCATGGTGTCACTGGCATCCATGAGCGCCGAGTCGCTTCAAAAAGAACTCGACATTCCCCAGCAGCGTTTTGCCGAGCCCTTTGAGGTCGCCGCCACGGCGCTGTTTCTGGCCTCAGACCTGTCGCGCTTTTATTGCGGCCAGGTGCTCGGGCCCAATGGCGGTTCGGTGATGCCCTGAGCTGGTACTATTTTCCATGACCATCACTTCCGCCTTCCCCCGTTCACCCGCGCTGCCTTTGCTGGTGCTGCTGTTCTCGTCCTCGCTGTGGGGCCTGTCCTGGTGGCCGTTGAAGAAGTTTGTCGAGGTTGGTCTGGGCGGGCCGGTGCTGTCGATGCTGGTTTACGGCCCGGTGGGGCTGGCGCTGGCCGCGTATCTGTGGCGCGAACGCACGGCCTGGCGGTCGCAAGCCGGTCTGCTGATCGCCCTGGCGCTGGTTGGCGGCTGGGCCAACACCTCGTTTGTCAACGCCTTGATGCAGGGCGACGTGGTGCGTGTCATGTTTCTGTTTTACCTGTCGCCGGTGTGGTCGGTGCTGGGGGGCTGGCTGTTTTTAAAGGAGCGTGTCAGTGCCCGGCGCAAGCTGGCGGTGGCGGTGGCGCTGGCCGGACTCTGGCTGGTGCTGGGCGGGGCGCAGGCCTTCAGCACCGCCTTGAGTGTGGCCGACGTGCTGGCACTTACGGCAGGGCTGGCGTTTGCCGGCAACAACGTCATTGCGCGGGCCGGCCAGGCGATTCCGATCGGCTCCAAAACGGCCGCCGTCTTCCTGGGCTGCGGCGTGCTCTCCGGCGTCTGGGTGCTGGGCCTGGGCACGCCTGTGCCTGACGTGTCGCTGCCCGTGTCTCTGGCGGTGTTGGCTTATGGCTTTGGCTGGATGTTGCTGGCCACCGCCACCTGGCAATTTGGTGTCACCCACATGGAAAGCGGTCGCGCGGGTGTGGTGATGCTAGCCGAACTGCTGGTGGCCGTGCTCACCGCCACCTGGTGGGGCGGCGAAGCTTTGTCGGCCCTCGAATGGGTCGGTGGCGCGTTGATTGCCTGCGCAGCGCTGATCGAGGCCACCGACACCGGTGCGCCAACACCCCCCACCCCCATTGTCAAGAAGGAAACCCCATGAGCACTGTCTGGATGAACCAACTGTCCTGGCTCGACTACCAAAGTCGCATCAGCCGTGACCAGCCGCCCATTTTGTTGCCGGTGGGTGCGCTGGAGCAGCACGGGCCCCATTTGCCGCTGGGGACCGATGGCCTGCTGTCGGCCTCGGTGGCGGCGGATGCGGCCGCGCGCGTGGGTGGCCTGGTGGCGCCGACCCTGTCCTATGGCTACAAGTCCCAGCCCAAGTGTGGCGGTGGCCAGCATTTTTGCGGCACCACCAGTGTCGATGCCGCCACCCTGATTGGCTCGGTGCGCGATGCCGTGCGTGAATTTGCCCGCCATGGTGTGACCCGACTGGTGGTGGTCAACGGCCATTACGAGAACCAGTGGTTTTTGATCGAGGGCATTGACCTGGGGCTGCGCGACCTCGGCCCCGGCACCCAGCTTGAAGTTATGCGGCTCGAATACTGGGACTTCATGACCCCAGACACCCTGGCCGACGTGTTTCCGCAGGGTTTCCCCGGTTTTGCGCTGGAGCATGCGGCCGTGCTGGAGACGTCGATGATGTTGCATTACCACCCGTCGCTGGTGCGCCTGGACCTGATTCCCGACGATGGTCCGGCAGACTTTCCGCCTTACGACATGTACCCCGCGCGCACCGACTGGGTGCCTGCGTCGGGGGTGTTGTCCTCGGCCAAAGGTTCCAGCGCGGACAAAGGCCGCCTGCTGGCGCAGGAAGTCGCCGTGCGCATGGCCCAGGCCATTGAAAACGGGTTTTCCCCGGCGAAGTGACCACGATGCAACACGCGCGGGACATTGAACCAGCCGTCACAGCACTGCTGGTCATCGATATGCAGCGGGACTTCTGCAGCCCGCAAGGCTACGCGGCGCGCGCGGGTCTGGACGTTGAGCGGCTGGCCCGGCCCATTGCCCAGATCCAGCGTCTGCTGATGTACGCGCGGGCGGGTGGCATGCTGGTGGTGCACACGCGCGAAGGCCATCTGCCGGATCTGTCGGACTGCCCGCCGGAGAAAATGCGGCGCAGCCTGCGGGCCGGGGCGCCCATTGGCAGTCCGGGCCCCATGGGACGCCTGCTGGTGCGTGGCGAATACGGACACGATTTCATTGACGAATTAAAGCCGCAGGCCGGTGAAGTGGTGATCGACAAGCCGGGTTACGGTGCGTTCCACCTGACCGGCCTGGAAGGCGTGCTCATTGGCCGCAACATCCGGCAACTGATCCTGTGCGGCGTGACCACCGAGGTGTGTGTGCATTCCACTTTGCGCGAAGCCGTGGACCGTGGCTATGGCTGCACCACCGTGGGCGACGCCACCGCCGCCAGCGACCCCGCGTTGCAGGCGCCGGCGCTGGCGATGATCGGTGTCGAAGGGGGAATTTTTGGCCGAGTCGCCAGCACGGATCAATTGCTCTTGACCCTGTAAATCACATCTGACCGGAAAGCAATGGCATGACGCAAGTTAAAAAAATGTGGCCGCTGCTCACAGCCACCCATCGCTACGACAAATCCATTTCGACCCTGAATCGGGGGCACGGGCAGCAGATCGAAGCGCCGATCCTGGCCTACCTGATTGAAACCGCGAATGGCCGCATTCTGTATGACGTGGGTTGCGACCACGCCAAGATCCATGACCCCATGGTCCGAGCCCGCTATTACAACCCGGAACTGTTCTCGTTCGGGGCGCCCGAGATGACAGAGTCGCAGCGCATTCCCCATCACCTGGCGCGTCTGGGGCTGACCGCGGCGGATGTGGACGTGATTTTCATCGGCCATCTGCATTTTGACCATGCCGGTGGTTTGAAGGAGCTCAAGCGCTGCGGCTGTGGTGCCGAGATTCATGTGCAGCACGATGAAGTCAGCGCCGCGCGCAGTGGCGCCGACCCTGCGGTTTTTGCCGATGAGCTGCTGGACGACGCGGGTGCACCCTTGCCCTTTTGCCTGCAGCAGGGCGAGTACAGCGTGCTGCCCGGCGTGCAGGCCGTGGCCACGCCGGGGCACACGATCGGGCACATGTCGCTGCTGATTGAGTTGCGCAAAGGACCGCCTGTTTTGCTCGCGGGCGACGCCGCCGACCTGCAGGAAAACCTGGATGACGAGATTGCCCCTGGCACCCTGTGGCAAGGCCGTGAAGCCCAGGCGGTGGCGAGCATCCGCAAACTCAAGGCGCTGGCACGTGAATCTGGCGCGGTGATCTGGCCCAACCATGACATGGCGTTCTACCGCAGCCTGCCGCCGTTTCCAGGAGCCTGCGAATGACGCCCGTGCCGGATCATTACCGCGGCGTCTGGGCACGTCGGCTGCTGGAAACCCCGCAGCAGCGTGATGAACACACCTTTGTGCGCTGGTTGCAGACCAGTCTTTGGCACGCCGATTTGCGCGTCCCCACCATGGCACCGGGGACTGACGCGCAGCTTCGGCTGGCCAGTCAGCAAGGATTTTGCGGCGTGACCCAGGTGACGCAACAAGCCAATGGTGAGGTATGCACCTGGCAGCGCCGTCTTGATTTTCAGCCACCGCGCATGGATGTGGATGCCGGCGTGATGGTGTTTGAAACGTCTGAACGTGTGATCGAGACTGGCGTTCATGCAACGTATCTTGAGATTTGGGACCGTCTGCCGGATTCCACCGGGCGTTTTATTGCGCTGGCCGGGCTGGACGGGGCGGGTGGCGACACCCAGGAACTTTTTTTGGTGGCGGGCCGTTACGCCATGCAGGTGCGGCCCCGGCGCATGGCCTGGCCGCCAGGCACACAAGCCGGGCAAACCCTGGTTGATGTGATGGTCAAACACCCCGAGCATGCTGCCGCGCTGCTGGATTTTGAGATTTCTTTCGGCACACTGGAGGCGGGTTATTGGACCATTGAGCAATCGACCTTGCCGGCGCGGCAAGGTGTCCGTGTTCCTTTTGCCGTGCGTCAACACAAGGACACGCAAGCCAGCATCAACAGCCCGGCATGCGCGGAACCCTGGCAGATTCTGGAATGGGCCTGCAGCGCTCGCGAGGTGTGAGACCGACCTCTACAGTCAAACCACGGCAACTTCATCGGCCCAGACCTCGAAGCGCTGCAGGGTGTTGGGTCCGAATGTGCTGGCCAGTGCCACGTCGCAGGCATCACGACCGCGGGCCATGAGCACACGGCCAATGCGCGGTGTGTTGTTGCGTGCATCGAAGGTGTACCAGCGCTCGCCCAGATAAGCCTCAAACCAGCCGGCAAAATCCATCGGGCCCGGAATAGGCGGGATGCGGATGTCACCCAGATAACCCGTGCAGTAACGCGCCGGAATGTTCATGCAGCGGCACAAGGCGATGGCCAGATGGGCATAGTCCCGACAGACGCCGTGGCCTTCGTTGAAAGCCTCCCAGGCGGTGCGCGTGCGCCGGGCATGGTGGTAGCCAAATTCGATGCGCTGGTGCACAAAATCACAGATCGCCTGCACCCGTGCCCAGCCGGTGGGGCCCGTGCCAAACTGCCGCCAGGCTATTTCAGAGAGTTGGTCGGTCTCGCAATAACGGCTGCCCAGCAGATAGACCAGCACCGATTCGGGCAAGTGCTCGACCGGTGTCTGCGTGACCCATGGGGCCACGATGTCGGCCTCGCCTGTGTCATTGAGCAGCGCATCGGTGCGCAGCACAAAGCGCCCGGCCGGCGCGACGACGCGACTGCACCAGTTACCGAACAGGTCGCGGTAAGCTGAGATCGGCACCGGCGGTTTCGTGAGCAAAATATCCGGGAACACCAGGTCATTCGCGCGCGAATGGTGAATGTTCAGCGCCAGAATCATCGGCGTGGGGGCGGGGCAGTCGTATGCCATTTCAAAGCCGACACGCAGGCGAATGGGGGTCACCGGGTGCTGTTCTTGACCCTGTGGCATGACGCCGAAGGAGTCATTTTTTTCAAGCTGGATGTTCATGTTGGGCGGGCTCTCATCAGTGTGGGTTGGCATGGAATTGACGTGCTGGACTGGACGACAGTTGAATTCTTTCAAGCATATTCCGCGCCGTCCCACCCGTCTGTGCAATGGCGCACCCAGCAAGTCCCTGACCGGGCCGCCGCTCTCGGTAAGCCTGCTGCAGATGCACTGCAATCGTGCCAGATCACCAATTTGGTGCAAATCAAGGCATGTGATGACAAGAGGACGAGGCACGTTGGCATAGAAACCTGGCATCCAAGTTGCTTAGTTAAATCCAAGAGAGGGCGCTGTGCATGGCACGCCGCTTGACTTGCTAGACCGCTAGGGTTCCGGGCGCCAAATTTTTTGGCGCTGTCTGGTCCGAGAGCTGTCGGCCGCGATCGTTGCGGCTCCACGGAGGGACAAAAGCCCGGGAGGAGATGGTGTGCTGCGCCGTCCTCTCTTGCTTTGTTTCTTCCACCACCGGAGCCCGCATGACAGACACCTTTTCGCACCCGGCCCGGCCAGGCATCTGGCGCATTGCAGGCCAGTTGTCGCGCCGCCAATACTGGCTGTTCGCTCTCCTGGGTTTGTTCATTCCGTTTGCCGCCTGGGCGATGTTGTCCGCCTCGGGCTGGGTGGATCCGATGTTCCTGCCCGGCCCATGGAATGTGTTGACGCGTTTGGTCACTTGGTTGCTGGAAGACGACCTGGCCGGTGATGCGCTCATCAGCACCTACCGTGTTGCGGCCGGTTTTGCGCTGTCGGCCGCGCTGGCACTGCCGCTGGGTCTGTTGATTGGTGCCTTTCGTCCCGTCGAGGCCCTGCTCGAACCGCTGACCGACTTCATCCGTTACAT
>NZ_JAMPXE010000136.1 GCF_023701345.1 Rhodoferax sp. | reverse complement strand
GCCGAAGCGGTGGACCCCAAGGCCCTGAAAACCCGGCCGCCGGCGCGCTACACCGAGGCCACCCTGCTCGGCGCCATGGAGGGCGCTGGCAAAACCGTGGAAGACGACGAGTTGCGCGAGGCCATGCAGGAAAAAGGCCTGGGTACCCCCGCCACCCGCTCCAGCATCATCGAAGGCTTGATCTCCGAGGCCTACATGCACCGCGAAGGCCGCGAACTCATACCGACGGCCAAAGCCTTCCAGTTGATGACGCTGCTGCGCGGCCTCGACGTGCAGGAGCTCACCAAAGCCGAGCTCACCGGCGAGTGGGAATTTAAGCTGGCGCAAATGGAGCACGGCAAGCTCAAGCGCGAAACCTTCATGGCCGAGATTGCCGCCATGACCGAGCGCATGGTCAAAAAAGCCAAGGAATACGACCGCGACACGGTGCCGGGCGACTACGCCACGCTGCACACGCCCTGCCCCAACTGCGGCGGCGTCGTCAAGGAAAACTACCGCCGCTACGCCTGCACCGGCGCCGACGGTAAAAGCGACGGCTGCGGTTTTTCCTTTGGCAAAACACCGGCGGGGCGGACCTTCGAGCTGGCCGAGGTCGAGCAGTTCTTGCGCGACCGCAAGATCGGCCCCTTAAGCGGGTTCCGCTCCAAGGCCGGTTGGCCGTTCACTGCCGAGATGGTCATCAAGTTTGATGAAGAAAGCAAGAACTACAAGCTGGAATTTGACTTTGGCGACGACAAGAACGGCGAGGAATCGGGCGAGCTGATCGACTTCTCAAAGCAAACCAGCCTCGGTGCCTGTCCCAAATGCGGCGCCCAGGTGTTTGAGCACGGTAAAAATTATGTCTGTGAAAAGTCGGTGCCGACACACGCGCAAGCCACACCGAGCTGCGACTTCAAGACCGGCCAGATCATTCTGCAGCAACCGATCGAGCGCGAGCAGATGGTCAAGCTGCTGGCCACCGGCAAGACCGATTTGCTCGACAAGTTTGTGTCGATGCGCACCCGGCGCGCCTTCAAGGCCATGCTGGCCTGGGACCCGGCAGCGGGCAAGGTGAACTTCGAATTTGCCCCCAGCAAGTTCCCGCCGCGCAAAACGGCTGCAACACCCTTGACCAAGGTGGCGGTGGCGGCCAGAGCGGCCACCCCGACAAAAGCCCCAGTCACGAAAAAAGCGGTGAAAGCGCCGGCCAAAAAAGTGGCCAAAACAGCCACCGCAAAAGCACCGCGCAAGGCACCCAGCGCAGGCAGCGCGGGCTCAACGCCCAGCGCCGCGCTGGCCGCCGTGATTGGCGCCGAGCCCATCGCTCGCGCCCAGGTCATCAAAAAACTGTGGGACTACATCAAGGCCAACAACTTGCAGGACGGCGCCAACAAGCGCGCCATCAACGCCGACGACAAGTTGCTGGCCGTCTTTGGCAAACCGCAGGTGACCATGTTTGAGCTGGCCGGGATCGTGGGCAAGCATTTGGGGTGAGGTGGTCGCAAATTGCGACCACCTCTACAACCCGCCCATGCCAGCGACCCGCTATTGATCCAGCCAGCGGCAAATGGGTTGCCACTGGGCCAGGTCCCGCGCCACGCGCTCGGGCGGCACGTCGAACACGCTGGGCTGCAACGGCACCACCACCTTGTGGGCGCGCCTGAAAATCTCCTTGAGCCGCTTGCCGTACAGACCGGCGGGGGCGTCCAGCACCACATGGGTCGTGCCCTTGACCGCTGTGCACGACTGACATCAAAATGTCACTTGATTGACATAGCATGGCCACCTCAGGCCCGTGTGCCTGATTCGTTTTCAAGACCCCATTGAACCACCTCAAGGATGCACCATGAAATTGCGTTACTCACTGATCGCTGCCGGCGTTGTCACCCTCGGTGTCGCTGGCTCTGCCATGGCCCAGGAAAAAACCCTGCGCCTGCTGACCTGGGCTGATTACGCGCCCGCTGACGTGGTGGCGCAGTTCGAGAAAGAAAGCGGCTACAAGGTCGAGATCACCCTGTCCAACAACGAAGAGATGATCTCCAAGCTGCGCGCCACGGGTGGCGCCGGCTTCGATCTGGCCCAGCCGTCGCAAGACCGCATCACGGGTCCGCAACAGGAGTTTGGCATTTACAAGCCGATGGACCTGGGCAAGCTGAAAAGTGAGCTGTTCATTCCCTCGATGCTGGAAGCCACCAAGAAAAACACCACGCTGGCGGGCAAGGTGTACGGCCTGCCGCACATCTGGGGCACCGATGGCCTGGTGGTCAACACCAGCCTCACCAAGATGGCCGACTACCCGGACCTGTGCCGTGCCGATGTCAAGGGCAAGACCGCCGTGCGCCTGAAACGCCCGACCTTGCTGGCCTTTGCCTTTGCTGCGGGCAAAGACCCGTTTGCCTTGTACGGCAACCCCAAGGCCTACGCGGCTCTGATGGATGACGTGGGCAAGACCATGATCGCCTGCAAGCCCAACCTGAAGTTCTTCTGGGACAACAAGGACCAGTTGCTCAACGGCATGCGCACGGGTGAAATCGTCGGCGCCATGATGTGGGACACGGGCGGCTGGAAGCTCAATGGCGAGAAGGCCGAAATCCAGTTCATCGCGCCCAAGTCCGGCGCTTTAGGCTGGATCGACACCTTTGCCCTGCCGGCCAAGGGCAAGAACGACGCCGCGGCTTACGCCTGGATCAACTTCAACATGCGCCCCGAAATTGCGGCCCGCGTGGCCAGTGCGGCTGGTAACTTCACCGGTTCCAAAGGGGCTGACCAGTTGATGGATGCCAAGCTGAAAGCCCAGTTTGCCGCCAGCTTCCCGGAAGCCGCGCTGAAAAACGTCAAGTGGTACCCCGCCGTGCCCGCCGGCATTGAAGAGATCGAGGGCCGCGTGCTGGACCGCATCAAGGCGGCCAACTAATTTGGCGACACAGCCTGACCTGCAGGCCACTCGCGTGGCCAAGCACTATGGTGCTTTCCGCGCGGTGGACGAGCTCTCGTTCAACGTCGCGCGCGGCAGCTTCTTTTCCATCCTCGGCCCCTCGGGCTGTGGCAAGACCACCTTGCTGCGCATGATTGCCGGCTTTTTGAGCCCTGACGCCGGTGACATCCGGATCGGCGGCAAAGCCATGCACGGCGTGCCGCCCAACCAGCGCCCAGTCAACATGGTGTTCCAGCACCTGGCGCTGTTTCCGATGATGAACGTGGGCGACAACGTCGGTTACGGGCTGGCGCGGCGCGGTGTCGCCAAGGGCGACATCAAGCGCCGTGTCGGCGAGATGCTGGAGCGCGTCAGCCTGGCCGGTGCGCAAGACAAGCGAGTGGACCAGCTCTCGGGCGGGCAAAAACAGCGCGTGGCGATTGCCCGCAGCCTGGTGCTGGAGCCCACGCTGCTGCTGCTCGACGAACCGCTGGGGGCGCTCGATTTGAAGCTGCGCGAGCACATGAAGATCGAGCTCAAAGCTTTGCAGGCAGCGTTTGGCACCACCTTTGTCTACATCACGCATGACCAGTCCGAAGCGCTGGTGCTGTCGGACCATGTGGCGGTGATGAACCATGGCCGTTTCGAGCAGGTCGGCACACCGCAGCAACTCTATTACGAACCACAAACGCCGTTTGTGGCGGGCTTTGTGGGTGCCAACAACCGCATTGCCGGAGTCGCAACGCGCATCGATGGCCTGGAAGTGACCGTGACCAGTGCCGAGGGCCTGGTGATTCCGGCACGCGCCATCGGCCAAGTGAGCCCAGGCGATGCGGTCGAGGCGTTTGTGCGACCCGAGGTGGCGCGCCTGGCGCGTGATGCCGCCGTGTTGATGGATGCCGGTTTGCCGAGTTTTAGCGCCCGCGTGGACAGCCTGCTGTTTGACGGCGCCAACTCCGCCGTGCTATTGCGTGAGGCGCACTCGGGCACCGTCTTTCGCATCGCCTTGCCGCAGACCGGCGAGTTTGCCGACCTGAGCATCGGCGAAACCGTGGCCTTCGGCTTTGATCCGCAACGGGCGGTGTGTTTTGCCAGTTGAACCCATGCGACCTGCGCCAATGTCTGTCATTGCGAGCGTAGCGCGGCAATCCAGGGGGTCGTGGATTGCCACGTCGCTTTGCTCCTCGCAATGACACCATCACAGTTTCAACATGGTCAATCCTTCGTCACCCCGTATCCAAGTCCGCCTCATGCTGCTATTGCTGCTGGCGCCGGCGCTGCTGTGGCTGGTGGGCTTGATCGTGCTGCCGCATGTGGAGCTGGGCATTTTGTCGCTGCGTGCCCGCGTGGCGCCGCGCGTGTACGAACCCAGCCTGGCGCAATTCGCCACCTTTGTCGAAGAGCCGCTCTACTGGCACACCTTTGTGCGCACCGCGCTGATGTCGATGGTGGCCACCGCCATCACGCTGCTGATGGCCTTCCCGGTGGCGTGGACGATCGCCAAAATTGCCCGAGGCCGCAACAAGTCCCTGCTGTTTGTCATGTGCCTGATCCCGTTCTGGGTGAGTGAAACCGTGCGCACGCTGGGCTGGATGATCTTGCTGCGCGAATCCGGCGTGCTGCCCGCGCTGCTGGTGAGCCTCGGCGTCACGCCGGCGCCGGTGGAAATGCTTTACCACGACGCCACCATCCTGGTCGGGCTGGTTTACACATCGATGCTGTTCATGGTGATCCCTTTGACTAGCGCGCTGGAGAGCCTGGACGACTCACTCATCGAAGCCGCCTACGACCTCGGCGGCAACGGCTGGTCCATCTTGCGGCAAATCGTCATCCCGCACGCCGCGCCGGGCATCGTGGCGGGCTGCATCGTGGTGTTCATGCTCACGCTTGGCAACTACCTGACGCCAACGCTGCTGGGTGGCAAAAACTCGCAGTGGTTCACCGAGCAGATCTACACCCAGTTCATCACCCGTTTCAACTGGGAACAGGGTGCGGCCTTTGGCTTTTTGCTGCTCGGCCTATCCACGGCCATCGTCTGGGCCGGCTTGAAACTGTCAGGGCAAAAGTTTGGCGAAGTGATGCAGCGGTCATGATCGCATCCCTGCCCCGCCCCGCTTGGCTTCGCATCAGCACGGTGGTGTATGGCGTGGCTTTTTTTGCCTTCCTGTTTCTGCCGCTGGTGGTGGTGGCGGTGTTCGCCTTCAACGACGCACCCTACCCGGCGCCACCCTGGCGCGGCTTCACGTTGGACTGGTTTTTTGGCGGTGCAGAATCCACGCGACGCGGCCTGTTTGCCGACCGCGCCATGCTCGGCAGCCTGTGGACCAGCGTGGTGGTGGCGAGTTGGGTCACGGGCCTGTCGGTGCTGGTAGGTACCGCCAACGCGTTCCTGATCGAGCGCACCCAGTTTCGCGGCAAGCAGGCACTGAGCCTGCTGATGCTGGCGCCGCTGGTGATCCCCGGCGTGATCCTGGGCATCTCGATCCTGGCTTTTGCCAGCCGCATTGCCAACCTGGCCGATGACCTGTGGGGCCTGGAGCTGGAATTTTTGCGCCCGGGCCTGCCGCTGGTGGTGCTGGGCCAGTTTGCGTACATCGTCTCAATCGCCACCCTGACCATCAGCGCGCGCCTGAAACGCTTCGATGTCACGCTCGAAGAAGCTGCCTACAACCTCGGTGCGTCCCGTGCCGCCGTGCTGTGGACCATCACCCTGCCGTACCTCAAACCCGCGCTGATCGGCTCGGCAGCGATTTCCTTCCTGATGAGTTTCGAGAACTTCAACACCACGCTGATGCTGGTCGGCTCGGACGCGCCGCTGACCGTGATGATGTACGGCCGCATGCGCGAAGGCGCCACGCCGGTGCTCAACGCGGTGAGTTTGCTGCTGATGGTGGCATCGGCGCTGCTGGCGCTGACGCTGATGCGGGGGTCAAAGGCCCATGCGTCTGACACCTCAAACTGACACGTTCGGGCAAGCAGCCACAGAATGTTTCAATGGAAAAACGAACCGGGCGAACAAGGTTAACTGACCGTTTTGGAGCGTGACGTATTGCGGCTGTGCAGCGTAACGAGTCGCTCACGACAGGCACAGCTTGCCGGTTACTCAGTTCGACTCAGTCAGAAGCCGAAGGTGGCGGTTTGCATCGGGAGCCGGCCATCACGCGTGCCCGGTGTGCTTTGTTCTTGACGAAGCGCCTGGTTAACTCACTTTTTGCCGTGAATGACATGAATCCCGGCCGGCCCTCATCTATAGTCGCCTCAGTCCCGACTTTTGATCGTGCGTACTCAGGGTAGACGACCCTTTGTCAGCCGCGTCCTGGTCGCAGCCACCCCGTTGATCGGCGCAGGCCGTCAGGCTTCATGACAAAGACGACGGCCCCGAAACGCAAGGCTCATCATCTTCAGCACTATTTTGGAATTCCCACATGGAAATTAAAGTCAACTTTCTCGACAAGCTTCGTCTTGAAGCCAAGTTCGATGACTTCACGGTGGTGGCCGACCAGCCTATCCGCTACAAGGGCGATGGTTCGGCGCCAGGTCCGTTCGATTACTTTCTGGCTTCATCGGCCTTGTGTGCGGCTTACTTTGTGAAACTGTACTGCGACACCCGCCATATTCCGACCGAAAACATCCGCCTGTCGCAGAACAATATTGTCGATCCCGAAAACCGCTACCAGCAGATTTTCAAGATTCAGGTCGAGTTGCCGGCAGATATCTCTGCCAAAGACCGGCAGGGCATTTTGCGTTCCATCGACCGTTGCACGGTAAAAAAAGTGGTGCAAGCCGGCCCCGAGTTTGTGATTGAAGAAGTAGAGAATCTGGATGCCGATGCCCAGGCCTTGCTGACCTTGGCGCCGGCTTCTGAAGCGAGCACCTATATCGCCGGCAAGGATCTGCCACTTGAGCAAACCATCGCCAATATGTCGGGCGTTCTGGCGGCCTTGGGCATCAAGATTGAAATCGCTTCGTGGCGCAATCTGGTGCCCAATGTATGGTCGCTGCATATCCGCGACGCGCACTCGCCAATGTGTTTTACCAATGGCAAGGGATCGACCAAGGAAAGCGCGTTGGCGTCGGCGTTGGGAGAATATATCGAGCGCCTGAATAACAACCATTTCTACGCGGGTGCGTTTTTGGGCGAAGACATCGCCAACGCAGCGTTTGTGCATTACCCCAACGAGCGCTGGTTCAAGCCTGGCCGTAAAGATGCGTTGCCGGTCGGGATCCTGGATGCGTACTGCCTGCAGATTTACAACCCCGATGGCGAGCTGCGTGGCTCGCATCTGGTCGACACCAACTCGGGCAATGTGCAGCGCGGTATCTGTTCACTGCCGTATGTGCGCCAATCCGACGGCGCGGTGGTGTATTTCCCGTCCAACCTGGTCGAAAACCTCTTTGTGAGCAATGGCATGAGTGCCGGTAACACGCTGGCCGAAGCGCAAGTGCAATGCCTGTCGGAGATTTTCGAACGGGCGGTAAAACGCGAAATTCTGGAAGGTGAAATCGCCTTGCCTGACGTGCCACACGAAGTGCTGGCGAAATACCCTGGCATTCTGGCCGGCATTCAGGGCCTGGAAGAGCAGGGCTTTCCGGTGCTGGTGAAAGATGCATCGCTGGGCGGGACCTACCCGGTGATGTGCGTGACTTTAATGAACCCGCGCACCGGCGGTGTCTTTGCCTCGTTTGGCGCGCACCCAAACCTGGAAGTAGCGCTGGAACGCAGTCTGACGGAATTGCTGCAGGGGCGCAGTTTTGAAGGCCTCAACGATTTACCTCGGCCCACCTTTAACAGCAACGCCGTAACGGAGCCAAACAACTTTGTTGAACACTTCATCGACTCCAGCGGCGTGGTGTCCTGGCGCTTTTTCAGTGCCAAAGCGGATTTCAATTTTGTCGAGTGGGACTTTTCCGGCCAGGGTGACAACTCCAATGCCGAGGAAGCCGCGACCTTGTTCGGCATTCTCGAAGCCATGGGCAAAGAAGTCTACATGGCGGTCTATGACCAACTCGGCGCCACGGCCTGCCGCATCCTGGTGCCGGGTTATTCGGAGGTGTATCCGGTAGAAGATTTGATCTGGGACAACACCAACAAAGCACTGTTGTTCCGCGCCGATATTTTGAACTTGCACCGCCTGGACGATGCCAGCCTGGAAGCACTGCTTGAGCGTT
>NZ_JAMPXE010000016.1 GCF_023701345.1 Rhodoferax sp. | reverse complement strand
TGTCGTAATTCACCTTGATACCGGTTTCTTTCTCGAACGTGGCGATCATGCCCTCGGGAACGTAGTCGGGCCAGTTGTAGATATTGAGCACTTTTTCTTCGGTGTTGACCGCCACCGGGGCGGGTGCACTCGCCACGGGGGCCGGAGCGGCCACTGGCGGCTCCTCTTTTTTGCCGCAGCCTGCCAAAACGATAGCAGAAAGCGCAAACGACCAAAGGTATTTTTTCATCATGGGAACACTCCGGGAAGAGAAAATGGTGAAGGGGATCGGTAGTTTAAGGCTAGCAAAAACCAGACCAGACAAATTTTTCGATCTATCAGTCAAATCAAGCCTTTTTGGGTCAATTCCTGCTGTGTCAGGTCCAGCGCCAGACGAATCAGGCGCATCATTTCATCAATATCCGCATGGGTCATGGTCAGCGGTGGTGCAATGATCATGCGGTCGCCCACCGCACGCATGATCAGGCCGTTCTGGAAACAATGGCGCCGGCAGATCATGCCCACCGAAAGATCACCGGCAAACCGCTCCCGGGTCCGTTTGTTCCTGACCAGCACCAGGCCCGCAGTGAAGCCACAGGTTTCGGTCACACCCACCAACGGGTGCTCGGCGATGCCCTCGAAACATCGGGCAAGATACGGGCCGATATCGTCCCTGACGCGTTGCGGCAGTTGCTCCTGTTCCATGATGTCCAGATTGGCCAGCGCCACGGCACAAGCCACCGGGTGGCCGCTGTAGGTGTAACCGTGGTTGAACTCGCCGCCTTTTTCAATCAAGACCTGGGCCACGCGGTTGCCCACCATGACGCCACCCAGCGGAATGTAGCCGCTGGTGACGGCCTTGGCAAAAGTCACCAGATCGGGTTTGTAGCCAAATTTCTCATAGGCAAACCAGTGGCCGAGGCGGCCAAAGGCACAAATCACCTCATCGCTGATCAGCAGGATGCCGTATTTGTCCACAATGCGCTGGATTTCGGGCCAGTAGCTGGCCGGCGGAATGATGACACCGCCCGCCCCCTGGATCGGCTCGGCAATGAAGGCCGCGACCTTGTCGGCACCCAGCGCCAGAATTTTTTCTTCCAGCCAACCGGCTGCACGCAGACCAAACGCATCCTGGGTTTCCCCTGGCAAGCCGTTCTCGAAGAAGTAGGGCTGCTCGATGTGCGTGATGTTGGGAATCGGCAAATCGCCCTGCGCGTGCATGCCGCTCATGCCGCCCAGCGAAGCCCCGGCCATGGTGCTGCCGTGGTAGGCGTTGAGGCGGCTGATGATCACCTTGCGCTGCGGTTGCCCCAGCAGGTCCCAGTAGCGGCGCACCATGCGCACGTTGGAGTCATTGCTCTCGGAGCCGCTGCTGGAGTAAAAAACATGCTCGAAACTGCGGTCGCCCACCCTGGGCGCCAGCGCGGCCAGACGCGTGGCCAGCTTGACGGCGGGCACGTTGGTGGTCTGGAAAAAGCTGTTGTAGAACGGCAGTGTCAGCATCTGGTCGTACGCTGCCTGCGCCAGTGCCTTGCGGCCGTAACCGGCGTTGACGCACCACAGGCCGCTCATGGCATCAAGCAGTTTTTCGCCTTCGGAATCCCAGACATAAATGCCCTCGGATTTGACAATGACGCGCGCGCCACGCGTGGCCAGGTCGCCGTGATCAGTGAACGGGTGGATGAAATGCGCGCTGTCCAGCGCCTGAATTTCTTGCGTGGATAGGGGCTGCGAAGGCGTCAAAGTGGTCAAAGCGGTCATGGTGGCGATCCTTGATTCAACGATGGGCTGGGAGAGAAATGGTGCGTTACACGTGCAATAACAGATGCTCGCGCTCCCAGGGCGAAATCACCTTCATGAACTCGTCGAACTCAAGCTCCTTGATTTCCGAGTACACGGTGATGAATTCCTTGCCCAGCACCTCGTGCAGGTCGGATTCGCGGCGCAGCCAGTCCAGCGCCTCACCCAGGCTGCGCGGCAGCGCGTAGGGCGACAGGTAGGCGTCGCCCTTCATCTCGGCCTTGGGCTTGATCTTGTTCTTGAGCCCCAGGTAACCGCAGGCCATGGTCATGGCCAGGGCGACGTAGGGGTTGGCATCGGCGCCAATCACGCGGTTCTCGACCCGGCGCGCTTCAGGCGAGGAGATCGGCGATCGAATGCC
Source organism: Rhodoferax sp. (assembly GCF_023701345.1). Classification (GTDB taxonomy): domain Bacteria; phylum Pseudomonadota; class Gammaproteobacteria; order Burkholderiales; family Burkholderiaceae_C; genus Rhodoferax. The sequence goes on along the minus strand of NZ_JAMPXE010000016.1, from coordinate 35,842 downwards.
GACGGTGCGGTTGTCGTAGCCCCATTCGATATTGATCGGCGCGGCGGTATTGCGCGACAGCCGGCGGTAGCTGTTGACATAGGGCGCCACCAGCACCATGGCCGCCGGTATGTAGCGCTGCAGGCCGCCGATGTAATGCATGAAGGCCTCGGACGGCGTGCCGTCGTCGTTGCTGAAGATGTTCTTGCCGGTGGTCACATCCAGAATGCTCTGGTGCACGTGCATGGCGCTGCCGGGCTCGCCGGCAATCGGCTTGGCCATGAAGGTGGCGTACATGTCATGGCGCAGCGCGGATTCGCGCACCGTGCGCTTGAAAAAGAAAACCTCGTCGGCCAGGCCCAGCGGCTCGGCGTGGAAAAAATTGATCTCCATTTGCCCGGCACCGATTTCGTGAATCAGCGTGTCCACGTTGAGTTCCATCTTGTCGCTGAAATCATAAATTTCTTCGAACAGCGGGTCGAACTCGTTGACGGCGTCAATGCTGTAGGCCTGGCGCGAGGTCTCGCTGCGGCCACTGCGGCCAATCGGCGGGCGCAGCAGCGTGTTGGGGTCGGTGTTGCGGGCGGTCAGGTAAAACTCCAGCTCGGGCGCGACGATCGGCTTCAAGCCCTCGGCGGCAAACAGGTCGCAGACCCGGCGCAGCACGCTGCGCGGCGCAAACGGCACCAGGTTGCCCTTGTGGTCAAAACAATCGTGAATCACCTGCGCCGTGGGGTCGGTGGCCCACGGCACAATGCGCACGGTAGACGGGTCCGGGCGCAACTGCATGTCCTTGTCGGTGGGGTCGATGACATCGTAATAAGGACCGCTTTCGGGGAATTCGCCGGTCACACCCATGGCCACCACGGACTGCGGCAGGCGCATACCCCGGTCTTCGGTGAACTTGCCACGGGGCAGGATTTTGCCCCGTGCGACACCGGTCAGGTCGGGCACCAGGCACTCCACCTCGGTCACACGGCGCTCGTTGAGCCACTGCTCCAAATCATTGAAATTCATGGACTTCTTGGGATTCATGGTTTGCTCCAGGGTGAAACGTGCCAGCTATTGTGCGTATTGTGCGCGTTGCATCAAGAACCATTGTGAGCCCTAAATTGGTTCACAATCAGAACCATTTAAACCTGCCACATGGTGCCACTTCTGCCGCCTTATGCTCTCGGAACTGTTACTGACTGAGATCGCCCGCCTGAACCAGCCCGCCAGGTTGCCGCTGCACCGGCAACTGTACGAGGCGCTGCGGCGTGCCATTCTGGACGGCAAAATCGCTGCCGGCGAGCGCCTGCCCTCCAGCCGCGACCTGACCCAGGACCTGCAACTGTCACGCAACACCGTGGTCGCCGCCATCAACCAATTGACCGTGGAAGGTTATCTGGTCAGCCATATCGGCAGCGGCACCTTTGTCAGCGACAACGTGCCCCGGCTGGCTGCACAACGCCAGCGTGGCACACCCGAACGACACGCCACCCTGTCGGCCCGCGGCCTGCGCTTAAGCAGCAGCTTTTGCGCCTCCGACCTTGAAATCCAGCCTTTTACGGCGGGCATTGCCGATTTCAGCGCATTTCCTGTGACGCTCTGGCAACGCCTGCAAAACAAGCACTGGCGCATGACCTACCCCGACATGCTCGACTACAGCAGCTCGGGCGGCTACGCACCACTGCGCCGCGCCGTGGCAGATTACCTGCGGATATTTCGCAGCGTGCCGCTGGACATTGAACAAGTCATCATCACCAGCGGCACCCAGGAGTCGCTGGCGCTGTGCGCCCAATTGCTGGCCAGCCACGCCGACACGGTCTGGCTCGAAGACCCGGCCTACTGGGGTGCCGTCAAAGCCTTCATTGCCACCGGCCTGACGCTGCACAGCGTGCCGGTGGACGACCAGGGCATTGCCCCTCAAGCCAGCGATGATGCAGCCCCACCGCGCCTGATTTATGTCACGCCGTCGCACCAATACCCGACCGGTGCGGTGATGTCGCTGCCCCGGCGCCACCAGATTTTGTCGCTGGCGCGCCAGCACCAGGCCTGGATCCTGGAAGACGATTACGACAGTGAATTCAGGTTCAGCGGACCGCCCATTTCCTCGTTGGCCGGCCTCGACACCGACCAGCGCGTGATCTACCTGGGCTCGTTTTCCAAGGTGCTTTATCCGGGCCTCAAACTGGGCTACATGGTGGTTCCCAAAGGCCTGGCCGCAGCTTTCAAGCGCGCCCACTACGACCTCAACCGGCCCGGACAAATGCCGGTGCAGGCCGCGCTGGCCGAATTCATCGACATGGGGCACTTCGCCAGCGCCCTGCGCCGTGCGCGGCAAAGTTACGCCCAGCGGCGCGCCAGCCTGCTGGCGGCGCTGCAGCCCTGCCTGGGCCCGCAAGCCCAGATCACCGGGGCCGAACAAGGCCTGCATCTGTGCCTGCGCCTGCCCGACACCCTGGACGACAGGGCGCTGGCGCAACACATCGGCAAGCTCGGACTGACAGTGCGCCCGCTCTCAGCGTACTGTCTGCAACAAACCCGGCTGCGCGGCCTGATCATTGGCTACGGCTACGCCCCGCTGGATGAAATTGAGCGCTTCGGACCACTGCTGGCCCGAACCATCGCCAACGCTTTATCACGCAGCAGCACTTCAACATGAGCACCCACACGCATGAGGTGAGCGCCACCCCGTACCCGCCCGGTTTCATGGTCTTGCACGGCAACCGCCTGGAAGACCTGCGCGACCTGCTCACCGAGTTCCTGCGTGCCCAGCCGCTGCCGCCACTGACGCCTGAAGTGATTCTGGTGCAAAGCAACGGCATGAAGCACTGGCTGGAGATGGCGCTGGCTGACGATGGCGCCCTGGGTATTTGCGCCGCCACCCGGCTGGAATTGCCCAGCGGCTACCTGTGGCAGGTCTACCGCAGTGTGCTGGGCGCGCATGCCGTGCCGACGCACATGCCGTTTGACAAGAGCCATCTGGTCTGGCGGCTGATGCGCTTGTTGCCCGAACTGGCGACCAGCCAGCTGGTATATGCGCCGCTGCAGCGTTACCTGGCGCTGGATGCCGATGGCCGCAAGCTTTACCAGCTGGCGCTGCAGGTGGCGGACGTCTTCGACGCCTACCAAAGCTACCGCGCCGACTGGCTGGCGGACTGGGCGGCCAGCCACGACGTGCTGCGCGGCCACGATGGCCAGCCTGGCACGCTGGCAGAAGCCCACGCCTGGCAAGCCCAGCTGTGGCGCGACCTGCGGGCCGATGTGGGACCTATGCTGGCCGATGCCTCACGCGCCAGTGTGCATGCCCGCTTCATGACCGCACTCAAGTCGCAACTGGCGCACAACCAGGCCACCGGCCAGCGCCCGGGGGGCTTGCCGCCGCGCCTGGTGGTGTTCGGCATTTCGTCCCTGCCAATGCAAACGGTCGAGGCCTTGGCGCAACTGGGTCAGGTCTGCCAGGTCCTGATGCTGGTGCAAAACCCGTGTCAGCATTACTGGGGCGATATCGTGGCCGGCCATGACCCCTTGCGCACCCAGCTGCGCCACCGGCAAGCCGCCAGGCCGCAGCCCGGCGACAGCCATCCCTTGCTGGCCTCCTGGGGCAAACAAGGCCGCGATTACCTGCATCTGCTCGACGACTTTGACAATGTGGCGCTGTACCGGCAACGCATGAACCGGGTGGATGTGTTTGTCGACCCGGCAGCCGGGCTGGAGCAGCCGACGCTGTTGAACCAGCTGCAGTCGGGCATTTTGAACCTCCAGCCCGCACACGGCATGCTGGACGCCAAACGTGACGCACGGCCAGACGACGACAGTATCAGCCTCGTCACCTGCCACGGCGCACAGCGCGAAGTGGAAGTGCTGCACGACCGGCTGCTGGCCTGGTTTGACGCCGACCCGGCCCTGCAGCCGCGTGATGTGATGGTGATGGTGCCCGACATGGCGGCGTTTGCGCCCCACATTCAGGCGGTCTTTGGCCGCTTTGCCGCGGGACAGGCCCGGCACATTCCGTATTCGGTGGCAGACACCACGCCGCGCCAGTCGCCGCTGGTGCAGGCGCTGGAGCAGCTCTTGACATTGCCGGCGTCCCGGCTGTCGCTGGCCGACTGGCTGGGTCTGTTTGAAGTGGCGGCGCTGCGCAAGCGTTTTGGCATCGATGAGGCCGACGTGGCGCAACTGCACGACTGGCTGGCCATGGCCGGTGTGCGCTGGGGCCTGGATGCCAGCCACCGCATGGCCTGGGGTGTGCCCGCGGGCGTGTCTGGCCTGGACCAGAACACCTGGGCCTTCGGCCTGCGGCGCCTGCTGCTGGGCTATGCCGTGGGCGCCGGTGCGCCCTGGGGCGCCACCCTGCCGCAAGCGGCCCTGAACGGGCTCGATGCCGCCGTGATCAGCGCCTTGCTGGATTGGGTCGGGGCGGTCAAGCAAACCCTGCAGGAACTGTCTGACAGCAAAACCCCGGCGCAGTGGGGGCCCATTCTGGCCGGCATTATCGAGCGCTTTTTTGCTCCCGCTGACGACCCCGACGAGCGGCTTGTCCAGCGCTGCCTGGCCGCCCTGGACGGGTGGCTGCAGGCTTGTGACGCGGCCCAGCTTGAGACCCCCCTGCCGCTCGATGTCGTGCGCGAGCATTGGTTGTCGCAGCTTGAAGAGAGCAGTTTGCAGCAGCGCTTTTTTGGCGGTGGCGTGCAGTTTGGCACCCTGATGCCGATGCGCTCGATCCCGTTCAAGGTGATTTGTCTGCTGGGCATGAACGACGGCGACTACCCGCGGCAAAAGGCCGCCCGCGACTTTGACCTGATGGACTTGAGCTGGCGACCGGGCGACCGCTCGCGCCGCGAGGACGACCGCTACCTGTTTCTGGAAGCCATTTTGTCGGCGCGGCACAAGCTCTACATCAGCTGGCAAGGCCACCGCGCCACCGACAACAGCGAACAACCGCCTTCGGTGCTGGTGGCGCAGTTGCTGGACTACCTGCAGATGGGCTGGCAGCCTGCCATTCAAGCCCGGCAGCAGCCCCTGCAAGCGTTCTCGCAAGCCTATTTTTTGCAGGATTCGCCGCATCGGACCTATGCCAGAGACTGGGCACGGGTGCATCAACAGCCAACACCCCGGGCATCGCAAGCGCCGGACTCGCCTCAAGCGGCCATGGCCGCCCCCACCAGCCTTACGCTGGCCGACCTGCGGCAACTGCTGCGCCAGCCGGTCGAGGTGTTTTTCAAGTCGCGCCTGCGGGTCCGGCTTGACACGCTGGAGGAGCTTGAACAAACCGAGGAACCCTTCACCCTGAATGGCCTGGCGAAGTACCAGGCGGGTCAGGCCTTGCTCGACGCCGCTGACATGGCGCCGGCCCTGGAAAAGTTGACACTGTCAGGCAGCTTGCCAATGGCCGCCTTTGGCCAGCGCCTCACCACTGAACTGCAGGAAAAGACGCAAGTGGTGCTGGATCGGCAAGGCGAATGGGCGCTGCGCTACCCCGACCCTCTGCCTGCGCAGTCGATTGACCTGCAGGTGGCTGGCATCAGCCTCACTGGCACGCTGGAGGGGCTTTACCGCGGAGATGCCGGCTGGTTGCAGCGCCATCAGCGCGTCGGCGCCGTGCTGGAGGGCAACAAGGAAACCCGCACGGCACGCGCCCATGTGGTGCTTGGCTTGTGGCTGCAACACCTGGTGGCCTGCGCCAGCGCCATGCCGCTGACCAGCGTGCAATTGGGACTGGACGGCCAGGTGATCTTGGCCCCCCTGCCCCGGGACGAAGCCCTGCGCGTTTTGCAAGGGCTGGTCACGGCCTATCTGGCGGCCTGGGAGCGCCCGCTGCCGGTGGCCTGCAAAACCGCCTGGGCCTACCTGCAAGCCCGGGCGCAGGCTGCCCGGCTCGCCGTTGAGCAACCCGACAAGGAAGCCAAAGACCCGCACGATGCGGCCCTTGCCGTCTTTGAAGGCGCGCACAGCGCCGGTGAACGCGCCGAGTCGGCTTATCTGGCGCGTGCTTTTGAGAGCTATGACGAGCTCGAGGCCGAGTTGCCAGTCTGGGCCGAGCGCTTGTACGGCGACCTGGCCCGGTACATTCAACTGAGCCCCAACGAAGGAATTCAAGAATGACTGAGCCTGGCTGTCATAGCATCCAAGCCAACCCAAAGCATGAAAAAAGACCGTCACTGCGAGCGAAGCGCGGCAGTCCATGCAGTCGGAAGTCATGGATTGCTTCACTTCGTTCGCAATGACGATGTTATTTCACATTAACAAGCTCAACCCCCTGACCATGCCGCTCACCGGCCTGCAGGTGATTGAGGCCTCGGCTGGCACCGGCAAAACCTGGACGCTGGCCGCGCTCTATGTGCGCCTGGTGCTGGGCCATGCGCCAGGCAGCACCGACCTCGACCAGGGCTTGTACCCGCCGCAAATCCTGGTCATGACCTTCACCGATGCCGCCACCGCCGAACTGCGCGGGCGCATCCGCGAGCGCCTGGCACAAGCGGCGCGTTATTTTCATCACGGCGAGCAGGCAGGCTTTGAGGTCGATGATTTCCTGCGCAAGCTGCACGCCGAGATTCCCCCGAACCATTGGCCGGCCTGCGCCGCTCGCCTGGACATGGCCGCCCAGTGGATGGACGAAGCCGCCATCTTCACCATCCACGGCTGGAGCAGCCGGATGCTCAAAACGCACGCCTTTGACAGCGCCAGCCTGTTTCAGCAAAGCCGGGTTGAAGACAGCCAGCAACTCAAACTGACTGCTGTGCAAGACTACTGGCGCAAGTGGTTTTACCCGCTGTCTGCTGACCAGCTGGGCGCCCTGCAGGCGCTGGGCAGCACCCCGCAGGCGCTGCTGGACCAACTGGGCGCGCTCTGGGCCATCGAAGACAAGGCGCCGCATTCAGCCACCACGCCCGGGCAGACGCCCGCCGAGGTGATCCGTGACTGGGCCGTCTGGCAAACCAAATGCCAGGCGCTTGACAGCCTGGCGCGCGGCGCTTGCACCGATCAAGTGATTGCCCTGCTCAATGACACCATTGCCGCAAAAAAACTGAAGGCTTACCGGGCAGATTGGCCAGTGAAGCTGGCTGAATGGGCCAAAGGTGGCGCTTTTAGCGAGCTCGACAAAAAAACGCAGAGCGCAGCCATCACGCTGCTGCAACGGTTTTCACGCCAGGCCTTGCTGGACAAAGGCTGGAGCGAGGCCGACCAGCACCTCGCTTTTGCCCACATCGAGGCCTTGTGTGAGCACCTTGACGCGGAACCCCCGGTGGCCGAGCTGCTGCTCACCCACGCCGCCTTTGAGGTGGGCGCGGCCTACCGGCAGGCCAAAGCCCGGTTGGCGCAGTTCGATTTTTCAGACCTGTTGCAACACCTTTACCACGCGCTGCAGGCGCCGGATGGCCGCCTGGCTGACGCCATTCGCCAGCAATTTCCGGTGGCGCTGGTCGACGAGTTTCAGGACACCGACCCCTGGCAATACGGCGCGCTGGCCAAAATTTATGGCACGTCAGAAGAGGCATCACAAGGCACCGGCCTGATCATGATCGGCGACCCCAAACAGGCCATTTACAGCTTTCGCGGCGCCGACCTCGCCACCTACCTGACAGCGCGCCAGCAGGCCCGGGCGATCCACACCCTGGCGGGCAACTTCCGCTCCACCGAAGGCCTGGTGGCGGCCGTGAACCATGTGTTTGCCCGCGCCGTCAAACCCTTTGGTGACGTGCCCTACGAGATGGTCACCGCCTGCAATGACAAGGTGCTGCCGTTGCAAGTGGCAGGCCAGCCCCAGGCCGCCATGACGGTCTGGCACCTGCAAGCCACCAAAATGCCGCGCAAGCCGGTGCTGCTGCGTCAGCTGGCCGAGGTCTTTGCCACGCAAATGGTGCATTTGCTCAATGCCGGCGCCACCCGGCCCGGTGCCATGGCGGTGCTGGTGAAGAACTGGGTGGAGGCGCGCACTATTCGCAACGCCTTGTCCAGCCGTGGCGTGCGCAGCGTCTACCTGTCGGAGCGCGACAGTGTCTTTGCCACGCCACAGGCGACCGACCTGTGGCGCATTCTGCGGGCCGTGGCCAATCCGCGTGACGCCCAATGCGTCAGGGCGGCGCTGGCCACCGCGCTCTGGGGACTGCCCTGGAGCGACCTTGAAAACCTGTTTCAGGATGAAGTCGCCTGGGATGCTTTAAGCGAACGTTTTCATGACTGGCAAAAAATCTGGCAGCGCCAGGGCTTCCTGCCGATGCTGCACCAGCTGCTGCATGAGCAATCCATTCCCGCGCGGCTGCTCAACCAGGGCGACGCCGCCAGCACGCAGGGCGAACGCCAGCTGACCAACTTGCTGCACCTGGGTGATTTGCTGCAAACCGCCAGTCTGGGTTTGCAGGGCGAAGGCGCCTTGCTGCGCTATCTTGAAGACCAATTGCGCGACCCGAAAGCCAATGGCGACACGGCGCAGCTGCGCCTTGAAAGCGATGCCGACCTGGTGCAGGTCGTCACCCTGCACAAGGCCAAGGGCCTGCAATACCCATTGGTGTTCCTGCCTTTTGTGTCGAACTACCGGCCGGCCGACAGCGGCCAGGACGATGCGCTGCGGCTGGCCGAAGACATCCGCCTGCTCTATGTGGCGCTGACCCGGGCCGAGCAGGCCGTCTGGGTCGGCATTGCCCAAACCCGGGGCGATGTGGATGGCAAGTCGCCCAAAGTCAAAAGTGCCGTGTCGGCGCTGCTGGGCCGCCAGGCTCCTGGTGACCTGGCCCGGTGCCTGCAAGGCTGGGCTTCGGAGCACATCCGGGTGCAAAACGCCCCCGAGCCCGATGCCACCGCCTACACCCCGGAGACACCCGACAAAAACTGGAAACCCGCGCTCACACCCCAGCGTCAACTAATGAGCCGCTGGTGGACTGCCAGCTTCAGCGCCTTGACGCGTGAGGTGGCGCCTGCGGCCCCGGCCCTGAACGCCGGGTCCGAACTGGACGAGCACCTGGGCGATGCACAGATCGACAGCGCCATGCACAGCGACAACGACCCTGCCCAGCCCGAGCTGCTGCCCCTGCCATTCAACGCCTTCAAGGCCGGCAGCCAGTACGGCACCCTGCTGCATGACCTGCTGGAATGGCAGGCGCACAACGGCTGGCCCGCCGCGCTGGCCGACGCCGGCGGCGCAGTAGCTACAGAATGGCAAGCCATCGTCAAACGCAAGGCGCAAGGGCTCAAGCTCGACGACGCCGAATGTGATTTGCTAGGCACCTGGGTGCCAGCCATCGTCAGCACGCCGTTGCCAATGGCTGCGACGAGTCCTTTTGTTTTGGGCGAGCTGAACGCCGACCAGTTTTGGGCAGAAATGGCCTTCAGCTTGCCGGTCAGGTCGCTGGGCAGCGCCCGGCTTGACCACCTGATCGGGCAACATGTGCTGGCCGGCCAGCCACGCCAAAGCATGCAGGCGCGGCAACTGGAGGGCATGCTGACCGGTTTCATGGATCTGGTTTTGAGGTTTGAGGGCCGCTACTACGTGCTCGACTACAAGTCCAACAAACTGCCCGGCTACGCACCGGCGCAATTGCAGCAGGCGATTCTGGCGCACCGCTACGACGTGCAATACACCTTGTATTTGCTGGCGTTGCACCGGCTGCTCAAGGCGCGCTTGCCTGGCTATGACTACGACCTGCATGTCGGCGGTGCGCTCTATCTGTTTCTGCGCGGTATTGACCAGCATGGCGCCGGGCTGTATCTGGACCGGCCGCCCAAAGCCCTGATCGTGGCACTCGACGTGGCGTTCTCTACCAGCCAGGCGCCCACAGAACCCTTGGAAACGGCCTCATGAGTGCATTACTTCCCGCAGTTGAAGTCCAGGAGTTGACCGGGCTGGACCGGGCGCTGGTGGCATTTCTGCAAGAAGTGCAATCCAGCCCTGACCCGCTGCACAGTGAACTGGCCGCCAGGGTGAGCCACCAGTTCGGCCTCGGCCATGCCTGTCTGGATTTGACGACGGTCCGACCCGAGTTGCGCCACTGCGCCGCCAGCCTGCCCTGGATAGAGGGCGCCAACAGCCCGCTGGTGCTGGACGGCCAGCGTCTGTACCTGCGCCGCAACTGGCAGGCCGAGCAGCACATCCTCGTCTCGATTGCCACTCGCCTGGCGCAGCCCTGCCCCGCGCCTGCCAATCTCACCGAGTCACTGGCGCAACTTTTCACGGCAGATACTTCCACAAACGCCGACCCGGATTGGCAAAAAGTGGCCTGCGCCCTGGCCGCCCGCAAACGCTTCACACTCATCACCGGCGGCCCCGGCACCGGCAAGACCACCACCGTGGTGCGACTGCTGGCCCTGCTGCAATCTGATCCGGCGCGCGAGCAAACGCCTTTGCGCATCGCGCTGGCGGCGCCCACCGGCAAGGCCGCCGCCCGGCTGGGCGAATCAATTGCCTCGGCGCTGCAAAAGCTGCCCGTTGCCATGCAGCAGCACATCCCTTCCCAGGCCGTCACCCTGCACAAACTGTTGCAAGTGCGCAGCAACCTGGCACAGGACGCCGTGCCCGAGCTGGCCGTGGACCTGGTGGTGGTGGACGAAGCCTCGATGATCGACCTCGACATGATGGCCCGCCTGCTGGCCGCCGTGCCGCTCACCGCCAGCCTGATCCTGCTGGGTGACAAAGACCAGTTGGCCTCCGTGGAAGCCGGTGCCGTGATGGGCCAACTGTGTGCCGGTGCCGACCTCGGCCATTACACCGCCGACACCCTGACCTGGCTGGCGCAAACCACCGGCGCCAACTTGAGCGCCTGGGCCGGCAAGGGCTCGCCGCTGGCCCAGCAAACCGTGATGCTGCGCCTGAGCCATCGATTCTCTGAAGATAGCGGCATCGGCCAATGGGCCCGGGCCGTGAATGCAGGCGATGCGGCCGGCGTGGAAAAGCTCTGGCGCCGGGCACCGGACTGGCAAGCCGGGGCGCCCCTCAGCGTCGACCGCCTGCAAGCCGGCCAGCCCCAGGACCCGCGCCTGACGGCCCTTGTCAAGCACGGCTGGAAAGCCTGGTTGCAAACCCTGCAGCCGCTGAAAACGGCCGCTTGCAGCGACGCCCAGGCGTTGGCCGCCCTCAATGAATTTACAAGGTTTCAGGTGCTGTGCGCGGTGCGCGACGGCCCCTGGGGCGTGGACAGCCTGAACCAGCGCATTGCCAGCAGCCTGGGTCTGCCCACCGAGGGCTGGTACGCCGGCCGCCCGGTGCTGGTGACCCGCAACGATTACAACCTCAAGCTGATGAATGGCGACGTCGGCCTGTGCCTGCATCACGCCAACGGTTTGCGTGTGGCCTTCCCCGACGGGCAAGGCGGCATCCACTGGGTATTGCCGTCAAGACTGGACGCGGTGGAGACCGTGTTTGCCATGACCGTGCACAAATCACAAGGCTCGGAGTTTGACCATGTGGGCCTGGTGCTGCCCGACCGGCCGGTGGCGGTACTGACGCGTGAGCTGCTTTACACCGGCATGACGCGGGCCAAGGCGCGGCTGACGCTGGTGGCGCCGCAGGCGAACGTGCTGTTGCACGCGGTGGGCATCAAGGTGCTGCGCAGCGGTGGACTGGCTGACCTGTGAACCGCATGAAGCCAGCGACGTTATGCCTCACACAAAAAATTTCTGACAGGCTCTCGGCTTTCGATGTCTTATGAGACCAAGAGCAGTCATATGACTTGATTGCCTGTGTGGCAAATCGAGACCCGAAGCCGACAGCCAAATATCCGAGCAGAGGTCTCAATTTCTGGCGACCAACACGCCTTGAGTCGCTTGGAGGTGCCAGATGACAAGACGCGCCGATACCCAGTGGCCCAGTGCCGTACACACGCAATTTTCTGTGGGCGGTCATAAGGATGATTCACTTAGCCGCCAATTGCTGCACCATGCTTGGCCTATGTGGACCTTCAATATTGCATGCAATTCTGGGGGTGTGCATCGAAATAGCGCGTTTCTCCATGCAATCTATGGTGCATAGCCGATCTTTTAGAGCTGCCAGTTTCGACAATTGAGGTACACGAAGCCAAAAATCTGTTTTCTGACAAGCACTTAGAAAATACATCAAAAGGGAGGCGCAAATTGGCACGTTCCATGCGCGTTAGCTCGTGCTTAGCGTGAACCTTTTGGAGATTACTATGTTGCCTTCCCGCAAACTTCCCCGTTGGCTGTTGTCGATTCCCTTGGCGCTGTGTCTGCACAGCGGATTGCATGCAGAAACCGTAGCGCGCTACGGCATCTCCATGGCGGACATCCCTCTCACCACCGGTCAGCCGGACCGCGGTGCTGGAGCCTACCAATTCACCGGCCACACCCTGTACGACCCGCTGGTGGCCTGGGAGGCCAACATCGGCACCCGTCCGGGCAAGCTGGTAGCCGGCCTGGCAACAGCCTGGAAGCCGGATGCAAAAGACCCGAAAAAGTGGCGCTTTACACTGCGCAAGGGTGTCAAATTCCATGATGGTTCCGACTTCAAGGCCGACGCCGTGGTCTGGAATCTGGACAAGGTGCTGGCCGACAAGTCGGCGCAGTTCGATGCCAAGCAAAGCGCCCAGGTGCGACCGCGCATTCCCTCGATTGCCAGCTACCGCAAGGTGGATGACTACACGGTCGAAATCGTCACCAAGAATGTGGACGCGCTGTTTCCCTACCAGTTGCCCTGGTTCCTGATTTCCAGCCCCACCCAGTGGGAAAAGCTTGGCAAGGACTGGGCCAAGGTGGCCTTGCAGCCCTCCGGCACCGGCCCCTTCAAGCTCGACAAGCTCGTTCCCCGTGAACGCGCCGATCTGGTCAAGAACGCCGCCTACTGGGACAAAACCCGCATAGCCAAGACCGACCGCATTGTGCTGGTCCCAATCCCCGACGCCATGACCCGCGTGAACGCGCTGCTGAGCGGCCAGGTCGACATCATCGAGACGCCACCGCCGGATGTGCTGCCGCAACTCAAAAGCGGTGGCTTCAAGCTGGTGCAAAACGTCACGCCGCACGTCTGGCCCTACCACTTCTCCACCCAGCCGGGCTCACCGTGGACCGACATCCGCGTGCGCAAGGCCGCCAACCTGGCGATCGACCGCGACGCCGTGGTCAAGCTGATGGGCGGTCTGGCCACTGCGGCCAAGGGCCAGGTGGACGCTACCAACCCCTGGTTTGGCAAGCCCACTTTCAAGCTCGGCTACGACCTGACTGCGGCACGCGCCCTGATGGCACAGGCCGGCTACACCAAGGCCAACCCGCTCAAGGCCAAGGTCATCATTGCCCAGGGCGGCACGGGCCAAATGTTGTCCCTACCTATGAACGAGTTTGTGCAGCAAAGCCTGGCCGAAATCAACATCGCCATCACGTTTGAAGTGGTGGAGCTGGAGAACCTGTATCTGCACTGGCGCAGTGGTGCCAAGTCAGACATGAATGCCGGCAAGGGCATCACCGCCATCAACTTAGGGTATGTCACGGCCGACCCGTTCTATGCCATCACCCGCTTTGCCGACAGCCGTTATGTGGCACCCAACGGCGTCAACTGGGGCGGCTTTAACGATCCCGCCGTGGACGCGCTGCTGGACAAAATCCGCACCACGTTTGATGTAAGAGTGCAGGACGGCTTGCTGGCCCAGGTGCACCAGACCATGGTCGACCAGGCGCTGATGCTGTGGGTGGTGCACGACACCAACCCGCATGCACTGTCGCCCAAGGTGAAAGAGTTTGTGCAGGCCCAGCACTGGTTCCAGGACCTGACCACCATCCGCATGTGATGCAGCGCACTGCATAAAGACCCATGATCTTCTACATCCTGCGGCGCCTGCTGTATGCCGTGCCGATTGCACTCGGCGTCACGCTGGTGGCGTTCTTTCTGGTGCACCTGGCGCCGGGCGATGCGCTCAATGCCATCGCCCCCGCCGATGCCCCGGCCGATGTGATCGAGGCGCTGAAAAGTGCCTATGGCCTGGACCGGCCCTTGCCGGTGCAATACGGCCTGTGGCTGTGGCGCGCCGTGCAAGGCGACCTGGGCACCTCGATTGCATCCGGTCGTGCCGTGGCCGGTGAGGTGCTGGGCGCTGTGGGCAACACCCTCATGCTGGCCGGTGTGGCCTCGCTGGTGGGTGTACTGGTGGGTTGCGTGCTGGGCGCCGTGGCCGGCTACAAAAGCGGCTCGGCGCTGGACCGGGTGGCCACCGTGCTGTCGGTGGTGGGCGTGAGCATTCCGCACTACTGGCTGGGCCTGGTGCTGACCATTGTGTTTTCCATCACGCTGGGTTGGCTGCCGGCCATGGGCGCTGGTTCCGACGGTTCGGCCGCCTGGGTCTGGGACTGGCCGCACCTGCAATACCTGGTACTGCCTGCGGCCACGCTGTCGGTGATTCCCATGGGCATCATCACCCGCACGGTGCGGGCGCTGGTGTCCGAGATGCTGAACAAGGAATTTGTCGTGGCACTGCGGGCGCGCGGCCTGGGTGAAGTGGCGGTGTTTCGCCACATCGCCAAAAACGTGGCGCCCACGGTGCTGGCCGTGGCCGGCTTGCAGGTGGGCTACCTGATGGGCGGCTCGATTCTGGTGGAGACGGTGTTTGCCTGGCCCGGCACCGGCTTCCTGCTCAACACCGCCATCTTTCAACGCGACCTGCCCCTGCTGCAGGGAACCATTCTGGTGCTGTGCATGTTTTTTGTGGCCCTTAATCTGGTGGTGGACATCCTGCAACCGCTGATCGACCCGCGCATGGCGCGCGCCTAAACCACACCTATGAAAATTGCACTTCCCATGCCGACAACCACTGCGTCTGCGCTGCCCGGCGCAGCTCCGCTGGCTGCCGCGCCCATCAGCCAAACCAGCCACGGTTACTGGGGCAGCGTGTGGGCACAACTGCTGCGCGATCCGGTCGCCATGGCCGCCGCCGCGCTGCTCCTGCTGATCGTGCTGGCCGCCGTGCTGGCACCTTGGCTGGCTCCAGCCGACCCTTACAAGGCCAGCATGATCAAACGCCTGCTGCCCATGGGCAGCCCGGGCCACTGGCTGGGCACCGATGAGCTCGGGCGCGATATGGTCACGCGCCTGATGTATGGCGGCCGCATCTCGCTCTTGATGGGTGTGGTGCCGGTGGCAGCCGCCTTTTTCATTGGCACCAGCATCGGCCTGTTTGCCGGCTATGTGGGTGGCAAAACGAATATGCTGATCATGCGCACGTTGGATATTTTTTACGCCTTCCCCTCGGTGCTGCTGGCAGTCGCCATTGCCGGCGCACTGGGCCCGGGCCTGAGCAACAGCCTGCTTGCGCTCACCTTGGTGTTTGTGCCGCAGGTGGTGCGCGTGGCTGAGAGTGTGACCACCCAGGTGCGCGCGCTGGACTATGTAGAGGCGGCGCGCATGAGTGGCGCCGGCGCCTTTGCCATCATCCGCGTGCATGTGCTGGGCAATGTGCTGGGCCCGATTTTTGTCTATGCCTCGGGCCTCTTGAGCGTGAGCATGATTCTGGCCTCCGGCCTGTCGTTTCTGGGCCTGGGTGTGAAGCCGCCCGAGCCCGAGTGGGGCCTGATGCTCAACACCTTGCGCTCGGCCATTTACCTCAACCCGTGGATCGCGGCCCTGCCTGGCGCCATGATTTTCATCACCTCGATTGCCTTCAATGTGCTGGCCGACGGTGTGCGTTCAGCCATGGAGCTGCGGACATGAACACCCCACCCCTGCAACCCGCAGTGCACCAAGACCGCGGCGGCCCCAAACAGGCCCTGCTCGAAGTGCGCGACCTGAAAAAATACTTTCCGGTGCGCGGCACCGGTTTTGTGGCGACTCCCAAATTCGTGCACGCAGTGGACGGCGTCAGCTTTGCGGTGGCCAAGGGCCAAACCCTGGGTATCGTTGGCGAGTCGGGCTGCGGCAAGTCGACCACAGCGCGCCTGGTGGCCAAGTTGATGGCGCCAGACAGCGGCAGCATGGTGTTTGATGGCGACGGTGTCGATGAGTTTCGCGGCATTGCGCTCAAAGACTTCCGGCGCAATTTGCAGATGGTGTTTCAGGACTCCTTTGCCTCTCTCAATCCACGCCTCACGGTGGCGCAGACGATTGCCTTCGGCCCGCAGGTGCATGGCATGGGCGCCAAGGATGCCGATCGCCTGGCGCGTGACTTGCTGGCGCGCGTGGGCATGGAGCCCGACCAGTTTGGCGCACGCTATCCGCAGGAGCTCTCAGGCGGCCAGCGCCAGCGCGTCAACATTGCGCGCGCCCTGGCCTTTGATCCGCGCCTCCTGATACTCGATGAGGCGGTGGCCGCGCTGGACAAATCGGTGCAGGCCCAGGTGCTCAACCTGCTGCAGGAACTCAAAGCCGAGCGGCAACTGACCTACCTGTTTATCTCGCACGACCTGCATGTGGTGCATTACCTGAGCGACCAGGTGATGGTGATGTACCTGGGCCAGATTGTGGAAATCGGGCCGGTGGACCGCATCTATGGCCAGTCTGTGCATCCCTACACGCAAGCCCTGCTGTCGGCGGTGCCTTCCATGGACCCGGCGCATCGCACAGTGGCCTCGCCGATCAGCGGCGACCCGCCCAACCCGATCGACCCGCCAGCGGGCTGCCGCTTCCATGACCGCTGCCCCCAGGCGCAAGCGGTATGCAAGGCGCGGGCGCCGCGCTTGATGGCGGTGGCTTTTGAACCTGCGCACCAGGTGGCCTGCCACTTGAACGACCCTCAGTCGGGCCATAGCGGTGCGGCAGCCGCACACACAGCACCCACGCACTTGCAGGTGGTACACGCATGAGCACGCCTTTGGTTTCTATTAAAGACATGGGCCTGCGTTTCACTGGCAAGCGCACCGTGAGCGCGGTCAACCAGATCAGCCTGGAACTCGCGCACGGCGAAGTGCTGGGCCTGCTGGGCGAGTCGGGATCGGGCAAGAGTGCCACGCTGCGCGCCCTGCTGCGCCTGTACCCGGCGGGCCGCGCCCAGGTGAGTGGCCAGATTCATATCGACGGCCAGGACGTGTTGTCGCTCCAGGGCCGCGCCCTGGAGCAATACCGCGGCGGCACCGTGTCCATGGTGTTTCAGGAACCCGGTGTCGCTTTTGACCCGGTCTACACCATTGGCCAGCAAATCGTGCAGACCATCCGGGCCCATGCGCCGGTCAGCAGCAAGGAAGCGGCAGACCAAGCCCTGGACATGCTGGAGCGCGTGCAAATTCCACAGGCGCGCCGCCGCTTTGATGCCTATCCGCATGAACTCTCGGGCGGCATGCGCCAGCGCGCCATGATTGCGCTGGCCCTGAGTTGCAAGCCCAAACTGCTGCTGGCCGATGAGCCCACCACTGCGTTGGATGCTACGGTGCAGATCCAGATCCTGCTGCTGCTGCGCGCGCTGCAAAAGGAGATGAACATGTCCGTCATCTTCGTCACCCACGACATTGGTGCCGCGGTGGAAGTGGCCGACCGCATCGCCGTGATGTACGCCGGGCGCATTGTCGAGCAAGGCGCGGTGGCCGATATCGTGCACCGGCCCCTGCACCCCTATACCGCCGGGTTGCTGGCTTCTTCCGTGGGCGCGGTCAACAAGGGCCAGCCGCTGCAGGCGGTGCCGGGCGCACCGCCCGATATGTCGAATCCACCCGCAGGCTGTGCTTTTGCGCCGCGCTGCAGCCGGGCCAGTGCCATTTGCCGCAGCGAGGCCCCACCGGTCGAACTAGTTGAGGGACGTAGCCTGGCCTGCTGGTTTCCCCTGCACACGGACACCACATGAACAGCGCCGCCCTGCAAACCGCAGTCAAGCTGCGTGGCAGCCTGGCCGATTCGGTCTGCCAGCGCATTGCCGACGAGATTGCACTTGGCCACTTTGTGCCTGGCAGCAAGCTCGACGAGGTGATGCTGGCCGAGCGTTTTCAGGTGTCGCGCACGCCGGTGCGCGAGGCGCTCAAGCAACTGGCCATCATGGGGCTGGTGGACTGCAGGCCCAACCGAGGTTCGGTGGTGTCCGCGATGAGCACCGAACAGCTCGACCAGATGTTTGAAGCCATTGGCGAACTCGAAGCGGCGTGCGCGCGCCACGCCGCGCTGCGCATGACGCCAGGCGACCGCGACTTACTGCGCGAACTACACGCAGAGGGCCGCGCCGCCATGCAGGCCAGCGACTTTGAACGCTACGACGCCGCCAACCTGGCGCTGCACACTGCCATCATCCGTGGCAGCTACAACCCGGTGCTGATCGACATGGCCAGCAGCCTGCGCCACCGCGTGGCACCTTTTCGGCGTACCCAGTTCCGCAATATGGAGCGGATGGGTGAGTCCTTTGAGGAGCATGCTGTGATTGTGGAGGCGATACTTGCATTTGATGCGGTCACCACCTACCGGCAAATGCGCACACACCTGCAGTCGGCCCGCACGGCCACAGCCCGCGTGGCGCCTGCCTGGGCCAGTGCGGTGGTGACGGCAGCAGCAAAATAGAACTGGAGACATCTCTCATGAACCCGATTCTTGGACTGCGCGGCGCCGTGGTGGCGCCGCATTCGCTGGCTGCACAGGCCGGCCTGGACATCCTGCGCGAAGGCGGCAACGCGATTGAGGCCACGATTGCCGTGGCCTCCACGCTGGCGGTGGTTTATCCGCACATGACCGGCATTGGTGGCGACGGCTTCTGGCTGCTGCACCAGCCCGGCTCGGCGATGCTGTCGATCGATGCCTGCGGTGCTGCGGGTGCCGCGGTGAACCGCGAGCTCTATAAAGGGCTGGACAGCATTCCCTGGCGCGGACCGCTGGCCGCCAATACCGTGGCCGGCACGGTATCGGGCTGGGGTACGGCTTATGCGCACAGTTGCGAGGTGTGGGGTGGCAAGCTGCCGTTTGCACGCCTGCTGGAGAGCGCCATCCACTACGCCAAGCATGGTTTTGCCGTGACCCACAGCCAGGAAGCGAACACGCGCAACAAGCTGGCCGAGTTGATTTACCAGCCAAACTTTGCCAAGACGTTTTTAAAAGACGGCCAGGTGCCGCTGTATGGTCAGCGCCACGCCTTCCCCGAGCTGGCCGCCACGCTGGAGCAAATTGCCCGCGCCGGTGCCGATGACTTTTACCGTGGCGACCTGGCGCAGCAAATCGGCAAGGACCTGGTCGCCGTGGGCAGCCCCGTCACGGCACAAGATCTGGCCGCGCACCAGGCGACTATCAAGGCGCCGTTGCAGCTCAAAATCTCCTGCGCCACGCTCTACAACATGGCGCCGCCCACGCAGGGCCTGGCCTCGCTGATGATTCTGGGCACCTACGACCGCATCCACCAACCGGGCTGGAGCCCGGACAACGTGGCAGGCATTCACGCGCTGGTGGAGTCGACCAAGCAAGCCTTTATCCACCGCGACCGCTTTGTCACCGACCCGGCCCATATGCCCACCGAGGCACAAGCACTGCTCACCGCCAGCCGCCTCGATGGCATGGCCGCTGCAGTGCCGCTGGACCGCGCCAGCCCGTGGCCGGCACCAAACAGCGACGGCGACACCACCTGGATGGGAGTGGTGGATGACGCGGGGCGCGCGGTCAGCATGATCCAGAGCATTTACTTTGAATTTGGCAGCGGCGTGGTGCTGCCACAGAGTGGCTTCTGGTGGCAAAACCGGGGCTGCTCGTTTGACCTGCGTCCCAAGCAGTTGCGCAGTCTGGAGCCGGGCCGCAAACCGTTTCACACCCTCAACCCCGCCATGGCGCAAATGGACGATGGGCGCCTGCTGGTCTACGGCACCATGGGGGGCGAAGGGCAACCCCAAACCCAGGCCGCGGTCTTTGCGCGCTATGTATGGGGTGGCCACCATGTGCGCAGCGCGATTGCTGCACCGCGCTGGTTGCTGGGGCGCACCTGGGCCGAGCAAAGCACCAGCCTGAAGCTGGAAAGCCGCTTTTCTGCGGCCACCATTGAGGCCCTGCGCGACCTGGGCCATCCGGTGGAAGTAGTGGCTGACTTTGACGAACGCATGGGCCACGCCGGTGCGCTGGTGCTGCACCCCGGCGGCTGGATCGAGGGCGGCGAAGACCCGCGCAGCGACGGTTGCGTGGCGGCCTGGTAATCCGTATGAAGTTCAAATTCGACTGGTTTATGAAGGGCATGTTGCTGGCGGTGGCGCTGGCCTTTGTCTGGCCCGAGCCCGGCGCGCAGGGGGGCTTCTTGCATCCGGACGTGCTCAACAAGGTAGGCATTGCGCTGGTGTTTTTTCTCAACGGGCTAGGGCTGTCCATGGCGTCCTTGCGCCAGGGCGTGACGCGCTGGCGTGTGCACCTGCTGGTGCAGACCAGCACGTTTCTGGTGTTTCCGCTGCTCGGCCTGGGTTTCCTCAGACTCAGCAACAGCTGGATGTCGCCCGACTTGCAGCTCGGCTTCTTTTACCTGTGTGCCCTGCCCTCCACCGTGTCGTCGTCGGTGGCACTCACCGTGGCGGCGCGCGGCAATGTGCCGGTAGCCTTGTTCAACGCCACGCTGTCGTCGCTGATTGGTGTGGTGCTGACCCCGCTGTGGATGGCCTGGGCCATGGGCCGCGAAGGGGCCGCGTTTGACGTCGGGCCGGTGGTGGTCAATCTGCTGCTGTGGGTGGTGTTGCCGCTGGTGGCAGGCCAGGCCATGCGGCCGCTGCTGAGCCGCTGGGCGGCACGGCACAAGGCGCGCATCCAGATCGTGGACCGGCTCACCATCCTGATGCTGGTCTACACCTCGTTTGCCGACTCGGTGCAGCAAGGCATCTGGAGCCAGTACGGTTATGTGGTGGTGCTGCAGACCGTGTTCTTCACCATGGTGTTGTTCTTCATCATGCTCAAGCTCACCGGGCTGGCAGCACGCCTGATGAAACTGCCAGAGGAAGACCGCATTGCCGCAGTGCTGTGCGGCTCCAAGAAGACGCTGGCATCGGGCGTACCCATGGCGCATCTGATTTTTGGTGCCAACCCGGCGCTCGGCCTGATCCTGATCCCCATCATGATTTACCACCCGCTGCAGTTGGCCATTTGCGGTGTGCTGGCGCAACGCTGGGCAGATCGGGCATCCCACATGGATCGAGAACCGCGCGATACCAGGACACTGAGAGGGTGAATTCATCAAGCTCCAGGGCAGCCAGTCTCAGGTGGGTGTGCCAATGGTGTGGCCTAGCCGCCTAGTTCTGCTGGCTATGATGAATGATGAAACTGCCGCAATTGAACTGGCAGGCTTTGCCGCAAAATTCGATTTGTCTGCCGTCGCCAGTGCGACATCGCCTGACCTAGTAACCATCCTCCGGCAAAGCCGGAGGATGGTTACTGAAGTTCCTTCAAGAGTCAAACACTACACTAGCCCGCTGGATGCACTCAGTAGCCTGGTGTGATGAATGACGCTCTTGAATTCAACCGGTCGATACAAATTTCTAATCGCGCGCTGGCTCTGCTACCAAGGTCTGGATCGTGTGATCCTGCTCACAACGCGTCGCGCAGCCGGTGGTACAGCGTGCCCAGCACCAGACTGGGCATGCGCAGCAGCGGCCCGCCCGGAAAACGGCGGTGCTGCAAATTGGCAAACACATCGAAGCGCTCGGCTTGCCCCGCCACCGCCTGGGCCACCAGTTGCCCGGCCAGGCCGGTGAGCGCCACACCATGGCCGCTGAAACCCTGCAGGTAATACAGCTTGTTTCCCAAACGCCCAAAGTCGGGCGCGCGGTTCATGCTGATGTCGACAAAGCCACCCCATAAAAACTCGACCGGCGTGTTGCCCAGTTCGGGAAACACCCTGGCCATGCGCGTTGCCATCACGGCTTGCAGGTTCGCTGGGGTACGGGTGGTGTAGCTAACGCGGCCACCAAACAGCATGCGGTGGTCGGCGCTGAAGCGAAAGTAATCCAGGATGAAATTGTTGTCGCAGACCGCCGCGTTGCTGGGGATCAGGCGCTGGCACAACCCGGGTGCCAGTGGCGCGGTGCCGATCATGTAGGTGCCCACCGGCATGATGCGCGGCGCGATGTCGGGCGCCACCTTGGGGCCGTATTCGGCCAGCATGCAGTTGCCGGCCAGCACGCCAAAGGGCGCGGTGACCGATCCCTGCGCGGTGCGGGCCGTTAATTTCTTGCCACGCGTGAGTCCGGTGACCGCCGAATACTCATAAATCTGCACACCCAGGCTTTTGGCGGCGCGTGCCAGCCCCAGGCCGTATTTGAGCGGATGCAGGTGGCCCGACTTGCGATCAAAGGCGCATGCCTGGTACAGCGGGCTGGCAATGTGACGCTGCACCTGCGTGCCCATGGCAAATTCGGTCACCAGGCCGTAATGCGCCATGGCCTGCATCTCGGCGGCCAGGGCACGCGCCTTGCGGGGCGAGTCGGCCACATGCAGGTAGCCGTGCTGGCGGTCGCAGTCGATCTGGAAGTCGGCGATACGCTGGTCGATCAGGTCGAGCGAGGCCAGCGACAGGTCCCAGGCCTGCCTGGCCTGCGCGGGACCGAGTTGTTGCTCAAAAGGCGCCTGGCCGCTGGCAAAACCGGCCAGGGCCTGGCCGCCATTGCGCCCCGACGCCCCGGCACACACCCGGTCAGCTTCCAGCACCACCACCTGGTAGCCGCGCTGCGCCAGTTCGATGGCTGCCGACAAACCGGCAAAACCGGCACCGACCACCAGCACGTCGGCATTGATGTGGCCTTGCAACGGTGGCGCGACAGCCTCCCGCTGCACGCTGGCCTCGTAATAACTGTGCTGGTTAAGCTGGGTGTCGGAGTCGAGCAGCATGCAACAGGGCTTTCAGCCAAGTTTGGCGATCTGACCGCACAAATAGGTCCAGACCAAGGTGGCGGCTGCGGCGCTGGTGAGTTCGGCATGGTCATAGGCGGGCGCCACCTCGACGCAGTCCATGCCAACCATATTGAGCGCGCTGAGTTCTTCCAGCAGGGTCAACACCTGCGAGCTGCTCAGGCCACCGGGCTCGGGCGTGCCGGTGCCGGGCGCAAAGGCGGGGTCGAGGCAGTCGATGTCGAGCGTCAGGTAACACGGGCGGTCCCCCAGGCGTGCCAGGATTTGCCCAATCACCGGTTGCAGCCCCGCACCGTCGAGGCCGCGCAACTGGCGCCCGGTAAAGATCAGGCCGCCCCGGTCCTGCACATGGTTGCGCGCCGCCCGTGCACCACTGGAGCGCAGACCGATTTGCACCGTGTGCTGCGGGCTCACCAGGCCCTGCTGGATGGCTTCATAAGTCCAGGTGCCGTGGCCCGAGGGCTCGCCAAAATGGTCGCTCCAGGTGTCGCAATGGGCATCAAAATGGACCAACGCCAGCGGCCCATGCTGTTGCCGGGCGGCGCGCAACAGGGGCAAGGTAACGGAATGGTCGCCGCCCAAAAAAACGCAGTGGTGACGCGCCATCAGCGCGCTGGCCTGGGCCTGGATCAGCGCGCGCACCTCGGCCAGCGGCGAGGCGTTGGGCAGGCGCATGTCATGGCCGTCGCCCAGGTGCCCCAGCGGAGTCACCTCGAAATGCGGGTGCAGGCCGTCACACAGCATCAGGCTGGCGCTGCGAATGGCCTGCGGGCCAAAGCGCGCACCGGGCCGGTTCGTCACCGCGCCGTCAAAAGGTATGCCGAGCACGGCAAAGGGCTGCTGCGCCAGTTCGGGGGCCGCCAGAAACCGGTTGCTGTGGTTGGCATAGGCAAATTCACCAATTGACATGAAAATATCCTTGAAATAAGTGCTTGCTGACTGGTTGGGCAGGCAAGCATCGGCACCGTAAATTATCAGGAGTTAAGGCGCGTTCAAGGTGCCAATTCACATACCATCGGTCAATCCACTGACTCGCAATGCGTCTGTGCCTCACAGCATCGGGCCTCATGGATGCCTTTTTTTCATCGTTCCATTTTCAAACGTGACACCACCCATCCAAGATTCGTCCCACGCCGCACCCCGCTGGCTCGCCTACCTGTTGCTGGCCGCCAGCATGTCGCTGGTCGGCAGCTATGTGGCCCTGAGCAAGCCGCTGGTGGCGGTGATGCCCATCTTTTTGCTGGGCTGGCTGCGCTTTGGCATTGGCGCGCTGGCCATGCCGCACTGGCTGATCAAGCCGGCCCATGAGCCAGCCATGAGCCGCCACACCAAAGGACTGCTGTTTCTGGAGTCGTTCCTGGGCAATTTCATGTTCACCATTTGCATGCTGTTCGGCGTCAGCCTGACCACCGCTGTGTCGGCAGGCATCATCATGGCCACCATTCCGACGGCGGTGGCGCTGTTGAGCTGGCTGATTCTGCGTGAACGCATCGGCCGGCGGGTGTGGGCGGCCATTGCGCTGGCCGTGATCGGTATCGGCTTGTTTACCATTGCCAAACCGGCGCTGTCGACAGCGGACCGCGCTGACCCTCAAAACGCTCTGTGGGGCAACCTGCTGGTATTCGCCGCCGTGCTGTGTGAAGCCGCCTACGCGGTGATTGGCAAAAAACTCACCGGCACCCTGTCACCCAAGCGCATCACCGCGCTGATCAACCTGTGGGGCTTTGCCATGATGACCCCGTTGGGTGTGTATGCCGCCTGGGGTTTCGACTTCCGGTCCGTACCGTCGGCGATGTGGCTGCTGCTGGTGTTTTATGCGCTGGCCGCCAGCGTCTGGACCGTCTGGCTGTGGATGACCGGGCTCAAAACCATCCCGGCAGCCCGCGCCGGCGTGTTCACCGTCATGCTGCCCATTTCTGCGGCGCTGGTGGGCGTGCTCTTTTTGGGTGAAAGGCTCACGGGCCTGCAGCTGTTGGCATTTGCCCTGTGCCTTGGCGGCGTGCTGCTGGCCACCTTGCCCGAACGGGTCAGGACAGCCGCGCCGCACTGACCACCATGCCGTCGGCGTCGGCATAGAGCCAGTCACCAGGATGAACCCAGACGCCCTGAATTTGCACGGCCAGGTCTTTCAGGCCCTGGTTCTTTCTGTCGGTCGGCATGGGCATGCTGGCCAGCGCACGGATGCCCACGTCCAGCACCGCCAGTTCGGCCACGTCGCGCACGCAGCCATCAATCACCAGCCCGGCCCAGCCGTTTCTGGCGGCCGCCGCACCCAGATTGCCGCCCAGCAGGGCGCGGCGCAGCGAGCCGGCACCATCCACCACCAGCACCTTGCCAATGCGCCCGGCAGCAGTCTCTTCAAAACCGCATGACTCGACCGCCGCCTTGACCAGCGTGTTGTCCTCGAAGCATTTGACGGTGATCACCGGACCGCAAAAAAACCGGCGTGCGCCAAAGTCTTTGAACACCGGCGGCAGCGTCCGAAAGTGCTCCGGGGCCGCATTTTTGTGGGCGTCGCACAAATCACAGGTGGCAAAAGTTGGGGTCATGAAATTCGTCCCGGCTTGGTTAATTGGCGCTGAAAATTGTAAATCTGCAAAAAACCCAACATAAATAACTTTTTCCCCGAAGAATTTGCGTCTTCCCCCTATGAAGGCGCTGCTTTCTCCAGTAGGATTCGCCCCAACCAGCCGATCTTTTTTTTGCTGGTGTTTGATCAACTACGAAAAGGACTTTCTTATGGCAACTGCAAAAAAAGCACCGGCTAAAAAAGCTGCTCCCGTCACCAAAGCCGCTCCTGCTAAAAAAGCAGCCCCAGCAAAAGCTGCGGCACCCGCTAAAAAAGTCGCTGCAAAAGCTGCGGCGCCTGCTAAAAAAGCTGCTCCAGCCAAGAAAGCCGCCCCCGCCAAAAAGGTTGCCGCCAAAAAAGCGCCCGCTGCCAAACGCACCGTCAATGCCGCTTTCATGAAAGCCATGACACCCAGTGCCGCACTGGCTGCCGTCGTGGGTTCAAAAGCCCTGCCGCGCACTGAAGTGGTCAAGCAACTGTGGGTCTACATCAAGGCCAACAAGCTGCAGGACGCAATCAACAAACGCCTGATCAACGCTGATGCCAAGCTCAAGGAAGTTTTTGGCAAGGCGCAAGTCACCATGTTCGAGATGGCTGGCTTGATTGGCAAACATTTGAAATAAAACTGCCAAACCAAAGTTTCTCAGGCCGACGCAAGTCGGCCTTTTGTTTGTGGCATCATTCTGCCCAACAACACCAATCGTTTACCGATGCTTCGTTTTTTCCTGACCCGATTCAGCCTGATCATCCCCACCTTCATCGGCATGACGCTGGTCGCGTTCTTTCTGATCCGCATGGTGCCGGGTGACCCCATCGAAACACTGGCCGGCGAGCGCGGCATTGACCCGCAACGCCACGCCGAGCTGCTCAAGGCCTACGGCCTTGACCGCCCGGTGCTGGTGCAATACGGCATCTACATTGGCCGTGTGCTGCAAGGCGACCTTGGCAAGTCCATCATCACCCATGAACCCGTGCTCAATGAATTCATGGCGCTGTTTCCGGCCACCATCGAACTGGCGCTGTGCGCCATTTTTTTCGCCCTGATCATCGGCATCCCGGCGGGCATTCTGGCCGCTGTGAAGCGCAACACCATTCTGGACCACGGCGTCATGGGCGTCTCGCTCACCGGCTACTCCATGCCGATTTTCTGGTGGGGCCTGCTGCTGATCCTGCTGTTTTCGGTACAGCTCGACCTGACCCCGGTGTCCGGGCGCATCTCGGTGATGTATTACATCGAACCGGTCACCGGCTTCCTGCTGATCGACACCTGGCTGGCCGGTGACATGGACGCGTTCTGGTCGGCAGCCACGCACCTGATCCTGCCCACCATCGTGCTCGGCACCAACCCGCTGGCCGTGATCGCCCGCATGACGCGCTCGGCCATGCTCGAGGTGCTGGGCGAAGACTACATTCGCACCGCCCGCGCCAAGGGCCTGTCTAACTTCCGGGTGGTCTCATTACATGCGCTGCGCAATGCGCTGATCCCGGTGATCACGGTGATCGGTTTGCAGGTCGGCGTGCTGTTCACCGGCGCGATCCTGACCGAGACCATTTTTTCCTGGCCCGGCGTAGGCAAATGGATGATCGAAGCCATCGGCCGGCGTGACTACCCCGTGCTGCAGGGCGGCATGTTGCTGCTGGGCGGCATGGTCATGATCGTTAACCTGCTGGTGGATGTGACCTACGGCATCATCAACCCACGCATCCGGCATTGAAGACCCCCACCATGAGCACGCTAGCCGACACCCCTGCCCTGATTGAGCCGCCGCACCGCCTGCGCGAGTTTTGGGATTATTTCAGCACCAACAAGGGCGCAGTAGCGGGCCTGATCATTGTGCTGCTGGTGCTCTTGATGGCGGCCTTTGCGCCCTGGATTGCACCCTACGCCCCCAACGACACCGACCCCAGCGTCTTCCTGACACCGCCGGCCTGGCAGACCGGCGGTTCCAGCGCCCACTGGCTCGGTACCGATGCCATTGGCCGCGACATTTTGTCGCGGCTGATTCACGGTGCCCGCCTCTCCCTGGCCATTGGCCTGGCGGTGGTGGCGCTGTCGGTGGTGCTGGGCACCGTGCTGGGCCTCACCGCCGGTTATTTCCGTGGCATTTTTGAGGTGGCGGTGATGCGCCTGATGGACATCATCCTGACCCTGCCCAGCCTGCTGCTGGCGATCGTGATCGTGGCTATTTTGGGTCCCGGACTCATGAACGCCATGCTGGCCGTGGCCGTGGTGGTGTTGCCGCATTACGTGCGCATCACGCGGGCCGCCGTCATCACCGAGATGTCGCGCGACTACGTGACGGCGGCGCGCATGAACGGAGCCGGCCACTTGCGCCTGATGTTCAACGAGGTCTTACCCAACTGCACCGCGCCGCTCATCGTGCAGGCATCGCTGGGCATTTCCTCGGCCATTCTGGACGCAGCCGCGCTGGGTTTTCTGGGCCTGGGGGCGCAACCACCGTCCCCTGAGTGGGGCACCATGCTGGCCGACGCGCGCGAGTTTGTGCTGCGCGCCTGGTGGGTCGTGACCTTTCCCGGCCTGGCCATTTTGATCACCGTGCTGGCCTTCAACCTGCTGGGTGACGGCCTGCGCGACGCGTTTGACCCCAAGCTCAAACGCTGATGTTCATGGTCGCCAAGCCACACCGAAATATGAAAAAACACCGTCACTGCGAGGAGCGACGCGACGCGGCAGTCCAGGGGTTCGTGGATTGCCACGCTTCGCTCGCAATGACGGCGTTGTGTCACGTAACAAAGACGATTTATGGCGCTCCTTGAAATTGAGAATCTCTCGGTCAAGTTTCCGACCAAGACCGCAGTGATGCACGCGGTGGATGGCGTCTCCCTGTCGCTCGAGGCGGGCGATGTGCTGGGTATCGTGGGTGAATCCGGCTCGGGCAAAAGCGTCACCATGATGGCGCTGATGGGCCTGGTGTCTTTCCCCGGCGTGGTCACCGCCGACAAGCTGCGCTTTGACGGCCATGATTTGCTCCAGCTCTCGGGCAGTGAACGCGCCAAGCTCACCGGCAAAGACGTGGCCATGATCTTCCAGGATCCGACCACCAGCCTGAACCCCTGCTTCACCGTGGGTTTCCAGCTCGCAGAAACGCTCAAGCTGCATCTGGGTCTGGACGGCAAGGCGGCACGCAAGCGCTCCATCGAATTGCTGGAGCAAGTGGGTATTCCGGCGCCCGAGAGCCGCTTGAACGTGTTCCCGCACCAGATGTCGGGCGGCATGAATCAGCGCGTGATGATTGCCATGGCCATCTCGTGCAACCCCAAGCTGCTGATTGCCGACGAGCCCACCACGGCACTCGACGTCACCATCCAGGCGCAGATTCTGGACCTGCTGCGCACCCTGCAAAAAGAACGCAATATGGCGCTGGTGCTGATCACGCACAACATGGGCGTGGTGTCGGAGATGGCGCAGCGCGTGGCGGTGATGTACGCCGGACAGATCATGGAATCGCGCAGCGCGCATGATATTTTCGAGTCGCCACAGCACCCCTACACCGAGGCCCTGCTGGCGGCCATGCCCGAACGCAGTGACGGCGCCAGCCGCCTGGCCACCATCCCCGGCATGGTGCCCGGCCTGTATGACCGCCCCAGTGGCTGCCTGTTTGCACCGCGCTGCCTCTATGCCAACAACCATTGCCGCGCCGAGCGTCCCGCCCTGCGCGAATGGCAAAGCGGCTGGGTACGCTGCCATTACCCTTTGGAACCCCTGTCTGATGCCTCTTTGTCGGCTCCGCTGCAAGGGACCGCCCTATGAACCAGGCCATTCAAAACGCCATGCCAGTCGCCGAGCCCGTGGTGGTGGCGCGCGACCTGAAACAGATCTACAAGATCAGCCGTGGCTTCCTTCACCCCGCCGACCACCTGCAAGCCGTCAGCGGTGTCTCGTTCACCGTGCAGCCGGGCAAAACGCTGGCGGTGGTGGGTGAGTCCGGCTGCGGCAAATCGACTCTGGCACGCATGGTGTCACTGATTGAGGTGCCAACGTCAGGCGAGCTGTCGCTGGGCGGTGTCGATGTGGTCAAAGCCAGCCCGCAGCAGCGCCATGCCTTGCGCCGCACGGTACAACTGGTGTTTCAAAACCCTTTTGGCTCGCTCAACCCACGCAAAAAAATAGGCACCATTCTTGAATCGCCGCTTGAAATCAACACCGGGCTGGATGCCAAATCACGCACTGAGCAAGCCCGTGCCATGCTGGCGCTGGTGGGTTTGCGCCCCGAGCACTACGACCGCTACCCGCACATGTTTTCGGGTGGCCAGCGCCAGCGCATCGCGATTGCGCGCGCGCTGATGCTCAAGCCGGCCCTGATCGTTGCCGACGAACCGGTGTCGGCGCTCGACGTGTCGATTCAAGCCCAGGTGCTCAATTTGCTGGCCGACCTGCAACAGGAGCTGGGACTGGCTTATTTGTTCATTTCGCACGACCTCGGCGTGGTGCGCCACATTGCCCATGATGTGCTGGTGATGTACCTCGGCCATGCGGTCGAGCAGGGCGAAAAGAAAACCATTTTTGCGCAACCGCTGCACCCCTACACACAAGCCCTGCTGGCCTCCACACCCGGCATCGTCGGCACCGGTGCCGCCAAAAAACGCATCGTTCTCACGGGTGAACTGCCCTCCCCGCTGAACCCGCCCCCTGGCTGCGTGTTTTCCACCCGCTGTCCGCATGCTGTCGCACAATGCCACCGCGAACGGCCCCTGTTGCGCGAACTCTCGGGCAGGCAGGTGGCTTGTCATCTGGCCGAACAATTCATCGAGCCCGCTTAGGCTTTTCTTTAACCAACCCGCTGCAGCGCAGCTTCAACCTGTAGGAGTCCACAAGATGACTGTTTTGAAATCAAGCCGCAAATTTGCGCTCAAGCGCACCGCGCTGTGCGCCCTGGCGCTTCCCGCCCTGTTGGCCGTGGGCCAGGTCGGTGCCAAAACGCTGGTGTACTGTTCCGAGGGCAGCCCGGAAAACTTTGCCCCCAGCGTCAACACCACTGGCACCTCCTTTGATGCCAGCGAGCAGATTTACGACAACCTGGTCGATTTCGAGCGCGGCGGCACCAAGGTCGTGCCGGGCCTGGCGGAAAAGTGGGAAGTGTCCAAAGATGGCCTGGAGTACACCTTTCACCTGCGCAAAGGCGTGAAATGGCAATCCAACAAAAACTTCAAGCCCTCGCGCGACATGAACGCCGACGACATCCTGTTCATGTTCGAGCGCCAGTGGAAAGAGAACGACCCCTACTTCAAGGTCACCAGTTCCAACCACGCCTACTTTGGCGACATGGGTATGCCCAAGCTGCTCAAGTCGGTCGACAAGGTCGACGAGTACACCGTCAAGATTGTGCTAAACGCCCCTGAAGCCCCGTTCCTGTCGAACCTGGCCATGCAATATGCCGGCGTCCAGTCCAAGGAATACGCCATTGCCATGCTCAAGGCGGGCACACCTGAAAAGCTGGACCAGGAGCCCGTCGGTACCGGCCCCTTCATGCTGGTGCAGTACCAGAAAGACGCCATCATCCGCTACAAGGCGTTTCCCCAGTACTGGGCTGGCAAGGCCAAGATCGACGACCTGATTTTCTCGATCACGCCCGATGCGTCGGTGCGCTGGGCCAAGCTGCAAAAAGGCGAATGCCATGTCATGCCCTACCCCAACCCGGCTGACCTGCCCGCCATCCGCAAAGACCCCAATGTGGTGGTGTTGGAGCAACCCGGTTTGAATGTGGGCTATCTGGCCTACAACACCACCAAAAAACCGTTCGACGATGTGCGGGTGCGCAAGGCGGTCAACATGGCCATCAACAAGAAGGCCATTGTCGATGCGGTTTATCTGGGCACTGGCGTGCCCGCCACCAACCCGATCCCGCCGACCCAGTGGTCTTACAACAAGGCCATCAAGGACGACGCCTTCAACCCCGAAGAAGCCAAGAAATTGTTGGCTGCAGCGGGTCTGAAAGACGGCTTTGCCACCGACCTGTGGGCCATGCCGGTGCAGCGCCCGTACAACCCCAACGCCAAGCGCATTGCCGAGCTGATGCAGGCCGACCTGGCCAAGGTCGGCATCAAGGCCGAAATCAAGAGCTTTGAATGGGGCGAGTACCGCAAGCGCATGCAGGCCGGTGAGCACCAGATGGGCATGCTGGGCTGGACCGGTGACAACGGCGACCCGGACAACTTCCTCAACACCTTGCTGGGTTGCAGCGCAGCCAAGAACAACGGCTCCAATGTGGCCAAGTTCTGCTACCAGCCGTTTGAAGACCTGGTGCAAAAAGCCAAGGTGGTATCCAACCCGGCCGAGCGTGCCAAGCTCTATGAACAAGCCCAGGTGATCTTCAAACAGCAAGCACCCTGGTTCACCATTGCCCACGCGGTGCAGATCAAGCCGGTGCGCAAGGAAGTCATCGGCTTCAAGCTGAGCCCGTTTGGCCGTCACAGCTTCTACGGTGTGGACATGGCCAAGTAGTCAACTCAACTTGTCCCCAAAAGCCAGCGCAAGCTGGCTTTTTTTGTGGCGCGTGGCGTGACAACCTGGGACAACCAACGCGCGTCAAATTCAGCACATGCAGCAACCGGTTTAGACTGTTATTAGCTGACCGCCAAAGGTCCGGGGCACAGCACCATTTCTTGTCAACAAACACCCGGCGAACTGGAGACACTCCATGAATCACCGTTTGAACCCCGCACCCAATGCGCTCTACCTGGCTGACACGCATGAATTGACCAATCTGTCAACCGAGCTGTGCGACTACAACATGTACACCCAAGACGCCGCGCTGCGCGAGGCCGTGCAACGCGAGGGCGCGCCCTGGGCCGACGCCGAGCTCAGCGCGTTTGGCCGGATGACAGGCTCGGCCGACTACCTGGAGCTGGGCCACCTGGCCAACAAGTTCCAGCCCGAGCTCGATACGCACGACCGCTTTGGCAGGCGCATCGACCTGGTGAAATTTCACCCGGCTTATCACCAGTTGATGAAAACCTCGATCGAACACGGGCTACATGCCTCGCCGTGGAGCGCACCCGGCCCCGGTGCCCATGTGGCGCGCGCTGCCAAGAGCTTTCTGCATGACCAGGTCGAGGCGGGCCATGGCTGCCCGATCACCATGACCTTCGCTGCCGTACCCGCGCTGCGCCTGCAGAGCGACCTGGCAAGCGTCTGGGAGCCCAAGGTCACGGCCCGCATTTATGACCCGCGCAACGTGCCGGTGGAACAGAAACAGGGCGTGACCATCGGCATGGCGATGACCGAAAAACAGGGCGGCTCGGATGTGCGCAGCAACAGCACGCGCGCCTACCCGCTGGGCCGTGGCGGGCCAGGCCAGGCGTACGAGCTGGTGGGGCACAAGTATTTTGTCTCGGCCCCGATGTGCGACGCGTTCCTGGTGCTGGCGCAAGCGCCCGCTGGCCTGTCGTGCTTCTTGCTGCCGCGCTGGCGCCCGGACGGCAGCAAAAACCCGATGCAGGTGCTGCGCCTCAAAAAGAAAATGGGCAACGCGTCCAACGCCTCCTGTGAAACCGAACTGCGCGGCGCGCTGGCCTGGATGGTCGGCGAAGAGGGTCGCGGCGTGCGCAACATCATCGAAATGGTCAGCATGACGCGCTTTGACTGCATGATCGGGTCCAGCGCAGGCATGCGCATGGCAGCCTCGCAGGCGCTGCACCATTGCTCATTGCGCTCGGCCTTTGGCAAGGTGCTGAACCAGCAGCCGCTGATGCAAAACGTGCTGGCTGACCTGGCGCTGGAGAGCGAAGCCGCCACCACTTTGACGCTGCGCATGGCGCGCGCCATGGACCAGCGTGCGATTGAGCACGAAGACCTGCTGGTGCGCCTGGTCACGGCGGTCGGCAAATACTGGGTCTGCAAACGCACACCGAACCATGCCTATGAAGCGATGGAGTGCATTGGCGGCAGCGGTGTGATGGAAGACAGCATGATGCCGCGCCTGTACCGCGAAGCACCCGTGAACGCCATCTGGGAGGGCAGCGGCAACGTGCAGTGCCTGGACGTGCTGCGCGCGCTGTCAAAAACACCGGCCGTGGTGGCGGCTTTTTTTGCCGAAGTGACCCAGGCGCGCGGTGCGCAAGCCTTGCTGGACCAGCATATTGCCGCGCTGGCAGCCGATCTGAAAGACTTGCGCGATTTTGAGTACCGCGCGCGTGACGTGGTCGACCGCATGGCACTGGCGCTGCAGGCCTCGCTGCTGGTGCGCCACGCCCCTGCTTTTGTGAGCGATGCCTTCTGCCAGTCGCGCCTGGGGCAGGTCGGCCAGCACAACTATGGCAGCCTGCCGCGTGGCGTCGATGTCGGCGCCATCATCGCGCGCGCCACGCCCAGAAGCGCGTTGGCCTGAAGCGCCCGTCGCGGGTGCGCCCAGTCGGCCTGGACAATTCAGGCGACTGCGGCCGGTTTTAATAAGCCTGTCGTGCCTATGCGCCGTCCCACGCCCAGTGCCGCCACCACGCTCAACAGCAAGACAGCTGCCGCGCCCAGCAGCGTGGCGCCGTACCAGCCACGGTCCATGAAGGCACCAAAAATCAAGGGCGAGATGGCAAAGCCGGTGTCCAGCCCCGAATAAACCAGGCCATAGACCCGCCCGGTGGCGCCTTTGGGCGTGGCTTTCTTGATCATCATGTCGCGCGACGGCCCGCCGATGCCGACCGCAAAACCGGTGGCGGCCAGCACCACCATGGTCAGCGTGGCGCCAAAAAAACCGGTGCCGCACAGCGCCAGCAACACTGCGGCAACTGACATCGACAGCGCCACCACCCGGTCACTGTGGCGCGACCTGGCAGCCACAAATCCGCCGACAAACATGCCCAAAGCGCCACACAGCATGTAGGCGGTCAGCGTCAGGGTGGCCGCTTCAAAACTGATGCCGTGCATGGCTTTGAGAATGGACGCAGAATAATTCTGCACCACCGACAGCGTCATGGTCGAGAGCAAAAAGAAGGCAAAACACCACCACACCACCGGCAGCTTCATGAACGCCATGCTGTGCTCGGCCGGCGTGTCTTCATGGTGCACCACAGCCTGTGTCTTGAGCTTGTCACGCTGCAGCCACATCAGCGCCAGCACGCCCACATAAAGCAGCGCCGCCACCACATAAGCCGTGCGCCAGTTGCTCAAGGCGGTAAAAGTGGCAAAAAACACCGGCGCCGCCGCCCAGCCCAGATTGCCGGTCAGGCCATGGGCGCTGAAGGCATGGCCCAGGCGCGGCGTCGAGACACGCTGGTTCAAAATGGTGAAGTCCACCGGGTGAAAGGTGGCATTGGCCAGACCCGCCAGCGCCGCCACCATGAGCAGCCCGCTGTAGCCCGTCACCGTGGAGGCCAGCAGCGCGGCCAGCGCAAACAAGGCCAAAGCGGCAAACAGCATGGGCCGGGCGCCGACCTTGTCCACCACAAAACCAGCCGATGCCTGACCAATCCCCGACACCACAAAAAACACGCTCATGAGCGCGCCGAGTTGCGAAAAACTCAGGCCGAATTCAGCCATGAACACCGGGAACAAAGGGGGCAGCAGCAAATGGCCGAAGTGCGAAGACGCGTGCGCCAGGCCCACCAGGCCGATGATGGTGGCGTCTTGTTTGAGTGGAACGGAAAGAGGAAGAGTTTGGGTTGCTGCGGTCATGCCCGAATGTTAGCTTGCAGCTTATTTTTGCGCTTGGCTAACGGTCATTCATGCTGATCAAGCGCACCGCTATCATCATCCCCATGGGAAACACAATCATCAAAACCGTGGACGAGGACGCCGTCCAGGCTTTCATTGCGGCCTGGAGCAAGGTCACTGCCTCTGAAATCTCCATAACGCAGAGCTTTGTCAACGAGCTCTGCGACCTGCTGAACCTGCCGCGGCCCACGCACACACTGGATTACATGTTCGAGCGCCCCATCACCTTCAGCCATGGAGATGGTTCAAATAGTGCCGGGCGCATAGACTGTTACCGCCGTGGACACTTTGTGTTGGAAGCCAAAAAACTCAAGCCAGGCGCGACCGCCAAACGCTTTGACGGAGCGATGTTGATCGCCCGTGCCCAGGCTGAGTCCTATGCCCGCACCGTGCCTGCAGCCGACGGTCGCCCGCCCTTTGTGGTCGTGTTGGACGTGGGCAACGTCATAGAGCTGTACGCGGAATTCAGCCGCAGTGGTGCTACTTACACACCTTTCCCCGACCCGCGCAGCCACCGCATCAAACTGACCGACCTGGCCCGGCCCGAGGTGCAGGAGATACTGCGCCGCATCTGGCTTGAGCCCGACAGCCTCGACCCCGCCCGTGCCAGCGCCCGTGTTACCCGCGAAGTGTCGAACCAGTTGGCCGAACTCGCCAAATCGCTGGAAAGCAGCGGCCACCGCGCCGAGCATGTGGCCGCCTTCCTGACGCGCTGCCTGTTCAGCATGTTTGCCGAAGACGTGGAACTTTTGCCCAAGGGCAGCTTCCTGAACCTGCTGCAAAGCTGGCGCGAACAAGCCACCACCTTGCAACACATGCTGCGCAGTCTGTGGGCCGACATGGACCAGGGCGGTTTCAGCGTTGCGTTGACCGCGCCGGTGCTGCATTTCAATGGCAAGTTGTTCAAGGAGCCGGCGTCAGACGGCTACAGCCTGCTGCTCACCAC
>NZ_JAMPXE010000135.1 GCF_023701345.1 Rhodoferax sp. | reverse complement strand
GTGCGGGCAAAACGCACCTCGCCCTGCCTTTGGAAAAAATCGTTTTCAATCACCTGGATGTACACCGCCCGCCCCACCAGACCGGCAAAAGACAAGGCAATGGCGGCCACGATGAACTTGCTGCGCCACACCGGCGTGGGACTGGCCAGCAAGGGGCTGGAGGTGTAGGCAATGCTGCGGCTCATGGCTTGCGTCCCTCGACCGCGCTGGCCGGGCGATCAGCTGCAGGACTGGCCTCTGACACGACGGTGCTATTGGCGTAACTGACATAGGTGGTCACCGCCGGGGTCGCCGCACGCATTTGCAATTTCGATCTGGCCAGGCTTTCAACCCGTGCCGAGGTGGCCTGAGCCCGTTTTTCCACCTGCAAGCGCTCGTTTTCACTTGCCAGCTTGAGCGCTTGCGATTTGGCCCGGTCGAGTTCGGAATAGAGCCGGCGCGACTGGTATTGCACATTGACCAGGTACAGCGCGCTGAGCAACACGCCCAGCAGCAGCATCAGATTGAGCCGCATCATGAACGCGCCTCCGTTGTAGCTGGAGCGAGGCGCTCGGCCACCCGCATGATGGCGCTGCGCGAGCGCGGGTTGGCAGCCACTTCGGCCGCACCGGGCCTGACGCGCGCCAGCACCTTGAACTGCATCACCTGAGGCGCGGCAAATGGCGCCCGGCGGTCAAACACCTCGCGCGAATGTTTGGCCAGAAACTGTTTGACGATGCGATCTTCGAGCGAATGAAAACTGATCACCACCAGGCGCCCGCCGGGCTGCAGCACCTGGAGTGTGGCCGCTAGCGCCTGTTGCAGCTCTTCAAGCTCGGCATTGATGTAAATCCGAAAAGCCTGAAATGTGCGCGTTGCAGGGTCCTTGCCCGGCTCGCGGGTTTTGACCGCGCCAGCCACGATTCTGGCCAGTTCAGTGGTGGTTGAAATAGCGCCCCCTGCCTGTCGGCGCGCAACAATCGCCTTTGCAATGGCGCCAGCAAACCGTTCTTCACCATAGTCACGGATGACCTCCAGAATTTCGTCAAGCTCGGCATGGGCCAGCCACTCGGCCACACTTTGACCGCGCGTGGTGTCCATGCGCATGTCCAGCGGGCCTTCACCCCTGAAACTGAAACCGCGCGCCGGGTTGTCCACCTGGGGCGAACTGATGCCAAGGTCCAGCAGCACCCCGGCCACGCTGGCTGGCGGCAACTCACCCAAATGACTGAAGCCTTGATGGCGAATCGAAAAGCGCGGGTCGGTGATGGTGGCCGCCTCGGCCAGCGCATCGAGGTCCTTGTCAAACGCGATCAGACGGGCATTGGCTGGCAGACGCGACAGAATCAGGCGGCTGTGGCCACCGCGACCAAACGTGGCATCGACAAACACCGGCGCCGCGCTGGCGGGCAGCGGCTCGGCCGCCGCTTCGGCAGCGTCAGTCGCACCGAGCAAGGCATCGACTGCTTCGCTCAATAAAACGGTGGTGTGGGTCCATGCAGTTTCCACCACGGGCCTTCAGAAAGAGAAGTCCTTGAAGACATCGGGCATGTCACCCTGCATGGCTTGCGCCTCCTGGGCGTCATAAGTGGCTTTGTCCCACAACTCAAAAAAGTTGCCCATGCCCAGCAACACCGATTCCTTGGCAATTCCGGCGGCCGCACGCAGCTCCGGCGAAATCAGCACGCGCCCGGTGCCGTCGATCTCGACGTCCATGGCGTTGCCGAGAAAAATCCGTTTCCACCACTGCGCCGACATCGGCAACGCGGCAATGCGGTCACGGAATTTTTCCCATTCGGGACGCGGGAAAATCATCAGGCAGCCGTGCGGGTGCTTGGTGATGGTGATCTGGCCAGAAGCTACCGCGTTCAAGACGTCACGATGCCGGGTTGGCACAGACAGCCGACCCTTTGCATCAAGACTTAATGAGGAAGCCCCTTGAAACACGATAGCTAGCCTTTGATTTTTAAAAATGAACCGGGAAATGGTGATGCAAAAGCACAATTCACCACTAAATTGCACTTTTTTGCACTGTAGCAGCAAAAACAGTTCATGCAAACCACTTTGCAATAAATTTTTACAATGAAATCAAAGACTTAGAAGCGGTTTAGAACCTTGATTCAGGTTAAAAATCGTTCTATATGAAGTACTTAGCGTTCTAAGTGAATGTGATGCGTGAGGAAATTGGGGCGGTCTGACCCGCAAAAACACCCCTGATCAGTTGGGGTCAGAGCAAAATTGCTGCGCAATTCTTGATCTGACCCGCAAAGTTACAGGATATACCTGCTCAAATCTTCGTTCTGGCTGAGTTCACCCAGGCGCGCATCAACGTAGGCGGCATCCACCTGCACCGTCTGGCCACTCAGGTTGGCCGCATCGAAGCTGACTTCATCAAGCAGGCGCTCCATCACGGTGGACAGGCGGCGGGCGCCGATGTTTTCGGTGCGCTCATTGACATCAAAGGCAATTTGCGCCAGCCGCTGGATGCCGGCCTCCGAAAATTCAACCGTCACCTGCTCGGTGGCCAATAGTGCCTGGTATTGCTTGACCAGCGAGGCCGTGGTCTGGGTCAGGATGGCGACAAAATCTGCAACCGACAACGATTGCAGTTCGACCCGGATCGGAAAGCGCCCCTGCAACTCGGGAATCAGGTCACTGGGTTTGCTCAGGTGGAACGCGCCCGAGGCAATGAACAAAATATGGTCGGTCTTGACCATGCCGTACTTGGTCGACACGGTCGTGCCTTCGACCAGTGGCAGCAGGTCGCGCTGCACGCCCTGGCGCGAAACCTCGGCGCCGCTGCCTTCCGAACGTGAGGTGACCTTGTCGATTTCGTCAATGAAGACGATGCCGTTTTGCTCCAGCATCTGCAGCGCCTGCAACTTGATCTCGTCTTCGTTGACCAGTTTGGCGGCTTCCTCTTCGACCAGCAACTTGAGGGCCTCGGCAATCTTGAGTTTGCGTTTTTGGGTTTTGTTCTGATTGAGCTGGCCAAACATGCCGCGCAATTGTTCGGTCATTTCTTCCATGCCGGCCGGGCCCATGATCTCGAGTTGCGGTGCGTTTTGCGCCACGTCGAGCTCAATGTCGCGGTCATCGAGTTGGCCTTCGCGCAGTTTTTTGCGAAAGGTCTGGCGCGCCGTGCTCTCGGGCGCGCTGCCTTCGACGACACCAAACTCCTGGCGCGGCATC
The DNA here is from genome assembly GCF_023701345.1 of Rhodoferax sp. GTDB lineage: Bacteria > Pseudomonadota > Gammaproteobacteria > Burkholderiales > Burkholderiaceae_C > Rhodoferax. The sequence goes on along the minus strand of NZ_JAMPXE010000135.1, from coordinate 4,896 downwards.
GGAATCAGGATGTCCAGCACCCGGTCTTCGGCCGCGTCTTCGGCGCGCTCGCGCACTTTTTTGGTCTCGGCCTGGCGCGTTTGCTTGACCGCAATGTCAGCCAGGTCGCGGATGATCGCGTCCACGTCCTTGCCGACATAACCCACTTCGGTGAACTTGGTGGCCTCGACCTTGATGAACGGGGCATCGGCCAGGCGTGCCAGACGACGCGCGATTTCAGTCTTGCCGACGCCCGTGGGGCCAATCATCAGGATGTTCTTGGGCGTGATCTCGCCGCGCAGCTCAAGGCCGACCTGCTGGCGGCGCCAGCGGTTGCGCAGGGCAATCGCCACCGCACGCTTGGCCTGCTGCTGGCCGACGATATGTTTGTCGAGCTCGGCGACGATTTGTTGGGGGGTTAAGGAGGACATCGGGTTAGAGCGATTCAATCGTGTGGTTCATGTTGGTGTAGATGCAGATCTCACCGGCGATTTCCAGCGATTTTTTGACCATGTCGGTGGCCGACAGGTCGGTGTGGTTGAGCAGGGCAATGGCTGCGGCCTGCGCGTAGGCGCCGCCGGAGCCGATGGCCACGATGCCGTTTTCGGGCTCCAGTACGTCGCCGTTGCCGGTGATGATGAGGGAGGCCTCCAGGTCGGCCACTGCCAGCATGGCTTCCAGACGGCGCAGTACCCGGTCGGTGCGCCAGTCCTTGGTAAGCTCAATGGCGGCGCGCACCAGATGGCCCTGGTGTTTTTCGAGTTTGGCCTCAAAGCGCTCAAACAGCGTAAAGGCATCGGCGGTGGCGCCGGCAAAACCGGCCAGCACCTTGCCGTGGTAGAGCTTGCGCACCTTGCGCGCCGTGCCCTTGACCACGATGTTGCCCAGCGTCACCTGGCCATCACCGCCAATAGCGACCTGCACCCCGGTCGGGGTGCGACGGCGCACACTGATGATGGTGGTGCCGTGAAATTGCTCCATGAAATTCCTTTGTTGGCTAATGGGTTGACGTCAGCACTTGCGCATGCTGGTTGATGCCGATCAGATTGAAAAATGCAGCGACCAAAAACGGCACATCCCTGAATTCAATCTGGCACCCGAGGGCCTGGCCCTGCGCCACCCAATTCAAGATACTGCCGGCGGCAGAAAAATCGACCCGGATCAGCTGGCTGCAAGAAATGACCACCGTCCGGTTTTTTTGTCGGGCCTCATCCAGCGCGGGCAAGCCGGGGACCACATCACCCTGAAGCTCACCCGCCAAAACCACGTCAAACAGATTTGCGGACAGTGCACCCGTCGTTAAATCCGGACCGGCCTTTGGCGCACCAGCTGACGCTTGCGGGCGCAACACACACGTTGCCGCAGACCAGGGACTGGGGGCAGTTTCGTAGGTCATGCAAAACTCAAACGCAGCCAATTCGAAGTCATCCTGCCTCTGCAAGACACGCAACAAATCCATGCGCAGGGACCACCAGAACGCAGCGGTCTGACGCGCACCCCTGGGCGTCGCTGCGCGCACCAGTTGCACCAGCACCTGCTCACCCTGAAATTCAAGACAACCCTGCTGGGCACACCAGGCGGCAAATAAAGTTGCCAACTGCTGCGCCGCTGGCGGCGTGATCTGTTTCAGGTTTGACCAATCCAGCGTCAAGCAATCCTGCGAGGGCAAATGGCTTGGCAATGGCGCCAGTGCTGGCAAATCAAGTTGTGCCGGGCAATGCCAGGCCAATGCCTGCGCTAGCGCAGCCTGGCTGGGCGCAGGTGGCTTTGCAGCCGGCAACCAGGTCGGTCCGGGAGCGCCAAATTGCTGCGAAAAATTCAAGACCTCACGCTCGAAACCGGCTTGCTGTCCCAAACATCGGTACAGATCGAACAAGGCTTGCGCTTGCGCTTGCGCCACGACCGTCAGCGTGGAATGGGTCCGCAAAGCGGTCAGCAAAACAGATTCCGCGCCCGCGTCATCGCCGTTGGCAAAGCGCACTGCGGCTTCTTCCAGATCTGGATCGGTCAACTGGTCATTGCGCTCCGGGACCCGCAATTGGGCGGAATTGAAGTCGCGGTCATCGGTCGGCTGAAACTGCAGCTTGGCACTGGGTGGGGTGTCAGCCTCGTGCGAAGAGGCGCTGATTTGTAGCGTCGGCACCTGCCCCATCATGGTGGGGAAATCGTCAAAATCAATCTGGCTGTGTTTCACCTGGGTCGAGGCAAACAGGCTGTCGTCACTGGCGCTCGTGGCCGGCGCAGGGTCGCCAAGCGGGGCTGGAACAGACTCGGTCTGAGGTGCTGGCTTTTGTCCCTTCCACCACTGTTTTGACATCTGGGCTTCGATTTCATCAATTTTTCGGATGGTCTGGGCCCGATCATCCAGATCCGTGATGCTCGTGGCAGCACCGAAGGTGGATGATTTGTTGCGCAGATCAGGCTTGGCCAGCGCTGCCTGATGCCGCAATTGACGCAGTTGATTGAATTCGGACTTGCGTATCGCATCTTCACGACGCTTGCGATCAATCATGTCCTTGAGCGTTTGCCGATTTTTGGCCAGCGTCGGCTCAAGCAGGGGATCGGGGTCGCGATCCCGATCAGGTCCGGCGTCGGCCTCGATTTTGTCCAAATCGCCCCAATGAACGCTCGGGTTGCGAACAAACTTGGCAACTTTGGCAAGTAGTCGTGAACTATTGGGTAGCGTGGCCATATCAGTCCAACCGACGCGGTATACCGTCAGACGACATGTTCAGTCACCGAACATTTTTTGCTTGAGTTCACGGCGCTGCTGTGCTTCCAGGGAAAGCGTCGCGGTGGGGCGTGCCAGCAGCCGGCCAACACCGATGGCTTCACCGGTCTCATCACAGTAACCATAGTCACCGGCATCGATACGAGTGATCGACTGTTCAATTTTTTTGAGCAGTTTGCGCTCGCGGTCCCGGGTGCGCAGCTCCAGGGCATGCTCTTCTTCAATGGTGGCACGGTCAGCGGGGTCAGGCACCACCACCGTGTCTTCACGCAAATGTTCGGTTGTTTCGCCGGCATTGTTGAGCATGTCGTTCTTGAGATTGACCAATTTCAGCCGGAAATACGCCAACTGCGTGTCGTTCATGTAGTCGTCGTCCGACATGGCCAGAATCTCGGCATCGGTGAGCTGGTTGACGGGCTTGGTTTTCCAGTTATTGGCCAGCTTCTTGTCTTTTTTGACAGACGACGCCAGGGGCGACACGATCGGCACCACGCTGGTCATTTGGGTAAAGCTGGCCTTGGCAGCCGTAGAGGCCACCGTCTGGGCCATGGAGGGCACGGTGAGTTGGGCCAGACGCGAGGAAGGACGGCCGGTGCGCACCGGCACGCCAGAGGGCGTCATCTGGGTGGTGGGTGCGCCAGCTTTGGCAACAGCCTTGGTTGCGACTGGTGCAGTCACTTTAGGGGATACGGGGGCTTGAGTAGTCACTTCTTGAAGCTTTTTCTTGGGTACGGATACAACAGGCTTGGCCACTTTGGCCACTGGCTGCTTGACAGCCACAGGTTTGCCAGCTTGAGCGGACTTGACCGCTTTCACAGGTTTGACAGCCTCAACAACGACAGCGGCTTTTTTAGCAGTCGCTTTTGGATTGGCAGTTTGCGCTTTCACGGGTGAACTCCTAACAGGTTGAACCTGAACGGTTGGCGTCTGATTTGTCATGCTGGCAAGCTCAGGCAAGGGTTTTTCACTGGCGCGCGAGTGTACAGGCTTGGCCAGTGGAAACCCCATTAGTTGCAAAAACGAGACAAACATGACACACCCGACTGCTGGTTAAAAAAACAATCTCACACAAGGCTTTGCGCCATGCCCTGCAGAAAAATATCCTTGGGCAGATCAATACCAATGAATACCATTTTGCTGCAGCGCGCTTCACCTTCAGCCCAGGCCGGCCCCAGGTCACTGCCCATCAACTGGTGCACGCCCTGGAAAATCACCTTGCGATCCGTGCCCTGCATGTAGAGCACGCCTTTGTAACGCAACATGCGCGGACCGTAGATATTGACGATGGCACCCAGAAAGTCTTCCAGCTTGGCCGGGTCGAACGCACGCTCGGAGCGGAACACAAAGCTTTTCACGTCATCTTCGTGGGCGTGGTGGTGGCCATGCTGGTGCGAGGGGTGGTCGCAATGCTCGTCATGCGCGTGGTCATGGTGCGCGTGCTCATGCGCCTCTTCCTTGAGAAAGTCCGGATCGATGTCGAGCTTGGTATTGAGGTTGAATCCCCTTAGATCGAACACCTCGCTCAACGCCACCTCGCCAAAATGCACGGCTTTTTGCGGTGCGCGCGGGTTCATGTGTTTGAGCCGGTGCATCAGGTCAGCAGTTTCCTCCGCAGACACCAGATCGGTCTTGCTGATGAATATCTGGTCGGCAAAACCGACCTGACGGCGCGCTTCCTGGCGCTCATCGAGCTGCTGGTTGGCGTGTTTGGCATCGACCAGCGTCAGGATCGAGTCGAGCAGATAACTCTCGGCAATCTCGTCGTCCATGAAAAACGTCTGCGCCACCGGGCCGGGATCGGCCAGACCGGTGGTCTCGATCACCACCCGGTCGAAGTCGAGCAGACCCTGGCGCTTTTTGGCCGCCAGCAGTTGCAGCGCTTCGCGCAGGTCCTCGCGGATGGTGCAGCAAATGCAGCCATTGCTCATCTGGATGATCTGCTCTTTGGAGTCGGTCACCAGAATATCGTTGTCAATGTTTTCTTCGCCAAACTCGTTTTCGATGATGGCAATCTTCTGGCCATGCGCCTCCGACAGCACACGTTTGAGCAGCGTGGTTTTACCGGAGCCGAGAAAACCGGTGAGGATGGTGGCAGGAATAAGGCTCATAGCAAGGCATATCGAAAGGGAGCGAGTGTAACGACCCCGGGCTGAAACTCATTTGCGCATCACCACCAATCCCTTAAG
>NZ_JAMPXE010000134.1 GCF_023701345.1 Rhodoferax sp. | reverse complement strand
GCCTTCGTAGGTTTTCCGTAGGGCAGTCGTGTATTCGTAACCCAACTAAGAGCGCATCTTCTTGTCGCCCAGAAACGGCGGGTTGCCAATCACCACATTGGCTTTGGGCCAGGTGGCTTCACGAACGCCCGCAGAAACGGGGTCGGAGCCCGAGTTTTGCTGGGCAAAATCGGGATCCGACCCCACTTCTGCTGCACCCGGCTTTGCCGAACCTGGCTTTGCTGAACCCGGTTCTTCCACCTCAACGTGCGAACCGACGTCCAGGGGCGTGGGTGGGGCGGATGTCGGGGGCGATTTTAAAAAGCGAAGCGTATGAGCCCCCGGCGTCTGCCCTGCCCGCGCACCGGGTTCAGAAAACGAAAGCAGCGCGTCCCGGCACTCAATGTGGTCCAGCGGCTCCAGCACCGGGTTGGTCTTGAACTCGTAGCCGTGCGCCATGCGCCACTGCAACTCACCAATCCACACCGTGACGCGGGCCAGTTCAGCGGCGTATTCGTTGAGCTCGATGCCGAGCACGTTGTGCGGGCCGGTGACCAGATCGGCCTCGCGGTCGAGCCCGAACATGGCGGCATCGAGGTGGCTTTTGTGCTCGATGTCCTTGAGCGCCTTGAGGCCCATGAACAGGAAGTTGCCACTGCCACACGCTGGGTCCAGCAACCGAAAGTCATGGAGTTCTGCCAGCCAATCATGAAACATGCGCTCAGCCTTCTGAAAAGCAGAATCACCCAGCGATGCCTTGAAGTGGCGACCACCAGCGCTGTACGCTGCGCGCTTTCTCTGCTTGCTTTTGGCCATTAGCGCTCGTATGGCCTCCGCTATCAGCTCCCATTTCTGCAACAGCGGACGGCTCAACACGGGCTCGATGATGCGCAAGATGGTCGCGGGGTCGGTGTAATGGGCACCGAGCTGGCTGCGCTTGGCAGGGTCCAGGCCGCGCTCGAACAGCGTGCCGAAGATCGACACATCAATGGCCGACCAGTTCAGCGCGGCGGCGTTGCGCAGTTCGGTCACTTCCATGATGGTCAAGGCGGGCACCTTGACCTTTTTGAACAGGCCGCCGTTGAACCAGGGAATGTCGTCGTTGCCGTACAGGCCACCGTCACACATGGCGGTGAACAGGTTGGTCAGGCCCTGGGTCAATTTGTCGCTGGTGAGGTTTTTGTTGTTGACCAGCCCCTCGAACATGCGCCCGGGCAGCAGGCCCACGTCTTCGGCAAAAAAGCAGAACAGGCACTGGGTCAGAAAGTGGGCAACCTGGTCGGCATCGTTGTCACGCTTGCGCAGGCCATCGGCCAGCGTGGCAAAGCTTTTGGCGGCAGCCTCGGTGATGTCGCGGCTGGTTGTTTTGGGGCGAAAGCTCTCGGGGTCGGTCCACAGGCGGCGCAGCAGCGCCTGTTTGGCGGGCTGGTCCAGTTCGCCCAGCAACACCGTGTGAACCTCGGACGGGTGACCATTGAACTGGGTATGGATGCGAATGCTGAGCCGGTCACACACCACCAGCAAAGGCGGATTGCTCATCGCCAGGCTGTAGGTCAGCAACTGCTTGAGGGCTGTGTCGAGGTTATTGCCGGGCGCCTTGTTTTCCCAGGCGAAATGGTTGCGCTTGAAGACATCGGCATAACCTTTTTGGCCACCGATCACATCACTTTGCTCTTCAAACAAATAGCCTTTCGCACTGCCCGGTGTGGGCACGCCCAGCAACTGGCACAGGTCAATGAAGTGCGCTTGCGCGCCCTGGCGTTCGTTGAGCTCGTACGCCGGGCCGCCGGGACCCCATTTGGCGATGAAGTCTTGCGGTGTCATCACAACAGCACCACACTCAGGTGCTGAAAGTGTTGATCCAGGGTAAGCACCGGCGCCTGGTTACGCTTGGCACAGACGGCAATCAACGCATCACTTAGCGGAACCTGCAAGCCCTTGGCGCGCAATTGCGCCAGCAGGCGTCCGGCGCTCAGCCAGTCTGCCGGGGTGATCTCGAAGCAAGGCACGTTGGCCAGTAAAAAATCAAGCTGATCCTGTTCCTTGCGACCCTTGGCGCCTTGCATCAGCTCGGCCTGCACGACGCCACACAGGGCGGCACCGTCGCTGGCCAATAACTGCTCGACCTGATCGCCCAGACCGCCTTGCGGCTGGCGCAAAAAATCAATCCAGGCGCAGGTGTCAATCAAAACCAGTTTCATGGCCTGGCCTGGTCGCTCGTGGGCAAAGGCATCACATCAAGCTGGCGCAGTTCGCGCCAGTTGTCTTCAATGGGCACTTGTCCCCGCAAAGCCAGCAATTTTTTCAGACGGGCCTGACGCACGTAGTCTTGAACTGCTTGACGCAAAGCCTTGGCGGGCGAAGACTCGCCCGTGGTTTGCATCAACTGACTCATCAAATTATCATCAATTGTGATGGTTGTACGCATCAAAACCTCCACATAGTAGCATCATTCAAGTCTAGCAGCAGTGCATCAAGAATGCAAATTTAGCGCACCCAACCGTGCCGAAGCCGGCCTATCCGCGCTGCGGCGCGATCTCGGAGGCGTAGTCGTAGAGCGCACCCAGGATGGCTTCGTCGCGTTCGCTGGCGCTTTCGGCCAGTTTGTCGAGCTCTTCAAACAAGGCTTCCAGCGTCAGGGCACCGCCCGCGCCGTCAAACAGGCGCGCCGCGCGGTGGGCCTCCCAGCGCCCGGCCTCTTCGGCGCTGAGGCTGTGTGGGAAATTGCGCGCCCGGTAGCGCCACAGCAATTCGGACAAACGCGCGTCTTCAAACGCGGGCCGTGCCGTGGCCAGCTCGGCCGGACTGCATCGGCGCAGATCATTGAGGCGCCGGCGATCCGCATTGCCAACAAAACCGCCGTACAGGTCTTCATCGACGTCCACCGGCGCGGCTGCCGGCCGGGCAAACACCTGCGCCCAGATAGCACTCATGTCGGGCAAATCTCGTGCTGTGGCCGCGTGCTGCATCTGGACCGCCACATCGATGCCCCAGCGCCCGGCCATGGCCGGGCTCAGCACCTTCAGGTTGCTCATCACCATCGGCGACTTGTTGAGGTGCACCGACTTGACCGGCAGGCGGCTGATGCCTTCCGGCAAGTCGGCGGATTTGCTGAACAGGCGCAAACGGATTTGCTCGGCATTCAAGCTGGCCAGTTCAGCCGGATCCAAGGTCAGGTCCCAGGCCAGCAACTCGTTTTTGTTGGCCGGGTGCATGGCCAGCGGCCACATCAGGGCGACACAGCCGCGTTCCGGGGCAAACATGCCTGAGATATGCAGAAACGGCCGCGCGTGGGTCAGGGTGGTGGGCAAGCCCAGTTCGGCCATGACACGGTCTTTTTTGTGCAGCCCAAAACAGAAGTCAAACAGCTTGGGCTGCGCCGTCTTGATGAGCCGCGCCAGCGCGATGGTGGCCTGCACGTCGCTCAGGGCATCGTGCGCCGCCGTGTGCAACAGGCCATTGGCCGCGCTCAGGTCGGTCAATTTGAAGCTCGGCTTGCCATCGGGTTTGACGGGCCACTGGATACCGTCCGGGCGCAAGGCGTAGGCGGTGCGCACCACGTCGAGCAGGTCCCAGCGGCCGCAGTCGTTCTGCCATTCGCGCGCATAAGGGTCGATCAGATTGCGCCAGAACATGAAGCGCGTGATCTCGTCGTCAAAGCGGATCGTGTTGTAGCCCACGCCCACGGTGCCGGGTAGGCTGAAAACCTGCTCGATTTGCGTGGCAAACTGGACTTCAGGCAGGCCTTTTTCCAGGCACTCCTGGGGCGTGATGCCGGTGATCAGGCAGGCTTGGGGCTCCGGCAGAAAGTCATTGGCGGGCTGGCAGTACAGCATGAGCGGGTCGCCAATCGGGTTGAGGTCTGCGTCGGTGCGAATGGCGGCAAACTGCGCCGGCCGTGTCTGCCGGGTATTGGTGCCGAAGGTCTCGTAGTCATGCCAGAGAAAGGTGTGCATCAGAGGTATTACCTGGTCAGTCCTGCTTGGGTTGATCGCTGTGCGAGACTTCGAAACCATCGGCCACGTAGGCCGGGCCTTTCATCAACCAGACGATCACGCAGCCAAAGGACACGATCACCACTGCCGTCCAGATCAGCACGGCCAGGCCAATCATGCCGAAGTCAAACAGCTGGATATGGCGCTCAATCTCGGCCGCCGTGCCCTGGGTATAAAACAGCCGCGCCAGCCCCGACAGCAGCAGGGGCAACAGGGTGCCCAGCAGCAGCACGCGCGGCATCATGCGCAGCAAACGCAACTCGAAGCCATAAGGGGTGCGCTGGTAACCTGGGAGTTTTTTGAGCCAGTTCATGGTGCAGCAGGATCAAAAAAGGGTCAAAGCCACTTTTGCATGAACTGCGCCTGGCCCATGGCCGGATCAAGCTGGTAGTTGTCAAAGCCCAGCCGCCGGTACAGCTTTTGCGCCGGCACATTGCCTTCCAGCACTTCCAGCGTGAGCTTGCAGGCGCCGCGTGCGCGCGCCAGTTGTTCAACCAGCCCCAGCATCTGCTCAGCCACGCCTTGCCCGCGGTGCGACGCCGCCACCACCACGTCGTGCACATTGACCAGCGGCTGGCAGGCGAAGGTGGAAAAACCCTCGACACAGTTGATCAAGCCCACCGGCAGGCCATCCGATGCCCCGTCAAAAGCCAGCACACTGAACAGATTGGGCCGTGCCGCCAGCGCTTGCGGCAGGTTGGCCCTGGCAAAATCAGACAGGGGCTCGGCGCCACCCATGGGGTCGCGGGCATAAGCGTCGAGCAGATCCAGCAGGGCCTGCATGTGCTGCGGGTTGGCGTAATCGACCTGGCACAGCGTCAAGGAAGGTGCACTTGTCATGGGAACCTCAGGCGCTAATGGTGTTGGCAATGCGCTGGGCACAGGCTTTGGCCTGGACCGGGTCGCGCGCCTCGACCATGACCCGCACCAGGGGCTCGGTGCCGCTGGCGCGAATCAGCACCCGGCCGTTTTGGCCCAGTTCGGCCTCCACGGCACGTGTTTCAGATTCCAGCATGGCGCTGGTTTGCCAGTCCTGCCCGGGTTTGAGCCGGATGTTGATCAGCGTTTGAGGAAACAGCGTGACACCGTTGAGCAGTTCCGCCAGCGACTTGCCGCTGCGCACGCTGGTTTGCAGCACCTGCAGGGCCGAGATCAAGCCGTCGCCGGTGGTGTGCTGGTCCAGCGCCAACAGGTGGCCCGAACCCTCGCCGCCAAGCAGCCATTTGTTTTTTTCCAGTTCTTCGAGCACGTAGCGGTCACCCACCTTGGCCCGCACCAAGGGCACGCCGCGCGCCTGCAGGGCCAGTTCCACCGCCATGTTGGTCATCAGCGTGCCGACCACACCGGGCACGGCTTCACCGCGGCGCAGCCGGTCGTCGACCATCAGGTACAGCACTTCATCGCCATTGAACAAACGGCCGTCGGCATCGACCATCTGCAAGCGGTCGGCATCGCCGTCCAGGGCAATGCCGACATCGGCCCGGTGCGCCTTGACGGCGGCGATCAGCGCCTCGGGGTGGGTGGCGCCAAAGCCCTTGTTGATGTTCAGGCCGTCCGGCGAACAACCGATGGCGATCACCTCGGCACCCAGTTCGTGGAACACCTTGGGGGCAATCTGATAAGCAGCGCCGTTGGCCGCATCGACCACGATGCGCAAGCCCCTGAGCGTCAGATTGTTGGCAAAGGTGCTTTTGCAGAATTCGATGTAGCGGCCGGCAGCGTCGTCCAGGCGCCGTGACTTGCCCAGGTTGGCGGAGTCCACCCAGACCGGGTCCTGGCGCAGCGTGGCTTCCACGTCGCGCTCCCAGGCATCGGACAACTTGGTACCCTGGGCGCTGAAAAACTTGATGCCGTTGTCTTCAAACGGATTGTGGCTGGCGCTGATGACCACGCCCAAAGAGGCGCGTTGCGCCCGTGTCAGGTAAGCCACCCCTGGCGTTGGCAAAGGGCCGAGCAGCACCACATCGACACCGGCCGAGTTGAAACCACTCTCCAGCGCGCTCTCCAGCATGTAACCGGAAATCCGGGTGTCCTTGCCAACCAATACCGTGGGTTTGGCCTCATGGCGTTTCAGCACACGACCGACAGCATGGGCCAGCTTGAGGGTGAAGTCTGCCGTGATGGGCGCTTGCCCGACGGTACCGCGAATGCCGTCGGTACCAAAATATTGCCTTGTCATTGTTGTGCCTTCACCTGAGTCTTGATTCAAACAGCGGCTATCTTATCGCCTCCAGCACCCGCAAAGCCTGCACGGTTTCCTTGACGTCATGCACCCTGACCACTGTGGCACCGCGTTCGACCGCCAGCAGCGCCGCCGCCAGGCTGGGTGCCAGGCGCTCGGTCGCCGACAGACTGGCATCAGGATGACCGTGCGGCACCATGCCCGCCAATGACGACTTGCGCGACCAGCCCGCCAGCACCGGGTAACCCGCTTGCAGCAACTCGGCCTGGCGCGCCAGCAAGGCAAAATTTTGCGCCACGGTCTTGCCAAAGCCAATGCCAGGGTCCAGCATGATTCTGGCCTTGTCCACACCCAGTGCCTGCAAGTCTTGCGCCGATTGCGCCAGGAAGGCGCGCACCTGCGGCACCACATCGCCCTGCATGGGCGCGACTTGCATGGTCTGGGGTTCGCGGTGCATGTGCATCAGGCAAACGCCACAGTTGGGGTGCGCCGCCACGACCGCTGTGCCATGCAGGCTGTTTGCCCCCGCTCCGCCGTCCTGCCAGCGCAGGGCCCAGATGTCGTTGATGATGTCGGCGCCCAGGTCCAGCACGGCCTGCATCACCCCCGGCTTGTAGCTGTCCACCGAGACCGGCACACCCAGACGAACGGCCTCGCGCAGCACCGGAACGACGCGGGCCAACTCATCTGCCAGACTGACCGGCGGCGCCCCGGGGCGGGTGGATTCGCCGCCAATGTCGAGAATGTCGACACCGTCAAGGATCAGTTGCTCGCAGTGCCTCAGTGCCGCCATGGTGGAGCCATGCTGGCCACCGTCCGAGAACGAGTCCGGCGTGACGTTGACAATGCCCATCACCTTGGGTCGTGCCAGGTCAATTTGATAGCGACTGGTCTGCCAATACATGGTCACACCCCCGTTGGATCGTTAGTGGGTCAAAAAAAAACGGGGCCGCAGCCCCGTGATTGGATGTCACCGCTCAGGCCGCGTGGGGGGCCGCATCCGGATTGACGGCGGGTGTGCCGCCGCTGCCGGTGTCAGAGCTTGAGGCAGGCATGCGTGGCGACCAGTCCTTGGGCGGCCGGGGCGGCTTGCCGGCCATGATGTCGTCCAACTGGTCGCTGTCGATGGTTTCCCACTCCAGCAAGGCCTTGGCCATGACGTGCATGTGTTCGCTGTGTTCTTCGATCAGGCGGCGCGCCAGGGCGTACTGCTCGTCGATGATGCGACGCACTTCGGCGTCGACCTTCTGCATGGTTTCTTCGCTCATGTTGGTGGTCTTGGTGACCGAGCGGCCCAGGAACACTTCGCCCTCGTTCTCGGCATAGACCATCGGCCCGAGCGCTGCGGTCATGCCGTAGCGCATGACCATGTCACGGGCGATGTGGGTGGCGCGCTCGAAGTCGTTGCTGGCGCCGGTGGTCATCTGGTTCATGAACACTTCTTCGGCAATCCGGCCACCAAACAGCATGCTGATCTGGTTCAGCATGTACTCCTTGTCGTAGCTGTAGCGGTCCTGTGCCGGCAGGCTCATGGTGACCCCCAGCGCGCGGCCGCGCGGAATGATGGTGACCTTGTGCACCGGGTCGCACTTGGGCAGCAGCTTGCCGATCAGGGCGTGGCCCGACTCGTGGTAAGCCGTGTTGCGGCGCTCGCTCTCGGGCATGACCATGCTCTTGCGTTCCGGGCCCATCAGGATCTTGTCCTTGGCCTTCTCGAAGTCCTGCATCTCCACGGTGCGGGCATTGCGCCGCGCGGCCATCAGGGCCGCCTCGTTGCACAGGTTGGCCAGGTCGGCACCCGACATGCCGGGCGTGCCACGGGCGATCACGGCGGGGTTGACGTCCGGGCTCAAGGGCACCTTGCGCATGTGCACGTTCAAAATCTGCTCGCGGCCACGGATGTCGGGCAGCGTCACATAGACCTGGCGGTCAAAACGACCCGG
>NZ_JAMPXE010000015.1 GCF_023701345.1 Rhodoferax sp. | reverse complement strand
TCAGACTTGGTGCCCGCAGGCAATTAACGTCTTTACTTCAACTGTAAATTCATCATTTTTCACTCTTTTGAAGATGCGTCATTGGCGAACCAATGTTCACGGGCCTTCATGATCAAGGCCGTGGCCTCGTCAGCAGATTGACCGGTGATCTCGGTGAGTTCATCCACCGCCAGGTCAGCCAGGTCATCGAGCACGTGGATGCCGTTGTCGGCCAGCTTGCTGATCAGCTCTGCATTCAGACCTTCCAGATCACGCAGTTCCAAAGCCACGCCGCCCACATTTTCCTCAATGGCGATCTCCATCGTCAACAAGGCGTCTTTGGCCCGGGTGCGCAATTCGCTCACGGTGTCTTCGTCAAAGCTCTCGATTTCGAGCATTTCTTCCAGCGGCACGTAAGCCACCTGCTCCAGGCTGGTAAAGCCCTCGGCAATCAGCAAGTCGGCGATTTCTTCGTCCACGTCAAGTTTTTCCATGAACAAATGACGGCTGGCATCGACTTCGCTGGCCTGCTTTTCTGCGGATTCCGCCGCATCCAGAATGTTGATCTTCCAACCCGTGAGTTCTGCAGCCAGGCGCACATTCTGACCACCGCGACCAATGGCAATCGCCAGGTTTTCCTCGTCCACCACCACATCCATGGCGTGACGCTCTTCGTCCACCACAATGCTGCTGACATTGGCGGGCGCCAGGGCGCCGATCACGAACTGCGCCGGGTCTTCGCTCCACAGCACAATATCAACACGCTCACCCGCCAGCTCGGTGGTGACGGCGTTGACACGCGTGCCACGCACACCGACGCAGGTACCGATGGGGTCAATGCGCTTGTCATGCGACAGCACCGCGATCTTGGCGCGCGAGCCGGCATCACGAGCGCAGGACTTGATCTCGAGCAGGCCCTGCTCGATCTCGGGAACTTCATTGCGAAACAGCTCCTTCATGAACTCGGGCGCCGAACGCGACAACACGATGGGGGCACCGCGCAGGGTCAGATCGACTTCCATGATCATGGCGCGCACGCGGTCACCGGTGCGGAAGTTCTCTTTGGGAATCATTTCATTGCGGCGTAAGCGGCCTTCAACGCGGCCCGATTCCACAATCAGGTCACCCTTATCCATGCGCTTGACGGTGCCGACAAAAATCTTGTCACCACGCGACATGAAGTCGTTGAGCAACATTTCACGCTCGGCATCGCGAATCTTTTGCAGGATGACCTGCTTGGCCGCCATGGCACCAATGCGGCCAATCGGCAGGGACTCGATAGTTTCCTCGATGTACTCATCCACCTCGATGTCGGGAATTTGTTCTTTGGCTTCAAACAACAAGATTTCCTGATCGGGCAACTGCAGCCCCGCTTCATCAGGCACCACATGCCAGCGACGGAAAGTCTCGTAATTACCGGTATCGCGATCAAGCGCAACACGGATGTCCACTTCACCCGAGTAAAGTTTTTTGGTGGCCTGCGCCAAAGCGGCTTCCACAGCCCCAAAAACAACGTCACGCTCCACGTTTTTCTCGCGTGAGATGGCGTCAACCAACATTAACATTTCGCGATTCATGCCATGTCTCTCCTGTTTCAATTCAAATCTGTCGTTTGCGGTTCGGAGTCAGGCGCTTGCGCACGACCCTTGAAACTCACAATGGGCGCCAAGCGCGCCTCTTTCAGTTCACTCAACACAAAACCCAGCGCCTGCGTCGGCGCAGGCGGCCTTTTCTTGCTGATCTTTTGACCCGGCTTGGTGACGGGCTCATCACGCCAGACGATCTGCCAAGCCTGCTCGGCTTGCGATAACGCGTCGACCGCCGGCTCAACCCGCTCCAGCACACCCCGAAATTTCTTGCGCGTAGGACTCACCTGCCCCGCCGCCGCACTGCCCAATGGCTGCTTCAGCGTGACATCGACCACATGACCAACAAAACGGGCAAAGTCCTGGTCATGCCGCAACGGGCGGTCAATACCTGGCGAAGACACCTCAAGGCGTTTGTAATCCACCTCATCTACCTCCAGCGCATATTGCAGCTGACGGGTGACCTTTTCACAGTCTTCAACCGTGACAAATTGCTCAACAGACTCAGCCTGAGCCTCTTCAACAGGAGGCGACCAGGGCAAGTCAATGGTAATGCGCAGCAAGCCACCGGCAGAGCGATCAATCTCCACCAGGTCATAGCCCAAGCCGCTTACCGTTTGCTCAACAATGTCTTTTAGCGCCACCAAAACCCCATTTGCTCAATTCATGAAAAACGATCGACCAAAAAAAACGGGCGGAAGTGACTCGCCCGTTTGGTCGTGAAGGCAGGATTATATCGGAAAATATAAGGGAAAGCCCTTGATTTTCAAGGATTTATCCGGCAGCACTGACCAAAATCCGGGTGTAGTCGTGTTGCGGTTGTGTCAGCACCTGGTGCACCGGACCGGACTCCACCACGGCGCCGTCTTTCATCACCAGCACACCATGTGCCATGGCCCGGATCACGTCCACGTCGTGCGTGATCAGCAGATAACTCAAGCCGCGTTCGCGCTGCAAATTCTGCAGCAACTGCAGCACCTGTTTTTGCACCGTTACGTCCAGCGCGCTGGTGGGCTCATCCAGCACCAACATGCTCGGTTTGATGATCAAAGCCCGGGCAATCGCCAGCCGCTGACGTTGCCCGCCCGAGAATTCATGTGGGTAGCGCTGCAGGGTCTGCGCCATGGCAGCATCGTCGCCGGTGCCCAGTCCAACATCACGCAAGGCGGTCATCACGCGCTGCTGGCGCTGATCCTGGGAAAGCTCCGGGGCATGCACACCCAGACCTTCACCGACGATTTCTTCCACCGTCAGGCGTGGCGACAAGGACGAAAACGGATCCTGAAAGACCACCTGGACCTGGCGCCGCAAGGCTTTGTTAGCCGCCGCATTGGCACTCCAGGACTGCCCGGCAATCTGCAATTCCCCCTGAAACGGCAACAGCCCCAGAGCCGCCAGTGCCAGCGTGGACTTGCCGGAACCCGACTCGCCCATGACACCAAGGGTCTGGCCCGGCAGAATTGCAAAACTGGCCTCCTGCACCGCCACAAATTGGCCGTGCTTGAACCAGCCACGAACTCCGGCGAGCGGCGTCGGGTAAACCACCCGCAGACCTTTGGCACGCATCACGGCCCGTCCTGCTTTTTGTGGGTCAGACTGTAGGTCAGACTTTAGTCTGACATCCCCGTCCACCTCAACCACATCGCGCACCGGTTTGCTGGCGATCAGCCGCTGGGTATAGGCATGTTGTGGCTGCGCAAACACCTCGGTGGTAGCGCCCTGCTCCACAATGCAACCGTTTTCCATGACGATGATGCGGTCGGCAAAACGCCGCACCAGGTTCAGGTCGTGGGTGATCAACAGCACCGACATGCCATGGCTATGCTGCAAACGGACCAACAACTCAAGAATTTGCCCGCGCAGGCTCACATCGAGGGCCGTGGTGGGTTCATCCGCCAACAGCAGCTTGGGCTGACAGGCCAGTGCCATGGCGATCATGGCGCGCTGACGCTGGCCCCCACTGAGCTGATGCGGAAAAGCACGGGCGCGCCGCGCCGGCTCGGGAATGCCGGTTTCAGCAAGCAGTTCAATCACTTTTTGTGTCAACTGCGCCTTGGCCAGACCCATCTTCAGCGTGAGCACTTCGGCAATCTGGTCACCCACGGTCATCAAGGGGTTGAGCGCCGTCATCGGTTCCTGAAAAATCATGGCAACGTCACGGCCCCGCACGGAACGCAGTTCACGCTCAGGCAGTGCCAGCAGGTCATTGCCATTGAACAGGGCCTGGCCGCTCACTTTGGCATTGGCGGTCAGACGCAACAGGCTTAAAGCAGAAACGGTCTTGCCCGAACCGGATTCCCCCACCAGCGCCACCCGTTCGCCGGGGGCGATGGAGAAATCAATCCCGTGCACCACTTCGTTGTCGGCAAACGACACCGACAGGCCCCGGACATCCAGCAAGGGTACTGCGCTCATGACGCATCCGCCTTGCGCGGGTCCAGCGCATCGCGCAAGGCGTCACCCATGAAGGTCAGCAACAGCAAGGTCACCACCAGCACGGCAAAAGTAGCCAGCGAGATCCACCAGGCGTCAATGTTGTTTTTGCCTTGCGACAGCAGCTCGCCCAGCGACGGCGTGCCAGGAGGCACGCCCAGGCCCAGAAAGTCGAGCGAGGTCAGCGCCAAAATGGCGCCACTCATGCGAAACGGCAAAAACGTCACCACCGGGGTCATGCTGTTGGGCAACAGGTGGCGCCGGATGATGTGCCAGTTGCTCACCCCCAGCGAGCGCGCCGCGCGCACGTAATCGAGCTGCCTGTTGCGCAAGAACTCGGCACGCACATAGTCGGACAAGCCCATCCAGCCAAACAGGCTCAGCAAAATCAGCAGCAGCGCGAGGCTGGGTGCAAACACGGCACTGAAAATGATCAGCAGGTACAGCTCGGGCATGGCACCCCAGATCTCAATGAAGCGCTGGAACGCCAGGTCGGTCTTGCCGCCAAAAAACCCTTGAATGGCCCCGGTCAGGATGCCCAGCAAGGTTCCGGTAAAGGTCAGCGCCAGCGCAAACAGCACACTGACCCGGAAACCGTAAATGAGTTGCGCCAACAGGTCGCGGCCACGGTCATCGGTGCCCAGCCAGTTGTCTGCGGTGGGCGGCGACGGGTTGGGGGCCTTGGCGAAATAATTGAGTGTTTTGGGGCCATAGGGGTTGGGCGCAAACAGCGCCCAATTGCCGTTCTGGCTGAGCCGTTCACGTATGAAAGGGTCCAGATAATCGGTGGGGCTGTCAAAGTCGCCACCAAAGGTCTTCTCGGAATAGTCCCGTGCCATGGGGAAATAGGTTTCACCCTGGTAGCGCACCAGCAAGGGCCGGTCGTTGCTGATCAGTTCGGCCATCAAGCTCAAAACCACCAGCAGGCAAAAGATCACCAGACTCCAATAACCCAGCCGGTTGCGCTTGAAACGCAGCCAGGCGCGCCGACCTGGACTCAGGCTGGGTGATACGGTATTAATCAAACTTGACACGCGGGTCCACCCAGACATAGGACAAATCAGAAATCAGCTTGGTCACCAGGCCAATCAGGGTAAAGAAATACAGCGTGCCCAACACCACAGGATAGTCGCGTCGGATCACACTCTCGTAACTCAGCAAGCCCAGGCCATCGAGGGAAAACAGGGTCTCGATCAGCAGCGAGCCGGTAAAGAAGGCGCCAATGAACGCCGCCGGAAAACCGGTGATGATGGGAATCAGCGCATTGCGAAACACATGTTTCCACAGCACCTGGCGCTCATCCAGGCCTTTGGCCCGCGCGGTGACCACGTATTGCTTGCGAATTTCCTCCAGAAAGGCGTTTTTGGTCAGCATGGTGGTCACGGCAAAACTGCCCAGCACCATGGCCGTGACCGGCATGGCGATGTGCCACAAATAGTCCACCACACGTGCGCCCCAGCTCAGCTCGTCCCAGTTGCTGCTGGTCAGGCCGCGCAACGGGAACCACTGCAACTGGCCACCAAAAATCACCAGCAGCGCGACACCCAGCACAAAGCCCGGAATGGCGTAGCCCAGCAGCACCAGCAGCGTGGTGACAAAATCGAAACGCGAGCCGGCGCGCACCGCCTTGGCCACGCCCAGCGGCACGGCAATCAGGTAGCTGATAAAAAACGTCCACAAGCCCAGGCTGATCGAGACCGGCAACTTTTCCCACATTAGCTCCGACACGCTTTTGTTCTGGAAAAAACTCCTGCCCAAATCAAAACGCGCAAACTGGCCCAGCATCTGCACAAAGCGCTCATGCGCGGGTTTGTCAAACCCATAAAGCGCCTTGATCTGCTCGATGCGTTTCGGGTCCACCCCCTGCGCGCCCCGGTAACTCAGGCCGCCGCTCTCAGCCGCAGCGCCTTTGCCGGTGCCCGCCTTGGCCTCGGCCAGATACTGCTCCACCGGACCGCCCGGCACGAACTGGATCACCACAAAGGTGAGCAACAGCACGCCAAACAGCGTGGGGATCATCAACAACAGGCGTTTAAGGATATAGCTCAGCATGGTTTATTTCTGTGCGGCCCTGGCCCACCAGGTGTCAATGGCCCAACCCTCACCCTGCGAATACGGCGGCATGGCGGCGGGCTGATCGAGTCGCCAACTGTTGAAGACAATGCGGTGCGTGGGCGCTGACCACTGTGGAATCAGCACATGACTGTGGGCAATCACACGTTCGAGCGCGCGGCAGGCGGGCACCAGTTCGGCTTTGGAGGTGGCGCGGGTCATGGCACTGATCAAGGCATCGACGGCTGGATTTTTCATGCCCGACATGTTGCCGGAATCTTCCTGGTCGGCGGCTTGGGAACCAAACAGGTCGGCGTATTCCTGGCCCGGGTTGTGGGTGCCGCCATAGGCCAGCGAGGTGATGTCAAATTCAAACTTTTGCAGGCGCTGCTGGTACAGGGCAAAGTCCACCGGGCGAAAGTTCAGGGTAATGCCGAGTTTTTCCAGGTTGCGTGCCCAGGGCGTGACCACCCGTGCCGAGCCTTCATTGCTGTCGAGGTATTCGATCTCAAACGCCTGGCCCCGGGCATTGCGCAACTTGCCGTCCTGCACCTGCCATCCCGCCGCGTTCAACAAGGCTTGTGCCTGGCGCAAATTGGCGCGCAAAGACGACGGCGCATCGGTGCGCGGCGGCTGTGTCATGGGACCAAATACCTCGGCAGGTACCACACTGCGCCACGGCGCCAGCACGGCCAACTCTTGTGGCGAGGGCAAGCCCGTGGCCTGGCAGTCGGTATTGCCAAACAAACCGTTGACGCGCTGGTAGGCGTTGTAAAACATCTGCCGGTTCATCCACTCATAGTCAAGCGCCAGGCCCAGTGCCTGGCGCACCCGCACATCCTTGAACAAGTCGCGCCGGGTATTGAGCACATAACTCTGAAAACCGGTGGGAAGGCGGTGCTGGTATTCGCGCTTGACCAATTCACCCGAGTCAAAGCGTTTGCCATTGACCCGCCGCGCCCAGTCTCCCGCAGAAAAGAATCGCATCAAGTCAAATTCGCCCGCTTTGAGCGCCTCCAGCCGCGCTGTGCCATCCTTGTAAATCTTGACCGTGATGCGGTCAAAGTTGGCCGTGCCGCGACGCACGTTCAGGTCTTTGGCCCAGTAATTGATGTCACGGACATAGGTGATGTCCTTGCCAAAGCGCACCGGACCGATCTTGTAGGGTCCGCTACCAATCGGCACATCGGTAACGATCTGGTCAAAAGGTTTGGCTTGCCCTCCCTCAGCACCCCAGGCGCGGCTGAACACGGGCAAGCCGCCTACCGTCAGCGGCAGCTCGCGGTTGGGTTTTTTGAAGCGGTAACGCACCGTGCGCGCGTCCAGCACATCCAGCCCCGCCACGTCAAAGAGCATGGTCTTGTAGGCCGGCGAGGTGAATGGCCCCATCAGGGCGTCAAAGCTGTACTTGACATCTTCAGCCAGCACCGCATCACCGTTGTGAAAACGTGCTTCTGGCCGTAACCTGAAGGTGACACTCAGGCCATCCGCAGCCACCACCACGTCCTGCGCCAGCAAACCGTAACCCGAACCCGTTTCATCCAGTGAACCGGTCAGCAAGGTGTCAAACATCAGGTCAGACAAATACGCGGGAGCCGAGCCTTTGATCGTGAACGGGTTGTATTTGTCAAAGGTCGATACCCGCAAATTACTGACCAGACGCAGCTCGCCGCCCTTGGGCGCGGCCGGGTTGACATAGTCAAAATGAGCGAAATTCGCCGGGTATTTGAGGTCGCCCCAGAGCGCGTAACCATGCGCGGCCCACAAAGGAGAGACCCAACTCAGGCAAATCAAAATAAACAGGCGACGCATGCGACAATTCTGCATCAATTGTTTCACTTCTTGCTGGCTGCCGGGCATCAAAATTCAGAATTGAATCTGCTGCACCCACCCCAACTGGCAAGTGGTATTTAATCAACGAACAAATTTAAAAGCAGAGGCTACTATGGGATTTCTGACAGGCAAAAAATTTCTGATCACCGGCGTGTTATCCAACCGCTCCATTGCCTACGGCATTGCCAAGGCATGTCACGCGCAAGGTGCCGAACTGGCTTTCAGCTATGTGGGTGAACGCTTCAAGGAGCGCATCACCGAATTTGCCGCCGACTTCAACTCCTCCTTGATTTTTGAATGTGATGTGGCTGATGACGCGCAAATCGACAATTTGTTCAAAGACTTGTCCCAGCATTGGCCCACCTTTGACGGTTTTGTGCACAGCATTGGTTTTGCCCCGCGCGAGGCCATTGCCGGCAACTTTCTGGACGGCCTGACACGCGAAAATTTTCGCATTGCGCACGACATCAGCGCCTACAGCTTTCCGGCCATGGCCAAGGCCGCCCTGCCTTATCTGACCAACACCGCGTCACTGCTGACACTGACCTACCTGGGCGGCGTGCGCGTGGTGCCCAGCTACAACACCATGGGCCTGGCCAAGGCCTCGCTGGAATCGTCGGTACGGTATCTTGCGGATGCCGTGGGCGCCAAAGGCATTCGTGTGAATGGCTTGAGCGCGGGAGCCGTCAAAACATTGGCGGCCAGCGGAATCAAGGATTTTGGCAGGTTGCTGGGCATTTCGGCAGCCGCATCGCCGCTGAAACGCAACGTCACAATTGACGAAGTCGGCAATGTCGCCGCCTTTTTGCTCAGCGACCTGGCCTCCGGCATGACCGGACAAATCTCTTATGTCGACTGTGGGGTCAGCCAGACGGCGGTGGCGGTGGTGGAGTAGTAGTAGTCCTGCGGCAAGCCAACTGACGTGGCCGCTCCAATTGACAAAAAAGCAGGCTGAAAAGCCTGTTTTTTTTGGCCAGCCAGGAGGGACTCGAACCCCCTACCCCGAACTTAGAAGGTTCGTGCTCTATCCGGATGAGCTACTGGCTGATGGTGATTTCAATCAACGAATGGTGCCCGAGGCCGGACTCGAACCGGCAACCCCTGACGGGGGACAGATTTTAAGTCTGCTGTGTAAACCATTCCACCACTCGGGCACGGCGCTATTGTCAAACAAAAAAGCCTCGTGAATAAGAATTACGAGGCTTGGTATAAAACAAAATAACTGGAGGCGCGACCCAGAGTCGAACTGGGCTAGACGGATTTGCAATCCGTTGCATAACCGATTTGCTATCGCGCCCTTGTCTTTGCAAAAAAAGGGAAGCAGTGCTTCCCTTTTTTAAAACTGGAGCGGGAAAAGAGTCTCGAACTCTCGACCTCAACCTTGGCAAGGTTGCGCTCTACCAACTGAGCTATTCCCGCGCATGGTGCCAACTTTCATCAACACCAAGTAAAAAAACCTGGAGCGGGAAAAGAGTCTCGAACTCTCGACCTCAACCTTGGCAAGGTTGCGCTCTACCAACTGAGCTATTCCCGCATTGCAAGCCACAAATTATAAAGCAATTTATGGCTTTTCGCCTCTAGAGAAACCAATTTTCTCAATGTTTTACGGCCGCTGTTGAGGCTGGTGCCACCAAAGCAATTTCTGTCGAGGCCGTGGCAACGTGCGTGTCTTCGGGCAAGGCAGTTGGCATGCGCTCCAGCGCAATTTCTAGCACCTTGTCAATCCAGCGCACCGGCACAATTTCGAGTCCGTTTTTAACGTTTTCAGGGATTTCTTGCAAGTCCTTGGCATTGTCTTCAGGGATCAGCACCGTCTTGATGCCACCGCGCAGTGCGGCCAGCAATTTTTCTTTCAACCCACCAATGGCCGTCACCTCGCCGCGCAGCGTGATTTCACCGGTCATGGCGACACCACAGCGCACCGGGATGCCGGTCATGGCCGAGACAAAAGCGGTGGTCATGGCGGCTCCAGCACTGGGGCCGTCTTTGGGTGTGGCGCCATCGGGCACATGAATATGAATGTCTTTTTTCTCAAAGAATTCATCCTTGATGCCGAGACGGTGCGAACGGCTGCGCACGACGGTGCGGGCGGCCTCCACCGATTCCTTCATCACATCACCCAAAGAACCGGTACGGGTGATGACACCTTTGCCGGGCACCATGGCAGCTTCGATGGTGAGCAAATCGCCCCCCACCTCGGTCCATGCCAGACCAACCACCTGACCAACCTGGTTCATTTTTTCAGCGCGACCGTAGTCAAATTTGCGCACCCCCAAAAACTCGCTCAAATTGGCCGCAGACACCACCACCTGCGCTGTCATTTGTTTGAGTTGCAGGCCCTTGACCACTTTGCGGCAAATTTTGGAAATTTCGCGCTCAAGCGAGCGCACGCCCGCTTCACGGGTGTAGTAGCGCACGATGTCGCGCACGGCGTCTTCTGTCACCTGGAGTTCGGTTTCCTTGACGCCGTTGTTGCCCAGTTGTTTGGGCAACAGGTAACGCAGCGCAATATTGGTTTTCTCGTCTTCGGTGTAACCCGACAAACGAATCACTTCCATCCGGTCCAGCAGCGCCGGCGGTATGTTCATCGAGTTGGAAGTCGCCACAAACATGACATCACTGAGGTCAAAGTCAACTTCGACATAGTGATCGGCAAACTTGTGGTTTTGCTCGGGGTCCAGCACCTCGAGCAAGGCGCTCGATGGATCTCCCCGAAAATCGGTACCCAGTTTGTCAATTTCGTCCAGCAAGAACAAGGGATTGCGGGTGCCGACCTTGCTCAGGCTTTGCAACACCTTGCCCGGCATGGCGCCAATGTAAGTGCGGCGGTGACCACGAATCTCGGCCTCGTCGCGCATGCCACCCAGCGCCATGCGCACGTACTTGCGCCCGGTGGCCTTGGCGATTGATTGACCCAGCGAGGTTTTACCGACGCCGGGTGGCCCCACCAGACACAAAATGGGCGCCTTGACCTTGTCCACGCGCTGTTGCACAGCCAGGTATTCCAGAATCCGGTCCTTCACCTTGTCGAGGCCGTAATGGTCTTCATTGAGCACCGTTTCGGCATTGACCAGGTTGTGTTTGATCTTGGTCTTGCCAGCCCATGGCAAACCGGTGAGTACGTCAATGTAATTGCGTATCACCGTGGCCTCGGCTGACATGGGCGACATCAGTTTGAGCTTTTTGAGTTCGCCCTCGGCCTTTTTCAGGGCTTCCTTGGGCATCTTGGCGCTCTTGATCTTTTTCTCGATCTCGTCGATGTCCGCACCGTCTTCGCCTTCGCCCAGCTCTTTCTGGATGGCCTTGACCTGCTCGTTCAAATAAAAATCGCGCTGGTTTTTCTCCATTTGCCTTTTGACACGACCACGAATTTTTTTATCGACATTCAGAATGTCGACCTCACGGTCAATTTGGGCAAACAGGTTTTCCAGGCGATCACGCACGCTGGCCAGGTCGAGCACCGCCTGCTTGCTTTCCAGCTTGAGCGGCAAATGCGCGGCAATGGTGTCGGCCAGACGACCCGGATCATCAATGCTGCTGATCGAGGTCAGGATTTCCGGCGGGATTTTCTTGTTGAGTTTGACGTACTGGTCAAACTGCTGCATCACGGCCCGGCGCAGGGCTTCAATTTCGCTGATCTGCGCTTTGGTCTGGGCTTCTGGTTCGGCGGGTAATTCGACCGGCGTCACGGTGGCGGTGAAATGCATTTCACCATCTTCGATGTGATTGACAATGGCGCGCTGCTGCCCTTCCACCAGAACCTTGACCGTGCCGTCGGGCAATTTGAGCATTTGCAAAATGGTGGAGATGCAGCCCATGTCAAACATGTCCGAGACCACCGGATCGTCTTTGGCTGCCGCCTTTTGCGCCACCAACATGATGCGACGCTCCGCGCCCATTGCTGCTTCCAGTGCCTTGATGCTCTTGGGGCGACCCACGAACAGGGGGATCACCATGTGCGGAAAGACGACCACATCACGCAAAGGCAACAAGGGAAGATCCACAGGGATCGCGGGCAAGGATGGATGGCCAGACATAAAAAATCCTTCTGTTACCAATATGGCATTAAATGGAATGGCAGGCAGACTGCGTCTGCCCACCCTAAGCCCATGATCGATTCAATCAAGCTGTTTTGGCGAGTTCACGGTAAACCAGCAAGGGCGCCTTGTTTTCTTCGATGCTTGACTCGTCCAGAACAACTTTTTCAACATTGGACAAATTGGGCAGATCAAACATGGTGTCAATCAACGCCAATTCAAGGATGGAGCGCAAACCGCGCGCACCGGTTTTGCGAGCCAGCGCCTTTTTGGCAATGGCTTTCAGTGCGTTGGGCCGGATCTCCAGTTCGACGCCCTCCATGGCCAGCAGTTTGCTGTATTGTTTGACCAGCGCGTTTTTGGGCTCGGTCAGGATTTGCACCAGCGTCTCTTCGCTGAGTTCACCCAAGGTGGCCACCACAGGCATGCGGCCGACCAGCTCGGGAATCAGTCCAAATTTGATCAAATCCTCTGGCTCGACTTCTTTGAAAACCTCGGTCAGGTTGCGGTTTTGCTTGCTTTTGACGGCCGCCCCAAAGCCAATGCCCGAGGACTCGGTACGGTTGTCGATGACTTTTTCAAGGCCTGAGAAAGCGCCGCCACAAATGAACAGGATATTGGTGGTGTTGACCTGCACAAAATCCTGGTTCGGGTGCTTGCGCCCGCCTTGCGGCGGCACGCTGGCCATGGTCCCTTCAATCAACTTCAGCAGCGCCTGCTGCACCCCTTCGCCGGAAACATCGCGGGTGATCGACGGATTGTCGGACTTGCGTGAAATCTTGTCGATTTCGTCAATGTAAACAATGCCGCGTTGCGCCCGCTCGACATCGTAATTGCAGCTTTGCAGCAGTTTGAGCACGATGTTCTCGACGTCCTCGCCGACATAACCCGCCTCGGTCAGCGTGGTGGCGTCGGCCATCACAAAGGGGACGTCCAGCATGCGCGCCAGCGTTTGCGCCAACAGGGTCTTGCCGGAGCCGGTCGGGCCGATCAGCAAAATATTGCTTTTGGACAACTCGACATCGTCTTTGGTGGATTTTTCCTGGTGCCGCAACCGCTTGTAATGGTTATAAACCGCCACCGCCAGGATGCGTTTGGCGGCTTCCTGGCCGATCACATAGTTGTCGAGGTTGGCTTTGATTTCTGCCGGTGTCGGCAAATTGGATTTTTCCGGCGTCTCGGTCGTCGCCGGCAGTTCGTCGCGAATGATCTCATTGCAGAGTTCGATGCATTCGTCGCAAACAAAAACCGACGGACCGGCAATCAGCTTTTTGACCTCATGCTGACTCTTGCCGCAAAACGAGCAGTACAGGGTTTTTTCTCCAGAGGAGGCGCCTTTGGCCATGACTTTATGCCCTTTTAGAAATAACCTGGTCAATCAGACCATATTCTTTGGTTTCCTGGGCCGTCATGTAGTAGTCACGCTCGGTGTCGCGCTCAATGCGCTCCAGCGGTTGACCGGTGCACTCGGCCAGAATTTTGTTGAGTTGCTCGCGCGTCTTCAAAATCTCACGCGCCTGGATCTCGATCTCGGTGGCCTGACCCTGGCTGCCACCCGAGGGCTGGTGAATCATGATCTTGGAGTTGGGCAAGGAAAAGCGTTTGCCCTTGGCTCCCGCGGCCAGCAAAAATGCGCCCATGCTGGCAGCCATGCCGGTGCACAGGGTCGACACTTCTGGTTTGATGAAATTCATGGTGTCATAAATGGCCATACCCGCGCTGACCGAACCGCCGGGAGAATTGATGTAGAAAGAAATGTCCTTGTCAGGATTTTCACTCTCCAGAAACAGCAACTGCGCCACCACCAGATTCGCCACGTGGTCATTCACCGGTCCCACCAGAAAAATCACACGCTCCTTGAGCAAACGGGAGTAGATATCGTAAGACCGCTCGCCACGACCAGACTGCTCAATCACCATGGGCACCATGCCCAGACCCTGTGTATCCATTGCACTCATTTCAAACTTCATCATGACTCCAATAATTTGACGCTACTGTAGCTAAAAAACATAGCCTCAAAGCAAATGGGGCTTGCATGCCGGACTTAAAGCCCGACACAAGCCCCATGCCACCCATTCAACCGTCAAGCTGTTCAGTTTTGCGCCATCAACTCGTCAAAACTGACTGCTTTCTCACTGACCTTGGCTTTTGACAACACAAAATCCGTCACATTGTTTTCCAGAACAATGGCTTCCACCTCGGCCAGGCGGTTGTTATCACTGAAATACCAACGCTCCACTTCAGCTGGTTTTTCGTAGCTGGCAGCCAGTTCCTGAATGTGGGCCTTGAGCTGGTCCATGGTGGCCTGCAAATTGTTGGCACGCACCAATTCAGCCACCACCAGACCCAAACGCACACGGCGTTCAGCCTGAGGGCGGAACACGTCTTCAGGAATGCTGACCTTGTCGGCATCCTTGATGCCGCGTTGTTTCAGGTCGGCACGGGCGCCTTCGAGCAGGCGCTGCATTTCGGCCTGCACGCTGGCATTGGGCAAATCCAGTTCGGCTTTGGCCACCAGCGCATCCATCACGGCGTTCTTGTTGCGCGCCAGCAGGCGGAATTTGACTTCACGGTCCAGGTTCTTCTTGATGTCGGCGCGCAGACCGTCAACGGAAGCGTCTTCGATGCCCAGGGACTTGGCCAGCGCCTCATTGACGTCAGGCAGGTGGGCGGCTTCGATCTTCTTGACGGTGACCATGAAATCAGCCGTCTTGCCGGCCACATCCTTGCCATGGTAATCGGCCGGAAAAGCCAGCGGGAAAGTTCTGCTTTCGCCGGTTTTCATGCCGCGCGATGCTTCTTCAAACTCCTTGAGCATCTGACCGTCGCCCAAAATGAACTGAAAGTCTTCAGCTTTGCCGCCATCAAAAGGCTCGCCATCAATCTTGCCTTCAAAGTCCACCGTGAGGCGGTCGCCGTCCTGGGCGGCCGCATCTTGCGGGCGCTGCGAGAAGGTACGACGCTGCTTGCGCAAAATGTCGACGGTCTTGTCAATGGCCGCATCGGACACTTCGGTCGTCACTTTTTCGACTTCTGCTGTCAACAAGTCACCAATCTTGACTTCCGGATAGACCTCGAACACGGCCTCAAAAGCCAATTCGCCTTCAGGAGCACCCTCTTTTTCGCTGATTTTGGGCTGACCTGCCACGCGCAGCTTGGCCTCATTGGCGGCATTGGCAAAGGCTTCACCCACCTTGTCGTTCATGACTTCATACTGCACGTTATAGCCATAACGCTGCGCCACCACATTCATCGGTACCTTGCCCGGACGAAAGCCGTCCATCTTCACGGTCCGTGCCAGCTTTTTCAGACGCGCTGTCACTTCAGATTGAATCGACGCAACAGGCATGCTCAAAAGCATTTTGCGCTCTAACTTTTCAAGGGTTTCAACAACGACTGCCATGGTGTTACTCCAAATTACACAAAATAAAAGACAGTGCACGGCTGCAACACAGCAGCGCCCTGTCAAGCAAATTCTCTTCGTGGTGCGCGGGGCGGGACTCGAACCCGCACACTGTTGCCAGCGTCAGGACCTAAACCTGGTGCGTCTACCAATTTCGCCACCCGCGCAAACTAAACGGGGCAGTCGTTACAACCACCCCCTGAATAGGTCAACTAAAGATTTTAACCCGCACAGACCTCATAAATGACTGCCTTCACAACAAGTCAGTTATCGAAAGTCAGCGACGCATGTTCGATGGCCCAACGGGAGAGATTGAAACCCGGCTCGGGAAGCTCAGGGGTGTCGCCGCTTGGTTGATGCTCGCAGCAGCCATGCGTCAGTGCAACTGCCAGGTGAAGACATCATTTCAGTGACCAATTGGTTATTAAAATAACGTCAGGCCAAACACGTTGTTTTAGCAGCCATCAAAGCAACGCCAAGCCCAAAAGAACATCTGCCAAAACCCTACAATGCGCGATCTATGTCAGACCTGACCCCCATCGATCAAATTGCCGAACGGGTTGATCGCTTGCTGCTGCGTTATGAAGAGCTCAAGCGGACCAACGCACTGCTCTACCAGGAAATTGCATCACTGGCCCAAGAGCGGGACTCGCTCAAGTCGCGCCTGAGTGCGGCACGGGCACGCGTGGATGTCTTGTTGACACGTTTGCCCGAGGCCAATACAGCCCCGCCAGGGTCGGTCAACACGCCCCGAGGTCCCCTATGAAGCAGCTCGAAGTCAACATCATGGGACAAAGCTACATGCTGGGTTGCCCTGAAGGCGGTGAGGCCCGTCTGTTGCATGTGGTGGCCCGCGTCGATGATGCCATGTGCAAAATCAGGGAAGCCGGCAAGGTTCGCTCGCGTGACCGGATCGCCGTGCTGGCAGCGCTCAACCTGGCCTTCGACACGCCCGAACAAGCCGCTGCGCCCACGCCAGACTCGTTGTCGACCGGCCGGTTGCAAACCGAAGACGCGGCGAAGCTCAAGCATCTGCTGCAGCGACTCGATGCCGCCTTGAACAGCGATGACAGCCTGATTTAGGACCAATCCTTTTCAATCCTTGAATGCCGGTGGGCGTTTGCCCATGTTGGCCATCATGGCTTCCTGCAGATCGTTGCTCAGCAGCATGGCAGCGTTCCAGGTGGCAACATAGTTCAGGCCATCTGCGACCGAGTGGTCACGGGCGTAAGTGATCATTTCTTTCACGCCACGCACCGACAATGGCGACTTGGCGGCAATCGTGGCGGCGATCTCCCGCACGCCTTTTTGCAACGCCTCGCGTGAATCAAAGACGCGGTTGACCAGACGCATGTGCAGCGCTTCATCAGCGCCAAACTTGCGCGCGGTGTAGGCCAGTTCGCGTGCCATGCCTTCACCAATGAGCTTCGGCAAACGCTGGAGCGTGCCCACGTCGGCGGTCATGCCGATGTCGATTTCCTTGATGCTGAAAGTCGCGTCTGCCGAGCAATAACGCATGTCGGCGCAGGTGATCAGGTCAATGCCGCCGCCGATGCAGGCGCCGTGAATGGCGGCCAGCACAGGCTTGCGGCAGCGCTCCAGACTGGTCAGGGTGTCTTGCAGGTCGAGGATGACCTGGCGCAGGTTCTCGCGGGTGCGCGCCTCGCAGTCGCTCTGGATCTGGTCGCCCATGCCCATCATCATTTGCAGGTCAATGCCCGAGGTAAAGAGCTTGCCTTCGCCTTCCAGTATGGCCACGCGGGCATCAGCGGTAGCATCGACCCATTTGAAGGCCTGGCGAATCTCGTGCCACATGGCCAGGTTCATGGCGTTGGCCTTGTCCGGGCGGTTCAGGCGAATGGTCGCGATGTGGTCCTGCAGACTGACGCTCAGGGACTCATAAGGCGATGTGCTGTTTTTTGCCGTGTTGTCTGAGATGCACGTGACGGCTATGGCGGCTGCAGAAGCTGCTGGCGCATCTGCCGCTTTGGGCGCAACCGCCAGTGCCACCGCCAGTTCCAGGCCTTGCTTGATGGCGCGTTTGGCATCGAGCTCTTCGGCCTTGTCGGCGCCGCCGATCAGGTGCACTGGCAGGCCTGCAGCCAGCAACTGGACTTGCAGTTCGCGCTGGGGCTCCTGACCGGCACAAATGACCACGTTGTCCACCGGCAGTGTCATGTCGAGTTCACCCACGGTGATGTGCAAACCTGCATCGTCAATTTTGCGGTAAGTGACGCCTGCCATCATTTCCACGTGGCGGTTCTTGAGTGAGGTACGGTGGATCCAGCCGGTGGTCTTGCCCAGGCCATCGCCGACCTTGCTGGTTTTGCGCTGCAACAAATAGACCTTGCGCGGGCTCGCCTCAATGTGCGCCGGTGCCAGGCCACCGCGCGTGCCATAGCTGGTATCGACGCCCCATTCGGCAAAAAATTTGACCTTGTCCAGACTCGGGCTGGTGCCCTCATGCAGCAGAAACTCGGCGGTGTCGAAGCCAATGCCGCCAGCACCGATGAGCGCCACCGTTTTGCCCACCGGCCTTTTGTCGCGCAGCACGTCCAGGTAACCCAGCACTTTGGGGTGCTTGATGCCGTCAATCGGCGGTGTGCGCGGGGTCACGCCGGTGGCCAGCACCACTTGATTGAAACCACCGGCCACGAGGTCCTGGGCGCTGACGCGGGTGTTAAGTTGCAGCTTGACCCCGGTGAGTTCGATCTGCTTGCCAAAGTAGCGCAGCGTTTCAACAAACTCTTCCTTGCCCGGCACCTGCTTGGCAATGTTGAACTGGCCGCCAATCTCGCCTGCCGCGTCAAACAGCGTCACGTCAAAGCCGCATTGCGCTGCGGCAGTGGCAAAACTCAAACCAGCCGGGCCGGCGCCGACCACGGCAATGCGTTCGCGGGCGCTGGCCGGGGTGATGTTGATGAGGGTCTCGTGGCAGGCGCGCGGATTCACCAGGCAGGACGTGACCTTGCCGGCAAAGGTGTGGTCCAGGCAGGCCTGGTTGCAACCGATGCAGGTGTTGATCTCGTCGGCCTTGCCGGCAGCGGCTTTTTGCACGAAGAGCGGGTCGGCCAGAAACGGCCGCGCCATCGAGACCATGTCGCAAAAGCCGTCCGCCAGCAGTTGCTCGGCCACCTCGGGCGTGTTGATGCGATTGGTGGCCACCAGCGGAATGCCCACCTTGCCCTTGAGCTGCTGCGTGACCCAGGCCCAGGCGGCGCGCGGCACCTTGGTGGCGATGGTGGGAATACGCGCCTCGTGCCAGCCAATGCCGGTGTTGATGATGGTGGCGCCCGCCGCCTCAATGGCCTGCGCGAGCTCGATCACCTCATCCAGCGTGGAGCCGCCTTCGACCAGATCGAGCATCGACAGGCGGTAAATGATGATGAAGTTGGCGCCCACCTTTTCGCGCGTGCGGCGCACAATTTCCAGCGGAAATCTGATGCGATTGGCGTAGCTGCCGCCCCATTCATCGTCGCGCTGGTTGGTGCGCGCGGCAATGAATTCGTTGAGCAGGTAGCCCTCACTTCCCATGATCTCGACACCGTCATAACCCGCGCTTTGCGCCAGCGCGGCACAACGCACAAAATCGTCAATGGTCTGGTGGACTTCCTCGCTGCTCAGCGCCCTGGGCTTCATCGCGTTGATGGGGGCTTGCAGCGCGCTGGGCGCGACCAGATCCTGGTGGTAGGCGTAGCGGCCGAAGTGCAGGATTTGCATGGCAATCCTGCCGCCAGCCTGGTGCACCGCATCCGTCACCGGCTTGTGTTTTTCGGCTTCAGCTTCGGTGGTCAGGCGTGCACCGCCGGGCATCGGGCGGCCACGGTCATTGGGGGCAATGCCGCCGGTCACGATCAGGCCGACGCCGCCGCGGGCGCGCTCGGCGTAAAAAGCCGCCATGCGGGCAAAACCGTCCTTGACTTCTTCCAGCCCGACATGCATCGAGCCCATGATGACGCGATTGGGCAGGGTGGTGAAACCCAAATCCAGTGGCTGGATCAAGTGAGGGTAAGGGGTCATGGGTGATCCTAAAAACGGTCGTGTGCAAATTTGTCGGGATGTTCGGCATGCGCCGCTAGGGTCACTATGCAACCCGTTGCACAGTTTAGAGGAAGGCAAAAATTTATGCAACCAGTTGCATAGAGTGTTTTCCCCAATTAGACTCACCACATGGCCCTGTCACATGCATTATTGACTTCCCTGCTGGAAAAATCATCTTCTGGCTACGACCTGGCACGCCGCTTTGACAAGTCGATTGGTTTTTTCTGGCACGCCACGCACCAGCAGATTTACCGCGAACTGGGACGGATGGAGGCGGCAGGCTGGATTGCGTCAAGCAGCGCGCCCGACGCCGGCAAAACCCGCAAACGCAGCTACCGCGTGCTGCCGCCGGGCCAGGCCGAATTGCTGCGCTGGGCCGCCGAGCCTTCGGCCCCCATGGATTTGCGCGACGAGTTCATGGTGCGTTTGCGCGCCGATGCCGCGCTGGGCGCCCTGGGCCTGGCTCCGGAACTGGAGCGACGCATTGCCCTGCACCAGGAAAAACTGGCCTTGTACCGCGAGATCGAGCAACGCGACTTTGCTGGCGGCGCCAGTATGGCGCGCGCTGCACGCATTCATCACATGATCCTCAAGAAAGGAATCTTGTACGAAGAGAATTCGATTGCCTGGGCGCGGGAGATGCTGGATTTGCTAAAAAAGGAAAGCTGGAATACAAATGCAGAGCATCAAATACCAGAGCCGATTTTTAAAAAAATTGACTGACCAGCGCCACCGATAAACCCAGCACCCAGGCTGCCAGCCACAGCAGGCGCACCCGGTTGACTTCAACCCGCTTGATCAGTTGCGTGTTCTGATTGGCCAGCGACTGAATCAACTCGCTCGACACCAGCATCTGCTGATGCAGGTCTGCAACAGCCACCTGCAGCTCGGCCACCTGGCTCTGCAGTGCCGCAACGGCAGGCGACTCTGTTGGCAACACATCCTGCACAGGCACAGCTGTGCCGCTTGTGGCAGGCACAGGCTTTTTACCCACGCTTTGCCACAGCTTTTTGGCGCCACTGGCGACCTTGGGTGCGTTGTCGATCACATCACCCCAAGGCACCATTTTGAGCACCGTCAACCATCCAATCGCCATTTATCTTCTCCTGAAAACTGGGGACAAGCCTAACCCAAACCACAATCCCGGATAATCGGTACAACTGATCGCACAGACCCCCCGCTGGCAGCGGCCCGGTTTGCCGGTCTCTATTTTTGATACCCCAACGATTTGAATCATTGCATGACACAGTCTCATCCTGTCCCCATCTCCCCTGTTGAAGACATCGTGGCCGACTTGCGCGCGGGGCGCATGGTTATTCTGGTCGACGAAGAAGACCGCGAAAACGAAGGCGACCTGGTCATGGCCGCCGAGCACGTGACGGCCGAAGCGGTCAATTTCATGGCCCGCTTTGGTCGCGGCCTGATCTGCCTGACGCTCACCCGCGAGCGTTGCGAACTTCTGCAGCTGCCGCCCATGACCTTGCGCAACACCGACAAAAAAAGCACGGCCTTTACCGTGTCGATTGAAGCCGCCGAAGGCGTCACCACCGGCATTTCGGCCGCCGACCGGGCGCAAACCATTCAAGTGGCCGTTGCCCGCGATGCCAAGCCCGCGGATCTGGTGCAACCCGGCCACATCTTTCCTTTGCAAGCCGTCGAAGGCGGCGTGCTGATGCGCGCCGGTCATACCGAAGCCGGCTGCGACCTGGCCGCCATGGCCGGTTGTGCGCCAGCAGCCGTGATCTGCGAGATCATGAAAGACGACGGCACCATGGCGCGCCTGCCCGACTTGCAGCTGTTTGCCGCCGAGCACGGGCTCAAGATTGGCACCATCGCCGACCTGATTCACCACCGCAGCAGCACCGAGTCCCTGGTCGAGCACCTGGGCGACAGGCCGCTGAAGACCGCTTTTGGCGAATTCACGGTGCATGCCTTCAAGGACAAAACCGCACAGGGCGTGCACCTGGCGCTGGTCAAGGGCCAATGGGACGCCGATGAAGCCGTGCTGGCGCGGGTGCATGAGCCGCTGTCGGTATTCGACGCCCTCGAAGTAGGCCGCACCATGCATTCCTGGAGCCTGGATGCCAGCCTGTCGCGCGTGGCAGCGGAAGGCAAGGGCGTGGTGGTATTCTTGAACTGCGGTGAAAGTGCCGACCAGTTGCTGGCCCAGTTTGACGGCACGGCACGCGCCAGCCACGGTCCGGCGCGTGGCCGCATGGACCTGCGCACCTACGGCATTGGCGCCCAGATCCTGCGCGAATGCGGCGTCCACAAAATGACCTTGATGGGCAACCCGCGGCGCATGCCCAGCATGACCGGTTACGGTCTCGAAATTGTCGGCTACGTGACCGCCTGAAAACCCATCTACTGAACAGGAAATCCCCATGCTGATCGCAGACCAAGGCGCGCTGGCCGCCACCGACCCACGATTGAACGGCAAAAATCTCACCATCGGCATTGTCCAGGCGCGCTTCAACGCCGACATCACCAATGCCCTGGCTCTGGCTTGCAAGACCGAACTGCTGGCTTTGGGCGTGGAAGAAAAAAATATCACCCTGGTGCAGGTCCCTGGCGCACTGGAAGTGCCCGTCGCACTGCAGGCACTGGCCGAACAGCTCAAGTACCACGCGCTGGTGGCCCTGGGTTGCATCATTCGCGGTGAAACCTACCACTTTGAACTGGTGGCCAACGAATCGGGGGCCAGTGTCAGCCGGATTGCGCTGGATTACCAGATCCCGATCGCCAACGCCATCCTGACCACCGAGAACCTGGCGCAAGCGGTGGCCCGGCAAACCGACAAAGGCCGCGACGCCGCCCGCGTGGCCGTGGAAATGGCCAACTTACTGGAAGAAATTGAATGAGCGAATCCAGCCACCCCAACCCATCAACCCGGCCACCGCGCCAGCCGCGCAAGGGGCTGACCAGCACCGGCGTGCGCAAGGCCGCCAGCAAATCTGACCGCTCCCGCGCCCGTGAATTTGCCGTGCAGGCGCTGTACCAGGTGCTGGTGGGCAAAAACGATGTCGCTGCGGTGGATGCTTTCACCCGTGACCTGGCTGGTTTCAGCAAGGCCGATAGCGTGCATTTCGATGCCTTGCTGCATGGCAGTGCCGAGCAGGCGGATCAACTCGACGCGTTGATCGTGCCGCTGCTCGACCGCAAGCTTGCGGAAATTTCACCGGTGGAGCATGCGGTGATGTGGATTGGCGCCTATGAGCTGCAACACTGCCTGGACGTGCCCTGGCGTGTGGTGCTTAATGAATGCGTCGAGCTGGCCAAGGAATTTGGCGGCACCGATGGTCACAAATATGTGAATGGCGTGCTCAACGGTCTGGCACGGCAGTTGCGTGAACTCGAGGTGGCCGCCGATCAGGGCGCAGCACGCTAGACCGTCGATGAAGATTTCACAGCGCGCCCAGCACATTGAGCCTTTTTATGTGATGGAGGTGGGCAAAGCCGCCAGCGCCTTGGCGAAGAAGGTGGCACAGTCCGAATCGCCCATGATTTTCCTGAACATTGGTGAGCCCGACTTCACTGCCCCGCCCTTGGTGCAGGAAGCGGCGGTCAAAGCCATCCACGACGGCTTGACGCAATACACCCCAGCCACCGGACTGCCCGAGCTGCGTGAGCGCATCAGCGCCTGGTATGGCAGCCATTTTGGCGTCGCCGTGCCTGCCAGCCGCATTGTGGTGACCGCCGGCGCCTCCGCCGCCTTGCAACTGGCTTGCCTGGCCCTGGTGGATGCCGGTGACGAAGTGCTGATGTCCGACCCCAGCTACCCATGCAACCGGCATTTTGTGTCTGCCGCAGATGGCAAGGCGGTGCTGATCCCGACCACGGCGGCAGAGCGTTTCCAGCTCAGCGCCGACAAGGTGCTTGCCGCCTGGGGTGAAAAAACGCGTGGCGTTTTGCTGGCCTCGCCCTCCAATCCCACCGGTACCTCGATAGCGCCGGATGAATTGCGCCGCATTCACGAGGTAGTCAGCCAGCGCGGTGGCATCACCCTGATCGACGAGATTTATCTGGGGCTGAGCCACGACGAAACTTATGGCCACACCGCACTGGCGCTGGATGACCAGCTCATCAGCATC
Source organism: Rhodoferax sp. (assembly GCF_023701345.1). Lineage (GTDB taxonomy): Bacteria > Pseudomonadota > Gammaproteobacteria > Burkholderiales > Burkholderiaceae_C > Rhodoferax. The sequence goes on along the minus strand of NZ_JAMPXE010000015.1, from coordinate 14,806 downwards.
AACAGCTTCAGCAAATACTTCAACATGACCGGCTGGCGCCTGGGCTGGATGGTAGTGCCGGAAGCCCTGGTGCCGGTGATCGAGCGTCTGGCGCAAAACCTGTTCATTTGCCCCAGCACCATTGCGCAATATGCCGCCCTGGCCTGTTTTGAGCCCGCGAGCCTGGCCGAATTTGAGCGCCGCCGCGCCGAGTTCAAGGCGCGCCGTGACTACTTCATCCCGGCCCTCAACGCGCTCGGATTGAGCGTTCCGGTGATGCCAGACGGCGCTTTCTATGCCTGGGCCGATTGCTCTGCTGCTTGCGAAAAATTGGGCGTGAACGGCAGTTGGGACCTGGCGTTTGAACTGATGAACCGCGCCCACGTGGCGGTCACCCCGGGACGCGACTTTGGCCATGCCGAGACCAGCCATTTCATTCGTTTTTCAACCGCCAATTCGATGGCACAACTGCACAACGCCATCGACCGCCTGAAAGTTTTACTGGCATGAACGAACAATGCAGTGGCAAAGAGACCTTTGTCTGGCCGGTGCGGGTGTACTGGGAAGACACCGATGCCGGCGGCATCGTGTTTTATGCCAACTACCTGAAATTTTTTGAGCGATCGCGCACCGAATGGCTGCGTGCCAGGGGCATCAGCCAGCAGGCTTTGCGCGAGTCTACCGGCGGCATGTTTGTGGTAGGAGAAGCCCAGGTGCGTTTTCTCAAAAGCGCCCGGCTCGACGATGAACTTCTGGTTACAACTTCACTGCTGGATGCGGGCCGTGCCTCCATGACAATCCACCAACAGGCGCTGTTGACCACCAATGCAGATCCTTTGCTGTTGTGCGAAGCAACCATTCGCGCCGGCTGGGTCAACGCCAGCACGCTAAAACCTGACAGAATTCCGTCCCGGATCCTTCACGCACTCACATAAACAAAGCATGAACCAAGACCTTTCCATTTTTCAACTGGTGCTGAATGCCAGCCTGGTGGTGCAGTTGGTGATGTTGCTGTTGATCAGCGTGTCGATCGCCAGCTGGGCCGCCATTTTTCGCAAACTTTTTTCACTGGGCAAGGTCAAGGCGCTCAACGACAGTTTTGAGCGCGATTTCTGGTCGGGCAGCAGCCTGAACGACCTGTTCGCCGCAGCCGCCCAAAACGCCCGCCAGGGTGGCCCGATGGAGCGCATTTTTGCCAGCGGCATGCGCGAATATCAAAAATTACGCGAACGCCACATCACCGACGCCGGCACCCTGATGGACGGCGCCCGGCGCGCCATGCGGGCCAGCTTTCAGCGTGAAATGGACGTGATCGAAACCCATTTGTCGTTTCTGGCCTCGGTCGGCTCGGTGTCGCCCTATGTGGGTTTGTTTGGCACGGTGTGGGGCATCATGCACGCCTTTACCGGCCTGGCCGCCCTCACCCAGGTCACACTGGCTTCCGTGGCGCCCGGCATTGCCGAGGCCCTGGTGGCCACCGCCATTGGTCTGTTTGCCGCCATTCCGGCAGTGGTTGCCTACAACCGCTTTGCCCGTGACATCGACCGCATCGCGATCCGGCTGGAAACCTTCATCGAAGAGTTTTCCAACATCCTGCAGCGCAATGTGGGCGCGCAGTCGGCCTCGGGACACTGACCATGGCCGCCGTTGTCAGCCGCGGCCGCGGTCGTCGCACCATCAACGAAATCAACATGGTGCCCTTCATCGACGTGATGCTGGTGCTGTTGATCATCTTCATGGTCACCGCGCCGCTGATTGCGCCCAGCATGATCAACCTGCCCAGCGTCGGCAAGGCGGCCGGCCAGCCCGACCAGGTGATCCAGATTGTGATTGGCAAGGACGAAGCGCTGCAGCTCAAGCTCAAGGACAAAAGCACCAGCCTGCGCCTGCAGGACATCACCAGCGCCGTCAAGCAGGCCCAGGGTGAGGTGGCCAACACGGCGGTGGTCATCAGCGCCGACAAGGCCGTCAAATACGAAGCCGTGGTGCGCGTCATGGACACCTTGCAGCGCGCCGGCATTGCCCGCGTCGGCCTGTCGGTGCAACTGGCGCCCTGACCTGATCGCCATGCACGCTGCTGCCGACCGACTGGAATTTGCCCCGCCTGCCACCCCCGGCGTGGTGCGCGCCTTCATGTTGGCGCTGCTGGCGCACGGCCTGCTGGTGGCGGCACTAACCTGGGGCGTGCAATGGAAACGGGAAGCGCAAATCCTCTCGGCAGAGGCTGAACTCTGGGCCGCTGTCCCCGTGGCAGCCGCCCCCAGGCTGCAGGAGCCCCCAGCCGAACTGGTGCTGCCCGAAAAACCCGAACCTGTGCCCCCGCCTGCGCGCATGCCGGAGCCGGTGGTGGCCCCACCCAAGGTCGATATCGCACTCGAACAGGAAAAAAAGCGCATCCAGAAGCAAAAGCAGCTTGAGTTTGAACAGCAGCAGGAAAAGCGCAAACAAGCCAAGCTGCAACAAGAAAAAGAAAAGGAAGCAAAACTCAAGGCCGACAAGCTGAAACAGGCCCTGGCAGACAAAACCAAACTGGCACAAGAGAAGAAGCTGGCCGAACAGCAAGCCAGACAGCTGGAAGCCCAGCGCGAAAAAAATCTGCGGCGCATGGCCGGCCTGGCCGGCGCCAGCGGAAGCGCAAGCGCCAGCGGCACGGCGCTCAAATCGGCCGGACCATCCGCCAGTTATGCCGGCCGCGTGATTGCACGCGTCAAGCCCAATATTGTCTTCACCGAAGCCATTTCAGGCAATCCAACGGCTGTGGTTGAGGTACGAACCTCCCCTGACGGCACCATCATCGCGCGCAAACTCACCCAATCCAGCGGCATGAAAGAATGGGACGAGGCGGTGCTCCGGGCCATCGACAAAACCGAAGTGCTGCCGCGAGACTCCGATGGCCGCGTGCCCTCCCCGCTGTTGATCAGTTTCCGGCCCAAGGATTAGCGGTCACTCGTAAACAATCTCGGCGCTGCCCGGCGCCGCCTGCGCCCACCAGCTGGCCAGCGCGGCATTGCTGGGGTAAAACCTGGCCTGCTCGCCCAACTGCAACTCGGCCAGGGCCGTACCCTCTTCGCCCTGACAGGCCAAGGCCAGCCGCACGCCCAGGCCGCGCCACAGCTCACCCTGCTCGGTCACCTCTTTTTGCGCCGGAAAGTCTCTCAGCAAGCGCGCCATGTCCAGCTTCAAACCCTGCGGGCCGGTAGTGGCGCACACGCGCAGATACTTGCCAAAGCGGCATCGCGCCTGCTCCAGGCCCCAGATCTGGGTCACGGTGAGCTGCATGCCGCCCGAAAAGCGGTCGGGCTGCTGCTTGCCCATGACGATAACCAGCTCGTCATCTTTCAGCAAATCCTTGTGCGCGTTGAGCAATGCCTCATCGGCGCGGGCCTCGATCACGCCCGACGTGTCGTCGAGCTTGAACAGAGCCAGTTTGCCGCGCTGGCCGTTGATGATGCGAAAGTCGGTGATGATGCCGGCCAGCAACTGCGGCTCGCGGGTATCGATCAGTTCGGCAATCGGACGCTTGGCGAATCGACGCACCTCCTGCACCACTTCGTCAAACAAATGCCCGGACAAATAAAAACCGACGGCTGTTTTTTCATAAACCAGCCGTTCTTTCACGCCCCAGGGCATCGCCTGCACCAGCTCGGGCTCTTGCGAGCTGGAGCCATGCGCTTCGCCGTCATCCATGTCAAACAGGCTGCACTGATTGGCATTGGCCAGCGCTGCCGCACCAAACTCAAACGCCAGATCGACACTGGCCAGCAGGCTGGCGCGGTTGAGTTCAATGGCATCAAAGGCACCTGCCTTGATCAGCGCCTCGACCGTGCGCTTGTTGATACGGCTGCGGTCGACCCGGGCACAAAAATCAAACAAGCTCTTGAACGACCCCACCGTGTCGCCATTGGGGCCCACACCCCGGCCCTCGCGCGCCGCCACAATCGCTTCAATGGCCTGCTGGCCGCTGCCTTTGATGGCGCTGAGGCCATAACGGATGACTTTGTCGGAGACAGGCTCAAAGCGGCTCACGCCTCGGTTCACGTCGGGTGACTCAAACGTCAGCCCCATCTTGAGCGCGTCTTCGAACAGCACCTTGAGCTTGTCGGTGTCGTCCATTTCCACCGTCATGTTGGCGCAAAAGAACTCAGCCGTGTAGTGCACTTTGAGCCAGGCCGTGTGGTAGGCCAGCAGCGAGTAAGCCGCCGCGTGGGATTTGTTGAAGCCGTAGCCGGCGAACTTCTCCATCAGGTCAAAGACCTCGTCGGCCTTGTCCTGCTTGATGTCGTTCTTTAGCGCGCCGTCCCGGAAAATCTGGCGGTGCCGCGCCATCTCGTCGGCGTCTTTCTTGCCCATGGCGCGGCGCAGCATGTCGGCGCCACCGAGCGAGTAGCCGCCCAGAATCTGGGCGGTCTGCATGACCTGTTCCTGGTAGACCATGATGCCGTAGGTCTCCGACAGCATGTTGGCCACCAGCGGATGCGGGTACTCCACCACCTCACGGCCATGCTTGCGCGCCACAAAGCTCGGGATCAGGTCCATCGGGCCCGGGCGATACAGCGCATTCAGGGCAATCAGGTCTTCCAGACGCGTGGGTTTGGCGTCTTTCAGCATGCCCTGCATGCCGCGCGATTCAAACTGGAACACGGCCTCGGTCTTGCCGTCCTGAAACAACTTGTAGGTGGGCTTGTCGTCAAGCGGCAGGTTCTCGAAGGCAAATTTTTCCTGACCCGGGTGGCGCTGTCTGATGAACTCGCGGGCAATTTCCAGAATCGTCAGGGTCGCCAGACCCAAAAAGTCGAACTTGACCAGGCCAACCGCCTCGACGTCGTTCTTGTCGTACTGGCTCACCGCCGACTCGCTGCCAGGCTGCTGGTAGAGCGGACAAAAGTCGGTGAGTTTGCCGGGGGCAATCAACACACCGCCAGCGTGCATGCCAATGTTGCGCGTCATGCCTTCGAGCTTGCGGGCCAGCTCCAGCAGCGTGCGCACGTCTTCTTCCCTGGCTTCGCGTTCGGCCAAAATTGGTTCGGCCTCGACGGCATAAACCAGCTTGTCGTCTTTTTTGCGGTCGGGAGGTGGCAATTGCAGGGTCACGGCGACGCCGGGCTTGTTGGGAATCAGCTTGCTGATGCCGTCGCAAAAGGTGTAGCTCATGTCCAGCACCCGGCCCACGTCGCGAATCGCGGCGCGCGCTGCCATGGTGCCAAAGGTGGCAATCTGACTGACCGCATCCTTGCCGTATTTCTCCTTCACGTAGTCAATCACCCGGTCGCGGTTACCCTGGCAAAAGTCAATGTCGAAGTCGGGCATGGAGACCCGTTCGGGATTCAAAAAACGCTCGAACAGCAGGTTGTATTGCAAGGGGTCGAGGTCGGTGATCTTGAGGGCGTAAGCCACCAGCGAACCGGCGCCGGAGCCACGCCCGGGGCCCACCGGACAGCCATTGTTTTTGGCCCAGTTGATGAAATCACCCACAATCAGAAAATAACCCGGAAAGCCCATTTTCAAAATGGTGGTGAGCTCAAATTCGAGCCGCTCCAGGTAGCGCGGCATCTCTTTTTCACGCGCGACAGGGTCGGGGTACAAATGCGCCATGCGCGCCTTGAGCCCTTCGTGCGAAGCGTAACGAAAGTAGTCATCGGCCCCCATGATCTGGCCATTGACTTCAGGAATGGGGAAATCAGGCAATTGCGGCTTGCCCAGCACCAGGCTCAGGTTGCAGCGCCTGGCAATCTCCGCACTGTTGGCCAGGGCCGATGGCACATCGGCAAACAGGGCCTGCATCTCGGCGCTGGTTTTAAAGTACTGGTCGCGCGTGAAGCGGCGCACCCGGCGCGGGTTGGCGAGCATTTCACCTTCGGCAATACAGACCCGGGCCTCATGCGCCTCAAAATCTTCTGGCGCCTGAAATTGCACCGGGTGCGTCGCCACCACCGGCAAGCCCGAGCGCAACGCCAATTGCACCGCCGCCGCCACCTGCAGCTCGTCTTCTGGGCGGCCGGCGCGTTGCAGTTCCAGATAAAAACGGTGCGTGAACACCCCCGCCAATTGCAACGCGGCATCCAGCGCCCGTGCCTCGTCGCCCTGCAGCAAGGCCTGCCCCACCGGCCCAGCCTGTGCACCGGACAGGCAAATGAGCCCGCCATTGAGTTCTTTAAGCCAGGCCAGACTGACGGTGGCCTGCGCTTTGCCGGCGTTTTGCGTCCAGGCGCGCGCCAGCAGTTCGGACAAGTGGAGGTAACCGGGGTGGTTTTGCACCAGCAGCAGCACGCGCGAGAGTTGCCCGGCTTCCTTGCCCAGACCCTCCAGCCAGACCTCGGCGCCAATCAGGGGCTTGACGCCACGCTTGCGCCCTTCCTTGTAAAACTTGATAGCGCCAAACAGGTTGCTCAAGTCGGTGATGGCCAGGGCGGGCTGGCCATCGGCAGCAGCCGCCTTGACCACCTCATCGATGCGTGTGGTGCCATCTATGACAGAAAATTCGGTGTGCAGGCGTAAGTGAACAAACATGGACTTCTAGTATGATGATTCAAGCAAATCGTCCTGCGATCGAGGCGTTTGCTTTAAATAGTTGGATTGTAAGAATACCCATAAGGCGAGTGCTATGAAGATTCTCGTGGTTGATGATCACGCCCTTGTCCGCGAAGGGCTATGCCAAGTGCTTCAGGGGTTTGACCCCAAGGAGGTCACCGAGGTACTGCAGGCCGCCACTTGCGCCCGCGCACTGGAACTGGCCCATTTCAATCGTAACCTGGATCTGGTTTTGCTGGACTATCTGCTACCCGACATGGATGGTCTGGCCGCGCTGGAAATTTTTGGTCAGAGACATCCGGAACTTCCCGTTGTCATTTTGTCAGGCTCGGCCAATCCCAGTGTGATGCAGCACGCCATGGAACTCGGCGCTGCGGGTTTTATCACCAAGTCCAGTTTGAGCGACTCCCTGCTCAATGCTCTACGGAAGATATTGGCCGGTGAGATATACCAGTCCTCCAACTTCAGTCCCCTGAGCGAAGCCATTAAGGGTACTCAGCGCTCATTAACCACACCACCGGTGCTCAGCCCGCGTCAGCAAGATGTACTTTTGTTACTGCTCAATGGTTTGACCAACCGACAAATCTGCGAGCAATTGTCGCTGGGTGCTGAAACCGTGAAATTTCATGTCAGCAATATTTTGCGCATATTTGGCGTCAGCACCCGGACCCAGGCCGCACTGGAGGCCAAACGCTGGGGCTATGATCAGGCCTCGCCTGCACGATCACGCTGATCCATCAACAGGTGTTGTAGCAGGATGCGCAGTTTGGCCGGGCGTACCGGCTTGTGCAGCAAGGTCAATTGCGCCGCTTGCGCCGCCTGGATCAGGGCCGGGTCAGTGTCCCCACTGATCAGACAGGCGGGTACGGGGCGTGCCAACTGCTGGCGCAGTTGTGTAATCACGAGAATCCCGTTCAGCGTGTCATCAAGCCGATAGTCACTGATGATCAAACCGGGCAAGACACCTCCTTGAATCAATTCCAGAGCACTGTTCAGGTCCCTTGCCTCGGCGACCATCCAACCCCAACTTGTCAATAAATCCACCAAAGCCCGACGCACCAGGTCATCGTCTTCAATCACCAGCACGGTGCCGGTCAGCCCGTGCTGCAATTGCTGCTCTGGCGTCACTGGCGCCAGGGTCGGAACAAGCTCAGAAGCCTCCTTTGGCACTTTCATCTGAAAACGCGTGCCCACCCCCAAGCGCGACGAAAGCGTCAGCGGATGCATCAACAACTGACAGCTTCGCTGCACGATATTGAGCCCCAAACCAAGTCCCTGGCCGCGCTGGCGGGCAGGGTTGTTCACCTGGTAAAACTCTTTGAAAACAGCTTCCTGATGTTCAGGCGCAATGCCCAACCCACTGTCCCACACCTCAATAGTTGCTTGCGCGCTGGCGCCTGTGTGGCGACAAGCAACCAGTACCCCCCCTTTTTCTGTATAGCGCAAGGCATTGCCGACCAGATTGAGCAAAATACGATACAACAAGGCTGGATCGCTCCTGATCCAAACCTGACAAGGCCGAATTCGCAATTGCAAGCCTTTGTCCTGAGCCAGTGGCACCATGTCCTGCGCCAGGCGTTCAAACAAGTCCTGCAGGGGAAACTTTTTAAGTTTGATTTGAACTGCCTTGGCCTCCAGTCGCGAAATGTCAAGCAGCCCGTCCAACAGGCTTTGCATGGCGCGCACCGAGGCCTTCAGGTTGCCGATCAGCTGGCTCGTCTGGTCATCGTGCGGGAGCTGGGCCAGCCGTGCGACAAACATGCCCAGGGCATGCACCGGCTGACGCAAATCATGGCTGGCTGCCGCCAAAAATCTGGATTTAGCCTCAGTGGCCCGTTCGGCTTCCTCCTTTTTTTCACGCAAGGCTTGCGTGACCGTACTGACCTGTTGCTCCAGGTTCTGCTGCACCTCGGCCAGACGATCTGCCATCTGAATCAGATTTTCCTGCAAATCATGAAGCGGGTCCCGGTCTGGCGTCTGTGCCTGAATCCGGGAGGCTGCAGAAAAATCACCGTTGCCAATGCGTTCGATCAAATGAGACACCCGCATCATCGGTCGAATCACACCGGCACTGAGTCGGAGCGCCAGCACGATGCCAAACAACAATCCCAAGGCACTGATCAAGCCGCCCAGCCACAGGATGTCACGCTTTTGCTCGAGCATCGACTGACGTGAAAACTTTACCACCACCTGACCCAAGGGCACGGCTTGACCGGGTTCAAGCTTGCTTGCATCCTCGTACAAATCGTCAAGTTTGATGCCACTGGCAAAAACCGGCTGCGCCAGCACATCCAGCAAGCGTTGCGCATCAAACACCTGTTTTTCAAAACTGGAAAATGGCATGGGTTCATCACCCCGGGTTTCACCAGCACTCACCAGGGTCTTGCCCTGACGGTCCAAAATGGCAACCCAGCGCACATCGGGTTCCCGTAATGCGCCAAGCGCCAGTATTTGCAACTGTTGCTGATTGCCGGCAAACAAACCAAATTCACTGGCCAGCGCGAGTTGACGTGCCACCGAGCGGGTACGCAACTGGTAAGTCTCGGTGATGTCTTCAAAACGTGTCATCAAAAACACGACCGACAACAACACACTGAGCAGGGACACAGGCAACAAGGCCGCCAACAGCATTCGCTGTCGTATATCCGGTGTTTTCATGGCTGCTGCTCCTGACGTTTCATCGCCAGTTGAATGTCCTTGGCTTCCAATGACAGGCCCAGGGCCCTGGCCACCTGTGCATTCACGCTGATTTCAAAATCATCAGGCTCCAGCGGCTGCTCTGGCAAGGCCTGATTAGCCAGCGCCCCCAGCACCCAGCGCGCAGACTGGGTGCCCACCTGCGTCGGTGTGCTGTAGACGGCCAGCAGAGCACCGGCACGCACATAGGCGGGTGAAAAGGCAATCAAGGGCACCTGGGCCCGGATCGTGGTCATCAGGATGTTCTGGATGCTGCTGCTGTTAAACACCAACGGATCTGCAAAGGCCAACAACACATCACTGCCATCAAGGACAGACTGCAATGCAGCAAAGAGTGATGTTCCTTCATCAAGCCGGGCCTCTTGCAGAGCCAGACCCTGGATACTGGCCAGTGAACGTAAAACAGGGGCTTTGGGTAAGGAATCCGGCCCCCACAACACACCCAGACGCCTGGCTTTGGGCAATGCCAAACGGATCAGCGCCAGCTGGCGTGGCACCGGTTGGTCGAGTTGGAGAAGATTGAACCGGGCCGACGCCCGGCGCCCAGAGGCACGCAGCACGCGCTCAAAACTGCTGCGTGGAAGCAAGGCGTTGAGTACCGGCACCTTGGACTGTACTTGGGCCAGGGCAGTGGCAGCCTCTGTTCCCAGTCCCACCCACACCTTGACACCTGACAGCCTGGCAACAGGTAGCGCAGCCAATTCAGCCGGGCTCCATATCTCAAGCTGTTCACGAGATACGCCTTGACTGGCCAATCGGTTGGCCAAAGCTTGCATGGCTTCCACATACGACGCACTGGCTTGACTTGGGACAATGCCCACCTTGATTTCAAGCATCTGCGCCCATCCAGGCAGGGCCAGCAAGCACAGGGCCAGACTGAGCAGGAACCCGCGCAAATGCTGTGCCATGACAGCTTCAGTTGTCGATGCGCAGGGTCACATAGGCGCGGCGCTTGAATAAAAACGAACTGTCATAGTCGGCATAGGGCTGGCCCTGGTTTTGCACCGTGACAGCCAGCTCGCCGCGCCGATGACCAAAACGAAGTGACTTGCTCAAGCGCCAATCGGTTCGGTGGATATATTGCCGAAAATCACCCGACCTTTGCACCCACAAGGGTTCACTGTATTGATGACTGAGCGAAAACTGCATTCCCGATGGCAATTGCTGGGTCAGGAACAAGGTGCTGGTTGACTCAGGCATTGCCACAACCAATTTGGTCTCAGACGGCGGACTCGGAAAAGCCATTCGCGAGAATGTCTGATTGAAACCCAACTGGGCACCAGGCCAGGGCTGGCCCTTCCATTGCAGTTCCAGTCCCCGGATGGAAAAATTGTCAACATTGAAATAATCATAAGGCGCATAGGGTTTACCGCCCAGTTGCACCAAATAGGGAACGCCATCGACATAGCCGGTAAATGATTCATCAAAAAGGCGGACATCAAGCGTGGATTTCAACCATTGAAAATTACCCAGATACCCCAACTCCCGGGTCAGCAAGGCTTCAGGATCAACGTTGCCACGCGCCAAAAACGTAACGCTAAGTAATCGGTTGTTAAACGAGTAGCGAACATCAGACCGGCGTTCGAACGCACTTGGGGGACGGAACGAACGTGAGATGCCGGCACGCAGGGTCTGTTCGGGCGTGACGTGCCAATTCAACATCAGCCGGGGTGCCAGACTGGAACCGCTGACACTGCTGTGCTCTGCCATGACACCTCCATTGAGCAGCAGATCAGGGCGCAGGCGCCATTCGGCATGGGTGAACAAACGCGTGAAGTCGTCCACGAGGGACTCAGCCGTGTTGAACAAGGGTTTCGAGGTGACCGACTCGCGTCGTAACTCGGCGCCCCAGACCATGCGCACCGCCGGACTCAGCCGCAGGGTATGCTGCGCCGTCAGGGTATTGTTGCTGGTAGTGCCACTGCCATCGAGATTCAAACCTGGAATGGGCAGGTAGGGAGCCACATCACGGTAGCTTTCCTGGTTATGTGAAAAGCTGAGAACCAGGTCCTGATCCGGACTCAGCACTTCTTTCCAGTCAACATTGACAAATTTGTTCTCAAAAGTGACGTCACGCAATCCGTCACCCGGCCTGTTTGCATAACCTTTCCCTGAAGCAATGTCCATCCAGCCGGCACTCAACTGCACATTGCTGCTGCCCGAAACCTGCCAGTCCGACCTGAAATTGACGCGCTGCACGCGGTTGTGGCCATTGGAACCGGTCAGACCGTCATCGCCACGCTCGTCCAGGGAGAGCCGCATGCTGCTGTTTTCGGTGCGCCATCCCAGGCCCAACTGGGTGTCCTGGATACCGTTTTCACCTCTTGTCAACGCAGCGCGTGTTCCCAGCGTGTCTGAGCTGTGCCGGGTCACAATGTTGACCACACCGAGCATGGCACGCGCACCGTAGGCCACCGAGTTGGAGCCGCGCAGCACCTCGATGCGTTCAATGTCATCGAGCATCACCGTCATCAGGCCCGGTGCGACGCTACCGGCAAAAAAATTTGAATAGACAGAGCGACCGTCGACCAGCACCTGGATCCGGGCTGAATAATAGCCATAAACGCCGTGGTAACTTGCTTGTGGCGCGTCTGCTTCAAAAGACGTGCTGCTTTGAAAACCTGGCACCAGCCGCAGCAGATCAGCCACATCACGCGCACCCGAACTGCGAATAAAGTCACGGTCAAGAATGGTGACCGCACCAGGTGTTTCATCCAGACGCTGTGGCAGGCGCGACACCGACAGGATGATCGGCATCTCATCAAGAAAATCTTTTTCGGAAACACCCGCAGTGGTCTGGGCCGCCAGCCCCTGGCTGGCCATCAACCAGACCAGTCCAACAACGACGAAAGTACCGGACCGGGCCATATGTGGAAATTTTTTCATGGCAATATTGTGCCTTGAAGGCGCACCGCCCAAGGCGGCCTGCGTCACCTGCTCCCATCAGGCCGGTTGCGCCACCACTCGCCCCGCCTCGATCGTGATACTGCGCATACAGCGTTCTGCCATGGCACGGTCATGGGTGACAAGCAACAAGGTGGTGCCCAACTCGCGGTTGAGGTCAAACATCAGGCGCATCACCTTTTCACCGGTGGCAAAGTCAAGACTGCCGGTGGGCTCGTCGGCCAGCAACACAGCGGGCTGCACCACAAAAGCACGCGCCAGCGCCACCCGTTGCTGTTCACCACCCGAGAGCACTTTGGGATAATGGCCAAGGCGCTGCTCCAGGCCCACGCGGGCCAGCATCTCGCTGGCCAGCTTGCGTGCCTGCCGACGTCCGGCCAGTTCCAGCGGCAGCATCACGTTTTCGAGTGCCGTCAGGTTGCCCAGCAACTGAAAGCTCTGAAACACAAAACCCAGCTTTTCGGCACGCAGGGCGGCGCGGTCATCCTCGCTCATGACAAAAAGGTCATGCCCGGCCAAGCGGACCGTGCCCTGGCTGGGCGTGTCCAGGCCGGCAATGATGGACAACAGCGTGCTCTTGCCCGAGCCCGAAGCACCGACAATAGCCACGGTTTCACGGGATCGCAGGGCAAAATCAATGTCCTGCAAAATCTCCAGGGTGCCAGTCGCGTCGGTCACCGACTTGAAAACGTGCTCTACCGAGATAATGACATCAGACATGGATTTTTCTTTGCAACATAACTATTTGAACCGACGCCACTGTATCGTGTTGGCGGCAAACCTTGCTGGCATCGGGATTAGCAGCCGCGTCGCAGCGGCCACCGATCAGCCCGGGCGCGCTGCCCACACCCTGCTGGTGCTGGGCGACTCCCTGAGCGCCGAATATGGCCTCAAGCGCGGCACTGGCTGGGTGGCTTTGCTGGAGCAGAAACTGCAGGCTGAAAAAATCAAGGCCCAGGTGGTCAACGCCAGCATCAGCGGCGACACCAGCTCGGGCGGCCGCGCCCGCCTGCCCGCCTTGCTGGCGCAACACCAACCCACGCTGGTGGTGATCGAACTGGGCGGCAATGATGCGCTGCGCGGTTTGCCACTCGACCTGACCCGGGACAACCTGCTGGCCATGACACGACTGGCACAGCAAAGCGGCGCCAGGGTGGTGTTGCTGGGCATGCAGGTGCCGCCCAACTACGGGCGCGATTACGCCCAGCGCTTTGCCCGCATGTATGCCGATGTGGCCAAAACCACACGGGCGGCGCTGGTGCCGTTTTTACTCAAGGGAATCGCAGACGCCCCTGACAGTCTGGCCTGGTTTCAGGCAGACCGCATCCACCCGTTGGAAAAGGCCCATCCGCGCATGCTGGCCAATGTCTGGCCCACCCTCAAAAAAGGACTGCAATGAGTCTGACACCCCTCAGTGCGCAAGAAGTGATGGCACGTCTGGCAGACTTTGATGCCATCATTGATGCCCGCAGTGAAGACGAATACCAGGCCGACCATCTGCCCGGTGCCGTCAATTGGCCGACACTGAACAATGCCGAACGCATCGAGATTGGCACCCTGTACAAGCAGGTCAACCCTTTTGAAGCCCGCAAACGCGGCGCCGCCATCGCCGCGCGCAACATCGCCGCACACATTGAACGCGAGGTCATCGACAAACCCCGGGACTGGCAACCGCTGGCCTACTGCTGGCGCGGCGGCAAGCGCAGCGGCTCACTGGCGCTGATCCTGAGTCAGATTGGCTTTCGGGTGACACTGATCGAAGGCGGCTACAAGGCCTTTCGGGCGGCGTTGGTGCAGGACATCGTGGCTCGGGTGCCCAGCCTGTCATTCCGGGTCATTTGCGGTCCCACCGGCAGCGGCAAAACGCGCTTGTTGCAGGCGCTGGCGGCGCAAGGAGCCCAGGTGCTGGACCTGGAGGCGCTGGCCAACCATCGCAGTTCGGTGCTGGGTGCCATGCCCGGGCTGGCGCAACCCAGCCAAAAGCGTTTTGAAACCCTGGTCTGGGACAAATTGCGCAGCTTCGATCCGGCTTTACCGGTGTTTGTGGAAAGCGAAAGCAAAAAAGTAGGCAATCTGTCAGTGCCCGCGGCGCTCATGGACGCCATGCGCGCCAGCGCCTGCCTGAACCTGCAATTGTCCGACGCGCAGCGGGTGGCGCTATTGCTGGAAGACTATGCCTACCTGACACAAGACGTGGCCTATTTTTGTGAACGGCTGGCAAAGCTCACCGAGCTCAAGGGCCATGAGGTGGTGGGACGCTGGCAGACGCTGGCCCGGCAGGGCGATTTTGCCAGCGTCGTGATGGAGTTGCTGACCCAGCATTACGACCCGGCTTATCTGCAATCGATGCAGCGCAATTTTTTGCGGTTTGCAGAGGCCGGTCAGCTGACCCCGCGCGACCGGTCGACCGAGGCCATGACCGCCTTGGCGTGTCACATGTTGGCGCAGCAGCAATCGCCCTGAAAGGGTTCCGCTGCTGACGGTGACGTGTGGCTCAGGAGGCTGTGCCTTCAGCCTCTTGATCCGGCTCGTCGTCCTTGGCCTCAGGACCACCCTCGCCCGCTTTGCGCTGGGCTTTTTCTTTCAGTTTCTCTTCTTTTTTCTTCTTCTTTGCCAGTTCTTTCTGACGCTTTTCGTAGCCGTAATTAGGTGTTGCCAAGTTGTGCTTTCAAGTTAATGCCCTGATTTTAGCCGCCCG
>NZ_JAMPXE010000133.1 GCF_023701345.1 Rhodoferax sp. | reverse complement strand
ATGATCTTGCCGTTGCCGCGCACCGGGCCGTCCAGGCGCTGCAGGTTGCAGTTGATGACAAACACCAGGTTGTCGAGTTTTTCGCGGGCCGCCAGGCCGATCGCGCCCAGGCTCTCCACCTCGTCCATTTCGCCGTCGCCGCAGAACACCCAGACCTTGCGGTTTTCGGTGTTGGCAATGCCACGGGCGTGCAGGTATTTAAGAAAGCGTGCCTGGTAGATGGCCATCAGCGGGCCGAGACCCATCGAGACCGTGGGGAATTGCCAGAACTCGGGCATCAGCTTGGGGTGCGGGTAGCTCGACAAACCCTTGCCGGCGGTTTCCTGGCGGAAATGCAGCAACTGCTCTTCGGTCAGACGACCTTCCATATAGGCGCGGGCATAGACACCGGGGGCCACATGGCCCTGGATATAGAGGCAGTCGCCGCCATGGTTTTCCGATTCGGCATGCCAGAAGTGGTTGAAGCCGGCGCCAAACATGTGGGCCAGCGAAGCGAATGAGCCAATGTGGCCACCCAGGTCGCCACCGTCTTCAGGGTGATGGCGATTCGCCTTGACCACCATCGCCATGGCGTTCCAGCGCATGTAGGCACGCAGGCGTTCTTCAATTTCGATGTTGCCGGGGCAGCGCTCTTCCTGGTCGGTCTCGATGGTGTTGACATAACCGGTGTTGGCCGAGAACGGCATGTCGATGCTGCTTTGGCGGGCATGCTCCAGAAGCTGTTCAAGCAGGTAATGGGCCCGCTCGGGGCCCTCACTCTCAATGACGGCGCTCAAAGCGTCCATCCATTCGCGGGTTTCCTGGCTATCGGCATCCGGCACGGAAATACCTACTCGGCTCTCGGGCATGACTGACATGTTTTGTCTCCTGTATTGTTCGGCCCATCAATGGTAGTGGAATTTGCCATTTTGGGAACTGTTTAAATTTTAGCGGGATTTTTCAAAAATTTCAAATCGTGTACATTGTTTTTGTAATGCGAAATAAATAGAAACAACGACACACCTACACTTGCCCGATGTTTCCGTCAAAACTATTTCTGCCCAACGCACTGCAAGCAAGCCCTTTGCCGCGTCTGAAAACCTGGTGGTCACGTCTGACACCCCAGCGCCAGGATCGTTTTGCCATGCTGGCGCCGCTGGCGGCGGTGGTCCTTTTTCTGGTCGCCATCCTGTCCGCCTTTGCCTACCTGCGACTCGAAGAAATCTCGCGCGAGCGCGAGGCCATCAGCCGCGACGTGGAATACACGCAACAGCGTCTGCGCTTGCGTTTGCTCGAACAACAGGAGCAGTTGGGGCGCTTTGCCCGTGAAGTGGCCAGCCGTGAAATCAGCCACAAGGACTTCATGAGCCGGGCCGAGGCCCTGGTCAACCTTTATCCCGAATTGCATGGACTGACCTGGAATGACGAGCGGCGCCGGGTCCGGGTGGACTACCACTCGGCCAATCTGCCAGCACCAGCACCCAAGACAGGTGAAACTGTTGATGGCAGCAAGCAAGCCTCCGACAGCTTTGCGCTGGCGCGCGAGTTGCTGATGCCCATTTATTCCAAACCGCAAGCCAGACCTGGCCTGGACAGCACACTGGAACTGCACTTGCCGCTGATAGAGAAAGCCAAATTCAAGGGTACCCTGATGGCGCTTTATTCGGTGGATGCCATGTTCCGCTACGGCATACCAAACGAAATCAACGCCAAATACGCCGTTTCGCTGCAAGATGAGCAAGGCAAGTTATTGGCCGGCACCATCATGTCCGAGGGCAAGCTCCAACGCAAATTGTTGCCCTGGGCCAGTCCCATCAATACCTATGACATGCCGGTTTCCCCCATTGGCAACGGCTTGATCATCCAGGGCCAGGCCTACCGGACATCACTCGGCGTGATTGGCAGTGGCCTGTTCTGGCTGGTGATGGTGCTCAGCGCCATCACAGCCTGGCTGCTGCTGGCCAACTGGAGCCACACCCGCAGGCGCATCCGGGCACAAGACGCGCTGGTCCAGGAGACCGCCTTTCGCCGTGCCATGGAAAACTCCATTCTTACCGGCATGCGCGCCATGGATCTGCAGGGACGCATCACCTACGTCAACGCCGCTTTCTGCCAGATGACGGGCTGGAGCGAAGCTGAACTGGTGGGCCAAACCGCGCCATTTCCGTACTGGCCGACGGGCGATTTTGATATGCTGAAGCAACGGCTGAATGAGGAACTTGCAGGCGAGGTTTCACCCAGCGGCATCCAGTTTCGCGTCCAACGCAAAAATGGCGATCTCTTTGATGCCCGGCTCTACGTGTCGCCCCTGATCAATGCCTTTGGCCAACAAACCGGCTGGATGACCTCCATGACCGACATCACTGAACCGACCCGGGTGCGGGAACAGTTGGCAGCCTCACACGAACGATTCACCACGGTGCTGGAAGCGCTGGACGCCTCCATTTCGGTTGCCCCCCTGGGCAGCAACGAGATCCTGTTTGCCAACAAACTCTATCGCCAATGGTTCGGCTCCCAGGCCGGGGGACACATTCAACTGGTGGCCGAAGCCGGTGTGCCCCCCCCTTTGGCCAGTGATGAAACCCTTGACACGGTGGATGCCTATGCCGGTTTACCGACCGATCAACTGGCTGATAAAGATGCCGAAAGCACCGAGATTTACCTCGGCAGCCTGGGGCTCTGGCTCGAAGTGCGCACCCGTTACCTGAGTTGGGTCGATGGTCGGTTGGCGCAAATGGTGATTGCCACCGACATCACCGCCCGGCGCAATGCCGAAGAACAAGCCCAGGTGCAAGCCGAGCGCGCGCAGAACGCCAGCCGCTTGATCACCATGGGCGAAATGGCCTCCAGCGTAGCCCATGAACTCAACCAGCCGCTGACGGCCATCAACAACTATTGCAATGGCATGGTGTCGCGCATCAAGAGCAAACAGATCAATGAAGACGAGTTGCTGGGTGCCCTTGAAAAGACGGCCAAACAGGCACACCGGGCCGGTCAAATCATCCATCGCATCCGCTCCTTTGTGAAACGAAGCGAACCCAACCGCACCATTTCCAACGTGGAGGCCATGGTCGCGGAGGCCGTGGAGCTGGCAGAAATTGAGTTGCGCCGGCGCAATGTCAAACTCAATCAATACCTGGTACCCAAGCTGCCCAGCTTGCTGGTGGACCCGATTTTGATTGAACAAGTGCTGCTCAATTTGCTGAAAAACGCCGCCGAATCGGTGGATGCAGCACAACGACCAACAGAGCAACGCATTGTCAAACTCAGGGTCGTGCCGTCGTATGTCAATGACAAACCGGTGGTCGAGTTCATGGTGATCGACTCAGGCGCAGGCATCGCGCCTGACGCGATGGAGCGCCTGTACGAAGCGTTTTATTCGACCAAGGCCGATGGCATGGGCATTGGCCTGTCTTTGTGCCGCTCCATTGTCGAGTCGCATCTGGGCAGAATGAAAGCCGAGAACCTCTACAATGGGGAAGTCGTAACAGGTTGTTGCTTCACCTTCTGGATTCCGATAGCCGAGCCCCAGCCGACAGCGCCCACAAAGCGTACCGTTTAACCCACATTGCTGATATCACCATGAGTTTGATTCCAAAAAAAGGCACGGTTTACGTCATTGATGATGATGAAGCGGTGCGCGATTCCCTGCAATGGCTGCTCGAGGGCAAAGACTACCGCGTACGCTGCTTTGACTCCGCAGAATCATTTCTGAACCGTTTTGACGCGCGCGAGGTGGCTTGCCTGATTGTTGACATCCGCATGGGCGGCATGACCGGCCTGGAGCTGCAAAACCGGCTGCTGGAAAGCAATTCGCCGTTGCCACTGGCGTTCATTACCGGCCACGGCGACGTGCCCATGGCCGTTGACTCCATGAAAAAAGGGGCCATGGACTTTATCCAGAAGCCTTTTAACGAAGAGCAGCTGGTGCCTCTGGTGGAGCGCATGCTGGAGCAGGCCAAGGAATCCTTTTCCGAATTTCAAAACGCACTCAATCGTGATGCCCTGATGGCTCGCCTGACCCTGCGCGAATCGCAGGTGCTGGAGCGCATCGTGGCGGGCCGGCTGAACAAACAGATTGCCGACGACCTCGGCATCAGCATCAAAACGGTGGAGGCGCACCGCGCCAACATCATGGAAAAACTCAGCGCCAACACGGTGGCCGATCTGCTCAAAATTGCACTGGGGCCCAATGCCGTCAAGGCCTGACCACCGGATTACCCTGGCCCAACCCGACACGCCCGCCCCATCCGGACCAGCGGGCTTTTTTTATGGATGAAACCGACATGACCACCCCCCCCCACAGCGCCCTCATCATTGACGGTGTCGCCCTTTCCAAAAAACTCCGCACCGACGTCACGGCCCGGGTCCAGGCCCTCAAGGCGCGCGGCATCACGCCCGGCCTGGCGGTGATTCTGGTGGGTGACAACCCGGCCAGCCAGGTCTATGTGCGCAACAAGGTCAAGGGCTGCGAAGACTGCGGCTTTCATTCGGTACTGGAAAAATACGATGCCAGCCTGTCTGAATCCGAACTGCTGGCGCGCATTGCGACACTGAACGCCGACCCCGCCATTCACGGCATCCTGGTGCAATTGCCGGTGCCCAAACACATCGACGCCAGCAAGGTGATCGAGGCCATTTCGCCGCTCAAGGACGTTGACGGCTTTCACGTGGCCAGCGCCGGCGCCCTGCTGACCGGCATGCCCGGCTTCTGGCCCTGCACGCCTTATGGCTGCATGAAGATGTTGGAGTCCATCAACTATGACCTCAAGGGCAAACACGCGGTGGTGATTGGCCGCTCCAACATCGTGGGCAAGCCGATGGCCCTGATGCTGCTGCAAAAAAACGCCACCGTCACCATTTGCCACAGCGCCACGCCCGACCTCAAAGCCTTCACGCTGCAGGCCGATGTGATCGTGGCAGCCGTCGGCAAACGCAATGTGCTCACCCAAGACATGGTCAAGCCCGGCGCCGTGGTGCTGGACGTGGGCATGAACCGCAATGAGGCCGGCAAGCTCTGCGGCGACGTTGACTTTGAAGGCGTGCGCCAGGTCGCCGGCGCCATTACCCCGGTGCCCGGCGGGGTTGGCCCCATGACCATTACCATGCTGCTGGTCAACACACTTGAATCCGCTGAACGCGCGGCAAACCAATAACCCAATATGCACAATCCCCTGCTGTCTTTTGACGGGCTTCCGCACTTTGACCAGATTGGCCCGGAACACGTTGCGCCGGCCATTGAGCAATTGCTGGCAGACGCCAACGCTGCCCTCGGAACCGTTACCGCGCCAGACTTTGCGCCCAGCTGGTCCGGCATTGCCGTGGTACTGGATGTCGCCACCGAGCGCCTGTCACGCGCCTGGGGCAGTGTCAGCCACCTCAACAGCGTGGCCGACACGCCCGAGTTGCGCGCCGCCTACAACGCGGCCCTGCCCAAGGTCACCGAGTTCTACACACGCCTGGGCGCCGACGAGAAGCTTTACGCCAAGTACCGCGCCATCGACCCGGCAAGCCTCAACAGCGAACAACAGCAGGCGCTCAAGAACGCGCTGCGCAACTTCGTGCTGGGCGGTGCCGACCTGCAGGGCGCTGACCGTGAACGTTTTGCGGCAATAGCCGAACGCCAGGCTTACCTGGGCCAGAAGTTCAGCGAAAACGCGCTCGACGCGACCGATGCCTTTGCCTACTATGCCGAGGCCAACGAGCTTGATGGCCTGCCCGAAGACGTCAAACAGACCGCCCGCAATGCGGCCCAGGCCGACGGCAAGGACGGCTTCAAGCTCACCCTGAAAATGCCGTGTTATCTGCCGGTGATGCAGTTTGCCAGCAGCAGCGCGCTGCGCCAGACGCTGTACCGCGCCTACGTCACCCGCGCCTCGGATCAGGCCGGCGCCGACCTCAGCCAGTTTGACAACACCGACATCATCAGTGAGCTGCTGGCACTGCGCCTGGAAGAAGCCAAACTGTTGGGCTATCCCGATTTCGGCACGTTGTCGGTGGTGCCCAAAATGGCCGACTCGCCGCAGCAGGTGGTGACATTTTTGCGCGACCTGGCACGGCGCGCCCGGCCCTTTGCCGAGCAGGACCTGGCCGACCTGCGCAGCTTTGCCCGCGAGCAGCTGAACCTGCCCGAGCCGCAGGCCTGGGACTGGCCTTTCATCAGCGAAAAGCTCAAGGAAGCGCGTTACGCCTTCAACGAACAGGAAGTCAAACAGTACTTTCCGCTACCCCGTGTGCTGGCCGGCCTGTTCAACATTGTGCAAACCCTGTTTGAAGTGAGCATTCGCGAGGACCACGCGCCGGTGTGGCACGAGTCGGTGCGCTTTTTCCGCATCGAGCGCACGACAGCGCAAGGCGCAACCGAGCTGGTGGGCCAGTTTTACCTGGACCCGCAGGCGCGCAACGGCAAGCGCGGTGGCGCCTGGATGGACGACGTGCGCGCGCGCTGGCTGCGCCCCGACACGCGGCAGCTGCAAACACCGGTGGCGCACCTGGTGTGCAACTTCGCCAGTGGCGTCAACGGCAAACCCGCCTTGTTGACGCATGACGACGTCACCACCCTGTTCCACGAATTTGGCCACGGCCTGCACCACATGCTGACGCAGGTCAACGAACGTGACGTGTCGGGCATCAGCGGTGTCGAATGGGACGCGGTGGAGCTGCCCAGCCAGTTCATGGAGAACTTCTGCTGGGAGTGGGACGTGATCCGCAACATGACGGCCCATGTCGACACCGATGCGCCGCTGCCGCGTGCGCTGTTCGACAAGATGCTGGCCGCCAAAAACTTCCAGAGCGGCATGCAGACGTTGCGCCAGATCGAGTTTTCGCTGTTTGACATGCTGCTGCACACCTCGCACGACCCGGCGCACGACATCATGCCGCTGCTGCAGCAGGTGCGCCAGGAAGTGGCCGTGCTGCTGCCTCCCGCCTGGGCACGCACGGCGCATACCTTCAGCCACATCTTTGCCGGCGGTTATGCCGCCGGCTACTACAGCTACAAATGGGCCGAGGTGCTCAGCAGCGACGCCTATGCCGCCTTTGAAGAAACAGTTGGCGCAGACGGCCTGCCCAATGTGCAAACAGGGCAAAAATACCGCCAGGCCATTCTGGAAGCCGGCGGCAGCCGCCCGGCCATCGAGTCCTTCAAGGCATTTCGTGGCCGCGAGCCCACCCTGGATGCGCTGCTACGTCACCAGGGGATGACGCAAACCGCTTAAGGAGCGAACAAGATGCAAACACCTTTCCCTGCAGCGCACACTGCTGGCCTGAACGCATCCCCGCTGCCACGCTGGCTGTTGGCCTGGATCTGTGGCTGCATCGTGTCGGGGTCGGGTCAGCTGCAGGCGCAAACGATTTACCGCATCGTCGGACCAGACGGCCAGGTGACGTTTTCGGACATACCCGGCGTCTCGTCAGCAAACAAAGTGACCCCGGTTGACAAGGCTGCGGCAAGCGCCGCCCCGATTGGCGCCGCGCTGCCCTTCGAGTTGCGCCAGGTGGTTGGCAAATATCCGGTCACGCTTTACACCAGCAGCAATTGCGCACCGTGTGACAGCGGGCGCAGCCTGCTGACCTCAAGAGGCGTGCCCTTTTCAGAAAAAACCATCAATACGGCACAAGATGCAGCTGCCCTGCAAAAATTGAGTGGCAACAACGCAGTGCCATTGTTGACCGTTGGCGCGCAGCATGTGGCGGGGTTTTCAGCCCAGGAATGGACCGACTACCTGAGCGCGGCGGGTTACCCCGAGCGCAGCAGCTTGCCCGCCAACTACCGCCCGCCCCCGGCGGCACCCTTGATCACGACAGAAAAACCAAATGCCCCCAGCGCAACAGCCAGCGCCGCAGCACCTGCAGCCCCGCTGCCGCCGCCGGTCACCGACCGAAAAATCAGCCCCAGCAACCCGACGGGCATCCAGTTCTAACGGTCATGGCAGCAATGCCACCCTCGAAGCAAGAAAGAAGGCTGTCATTGCGAGTCGCGCAGCGACGTGGCAATCCATGAAGTCCGGCAGTCCTGGATTGCCGCGCTTCGCTCGCAATGACGATACCGGCCGCGCCTCGTTCAATGGGATGGACGCCCCCGTCTCTAACCGGCATCGATGTGCCAAAGTGTGGGGTGTGTCTAACAACCCACGTCAACGAGAAGGAGCGTCCACCATGAAGGTTACAACAATTGGGCTTGATCTGGCAAAAGATGTTTTCCAAATCTGT
>NZ_JAMPXE010000132.1 GCF_023701345.1 Rhodoferax sp. | reverse complement strand
GGCACGGTAGGCAGCGAGGGCAAGGCCAGTTGTGGTTCGTCCGATGGCCCGGAGGACATGCCCCAGGCCATCTGGGACAAGGTCAAGGACCACCCCTGTTACTCCGAAGAAGCCCACCACCATTTCGCCCGCATGCATGTGGCGGTGGCCCCGGCCTGCAACATTCAGTGCAATTACTGCAACCGCAAATACGACTGCTCCAACGAGTCGCGCCCCGGTGTGGTGTCGCAAAAACTCACGCCTGAGCAGGCCGTCAGGAAAGTTGTCGCGGTGGCCAGCGAAATCCCGCAGATGACGGTGCTGGGCATTGCCGGACCGGGTGACGCCCTGGCCAACCCGAAGAAAACTTTTGACACGTTCCGCATGCTGCAGGAGCAGGCGCCCGACCTCAAGCTGTGTATTTCCACCAACGGCTTGGCGCTGCCGGACCTGGTGGATGAAATTTGCAAATACAACGTCGATCACGTCACCATCACCATCAACATGGTGGACCCGGCGGTGGGCGAAAAGATTTACCCCTGGATCTTCTGGAACCACAAACGCCTGACCGGTTACGAGGCCGCCAAAGTGCTGCACGAGCGCCAGATGCTGGGGCTGGAAATGCTCACGGCCCGCGGCGTGCTGACCAAGATCAACTCGGTGCTGATCCCCGGCATCAACGACGAGCATCTGATTGAAGTGAACCGCGAAGTGAAAAAACGCGGCGCGTTCCTGCACAACATCATGCCGCTGATTTCCGAGGCCGAGCACGGCACCGTGTTCGGCCTGACCGGCCAGCGCGGCCCGACGGCCTCCGAGTTGAAGGCGGTGCAGGATGCCTGCATGGGCGGTGCCAACCTGATGCGCCACTGCCGCCAGTGCCGTGCCGACGCGGTGGGCCTGCTCGGTGAAGACCGCAGCGAGGAGTTCACGCTCGACAAGCTGGAGCAAATGGACGTGGTGTACGACCTCGACAAACGACGCAGCTACCAGGAAAAAGTGGAGATCGAGCGCAACGCGCAGCAGGCTGCCAAACAGGAAGCCCTGGCCGCTGCCAGTGCCGTGCAGTTGGCCGATGAGCTCACCGTGCTGGTGGCCGTGGCCACCAAGGGCGGTGGCCGGGTCAATGAACATTTTGGCCACGTCACCGAGTTCCAGGTTTTTGAAGTGTCCGCCACCAAGGCGCTGTTTGTCGGCCACCGCCGGGTGGACCAGTATTGCCAGGGCGGTGCCGGCGACGACGAGCAATTGCCCTCGGTGGTGCGTGCCATCAACGACTGCCATGCGGTGCTGGTGGCCAAGATTGGCGCCTGCCCGAAAGATGAACTCACCGCCGCGGGCGTGGAGCCGGTCGACGCCTATGTCGGTGAGTTCATTGAAAAGGCCGCGCTGAGCTGGTTCAACGACTACCGCGCCCGCATTGCCAGCGGTGCCGTGGTGCACCAGGCCCGCGGTGATGCACAGATCCGCCAGGGCGCCTACACCCATGTTGCAGACAGTGTGGCACTGGCTGCCTGAGTATTTCTTTCATTCCGTCAACCTCACAGGAGCGTCATCATGACCCACAAAATCAACACCGAAACCTGCACCGCTTGCGATGCCTGCGAGCCCGAGTGCCCCAACGTCGCCATCAGCGTGAAGAAGGGTGTCTACATCATCAACGCCACCAAGTGCAACGACTGCGAAGGTCACTTTGATGACCCGCAATGTGTCTCTGTTTGCCCGGTCGATGACTGCATCACCGAAGTTTGATTCCTCCTCACTGAAAGCACCCACCATCATGCTGCCCAACGTCACCCTCACGCCCGCTGCGGCGAAGTTCATCAACCGCATCGTGCGTTTTTCTGGTTTGGGCGTGGGTGCAGGCTTGCGCCTGACCGTGACCCCGGGCGGTTGCTCGGGTTACTCGTCCGAGTTCAGCGCCGAGGCCGCTCCGGCCGCTGGCGAACAATTGCTGGAAGTCGGTGGCGTGCGCCTGTTCCTGGGTGCCGAGAGCCGCCTGATGCTCAATGGCTTCACGATTGACTTTGTCGAGACTGCAACCCAGTCGGGCCTGAGTTTCATCGACCCCAACAAGGAAGCCTGCGCCTGCAGCAGTGCCGAGACGACGCCCAAGACTGGCGTGACCAAGATCGAGATTTCCTCCATCGGGCGTGGCCGGCCTGCCCCTGTGGTGGCCCATTAACACTGCCTTGCCGCCATGAACGCCAGCAGCCTGCACTTTGACGATGATCTGGCAGCCTTTGCCGACGGCGCCATTGGTGGGGGCTTGAGCCCGCAGGTGAATGCGTTGATCACACAGGCCGGGCTGTTGCGTCATTTGCCCCAAGAGGCATTGCCCCTGCTGGAACAAGCCCGTGCCGAGGCGCCACGCCACCCGGCACCGCTGATCGCGCTGTACCGCTTTTACTTTTATGGCCATCAGCTGGCGCAGGCCCGGGCCGCGGGTGAAGACGCACTGGCCATTGCCCGTACCGCGCTGGGACCGAACTTTGGCGACGAAGCACCAGACGACGACGCCACACGCCACCACGCCGCAGTGCGTTTTTATCTGTTCACGCTCAAGGGTCTGGCGTATCTGAACATGCGTCTGGGTGCGATGGATGAGGCGCAGTTGATGCTCAAGGAGCTGCGTCGCCTTGACCCCAAGGACCACATCGGTGGTGCACTGCTTTTTCACGTGCTCAAGCGCCATGAAAAAGGCGGGGCAGGCGATGCGCCATCCGACTACCCGGTGCGCGGCTGGAGTGCAATAGGCCCATGAACACCACCGCCACCACCGACATACCGGCGCAGCACTGGCAAGGCGGCCCTATCGACTGCAGTGGCTGCGACTACGCCGGCCTGCTGTTGCTGGGTGAAGGCCAGGGCTGCAAGCCGGGTCACGCCTGCATGCAGGACGCCTATGCGCTTCGTATTGACCGCTTCTTTCGCTGGAATCCGGTGCTCAGTGACGAACTGCTCGAACACGACTACTTTGAAGTGCGCGCCATTGCGGCACGCCGTGCCAGTGTGTTTCGCCTCACGGCACTGATCAACGACCCCGATGAAACCGTGCGCCTGCAGGTGGCCTTGCGCTTGCCGCAAACGCTGTTGAACAAGCTGGTCAGTGACCCCCACCGCGAGGTGCGTCTGCGCGTGGTGCAGCGGCTGGCACCCATGGCGCTGGCGGCGCTGCGCCAAGACCCGGACTACGGCGTGCGTGAGCTGGTGGCGCAACGCCTGCCACTGGCCATTTTGCCGACCATGATGCTTGACCCGGACCGCGCCGTGCGCATGCGTGTGGCGCAACGGCTTGACATGCCCGCACTGTTGCGCATGGCAGACGACCCGAGCGCTGACGTGCGCCGCATCGTGGCCGAGCGATTACCCGTGGCCCTGCTGTCGCGGCTGGCCCACGACCCCGATTGGTGTGTGCGTTGGGACGTTGCCCAGCGCGCCGACACAGCCACACTGGAAACCATGCAAGAGGATGAAGAGCCTGAGGTGCGCCAGGCGGTGCATGAACGTCTGAAACGCCATGTCACCCGGATTGGAGCAGCCCATGGCTGACATCAACCGCGACGATGCCGAGATCGAGCTGGCGCATCCGCCCCGTTTCAGCTACGGCGAGCGGGTGATTGCGCGCTCGGTGGTGCGCAACGACGGCACCTACAACGGCCGCGACATCGGCGAGGTGCTGGTCAACAGGGGCGAGGTGGGTTACGTGATCAACATCAACACCTTCTTGCAGCAGTTCTATATCTACGCGGTCGACTTTGTCGAATCCGGCCACCGCGTCGGTATGCGCGCCAAGGAACTCTGCACGCTGGACAACTTGCCCGACGAGGTGCTGGCGCAGTTGGGCGACAAGACCAGCGCGCTGCGCAGCATCGGGTCAGCCGCACCCACCGAGGAAAACACATGAACATCACCGCCAACGCCTTGCCCGGTCTTGAACCCCGCGCACCCGCCTATGCCTGGGGCCAGCGCGTGATCGCGCTGGACGATCTGGTCAACGACGGCAGCTACCCGGATCGGCCGGTGGACGCGCTGCTGGCCGCGCGCGGCTCGGTCGGCGAGGTGGTCAACGTTGGCCATGCCCCCGAGTTGAACGAACCGGTCTACCTGGTGCAATTTGACGGCTGCGTGGTGGGTTGCCTGGAAATCGAACTGGTTCCCGCGCCGCCCGGCTTGCTGCCGGAAACCGGGGATTGACGTGAACATGGCAGCAATCATCGCGGCCCCGGCCAGCGCCCAGGTGCTGGACCTGGTGGTGCGCCGCCTGGAACGGGCCCTGCGCGAGCGGGTGCGCTACCGATATGTGCGGCCGCAGGTGCTGCGCGAGGACAGCAGTTTTCGCATCCAGAGCCCGTGCTGCTCGCGCAAGGTCGACCCGAGTGGCGGCATGATCGACATTGCCCTGCTGATGCCCCATGAGGGCAGCCACTGGTGTCTGTGTTCGCGTGACCATGCCAACGGCACCTGGGAGCCGCGCTTTCAGGATGCGTCGCTGGAGGTCTTGCTGGACTTGCTCTGTGTTGACAGCGAACGCCAGTTCTGGACCTGAAGCAAAGCCGGGCTTCACCATGATCTACCTCGACCACAACGCCACCACGCCGCCCGCACCCGAGGTGCTTGCCGCCATGCTGCCGGTGCTCTCGGGTGTGTGGGCCAACAGCTCGTCGCAGCACGGGCCGGGGCAGGACGCCAAACGTGCGCTGGGTGCGGCGCGTGCCACCGTGGCGCGGGTGCTGGGCTGCAAGCCGGTGGAGGTGATCTTTACCAGCGGTGCCACCGAGGCCAACCACCTGGCGGTACGCGGTTTGCTGGCTGCGGCCGCGTCAGGGCGCAGCCGCGTGGTGTTCAGCAGCGTCGAGCATGCCGGTCACCTGCGACTGGCGCGGGCCCTGGCTGACGCCGGTGTTCAGGTGGACTGGATGCCGGTGCTGGCCAACGGCACGCTTGACCTTGCCGCAGCACAGACGTTGATCGGGCCGGACCTGGCCCTGGTGTCGCTCATGGCGGCCAACAATGAAACCGGGGTGCTGATGCCCGTGGCTCAAGTTGCTGCGCTGGCGCATGCCGCAGGGGCCTTGCTGCATGTCGATGCGACCCAACTCGTTGGCAAGTTGCCGTTTCATTTTGCGGACTCTGGCGCCGATGCGGTGTCCTTGTCGGCGCACAAGTTTCAAGGCCCCAAGGGCACCGGCGCGTTACTGCTGCGCCAGGGGCTGCCGTTTGTGCCGCAAACCCTGGGCAGCCAGGAGCGCGGGCGCCGCGGCGGCACCGAAAACCTGGCCGGCATCGTCGGTATGGCCACCGCGCTCGAACTGCTGGGTGACGTCAACCTGGAAGCGAAGCGCCAGGCCCAATTGCGCGACGCGCTCGAAAACGGCCTGACCCGCGCCCTGCCTGAAACCCACATCTGGAGTCGGCAGGTGCCGCGTTTGCCCGGCACCAGTTACCTGCGTTTTGGCCAGCTCTCGGTCGATGTGGTGTTGCAACGGCTTGAGCGCCTGGGTGTGGCGGCTTCCAGCGGCGCCGCCTGTTCATCCGGTGGCAGCGCGCCGTCACACGTCCTGACGGCCATGGGTGTGCCCGCTGACGAGGCGCTGGCCGCCGTGCGCTTTTCGCTGGGCGCCACCAGCACCCTGGCCGAAGTAAACCACCTGCTGCAGGCATTGCCGCCACTGCTGGCGCCCCTGTTGCATGAAGAACGACTGACCGCTCCTTAAAGCCAATCCTTGAAACCTTATTTACCTCCAGGAGCACTTGATGAAACTGATGATTCGCAAAGACAGCAAAGGTGTGCTGACCGGCTATGTGCCCAAAAAAGACCTGGAGGAAGCC
This sequence comes from Rhodoferax sp., assembly GCF_023701345.1. Lineage (GTDB taxonomy): Bacteria > Pseudomonadota > Gammaproteobacteria > Burkholderiales > Burkholderiaceae_C > Rhodoferax. The sequence goes on along the minus strand of NZ_JAMPXE010000132.1, from coordinate 2,427 downwards.
ATCATCGCCATGGTCAACCCGGACATGTGGGGTGGCTTGGTGACACTCGCCAACGGCTGGCAGTTTGATTTGCCCGCGATGCCGGCAGATACACCACTGCCGATCACGGTGGAAGCGCGACGCATGGCGCTGGCCGAGGACGCAGGAGACTGACCATGGCCATCACCCCTGACTATCTGCGTGATGCCGGTGAAGTTGTCGCTGCGGCAGCGTCCGTGCGCGAAGCCGCAGCCACCTGGCGCACCCGTGACCCGTCAATGCGGGTGGTGGTGGTGGATGCCATGGACATGCGTGGTGAAACCGCCGCACTGACGCTGGGCAAACGCCGCATCTTTCTCGCCACCACCAACGGCCATTGTTGGAGCACCACCGATTTGGCGGAAGAAGCCTCGGCCCTGATCCTGACTGAAGACTAGGCCATGGAAGTCGACGTCATCTCTCTGTTCGAGCCCGACTGCGGTGCGCGCGAGATTGAACTTGTCAACGCTGTCTTGCAGTCGTCGCAATGGGGTGACGGGCCCATGCTGGCGTCGTTCGAGCGCGCTTTTGCGGGTTGGGTCGGGCGCAAGCACGCGGTCGCGGTCGGCAGCGGCACGCTGGGCACCTGGATTGCGCTGCGGGCCATGGGTATTGGTCCCGGCGATGAGGTGATCTGCACCTCGCACACCTGGCACCAGGTGGCTCAGGCCATCACCCTGACCGGTGCCACGCCGGTGTTTGCCGACATCAACTACTGGACCGGCAGCCTGAGCCCTGAAAAGGCGGCGCTCAAGATCACCCCCCACACCCGCGCCCTGCTGGCTGGCAATACCAACGGCCACCCGGCAGCCTGGGCACCGCTGCGTGCGCTGGCCGATACCCATGGCTTGACGCTGATCGAAGACAGCACCGTGGCTTTTGGCTCGCGCTACCGGGGCCAAAGCGTGGGCAGCTTTGGCGATGTGTCGGTGTTTGATTTCTCCGCCCCGTCGGCCTTGTGCACGGGGGAGGGCGGCATGCTGGTCACCGACGACGATGCGCTGGTGCATGAGCTGCGCTACCTGCGCCAGCGCCGCCTGGCCGACCGGGCGTCGGTCTCGGTCGGCGCGCGCGTGCCGCTGCAGGCAGGCATGAGCGAACTCACCGCCGCGCTGGGTCTGGCGCAACTGGCGGGCCTGGACGAACGCCTGGAGGCGCGCAAACAGGTGGTGGCCTGGTACCACGACAACATGCAGAGTTTTGAAGGCGTCAAGCCGCCCTACATTGGCGAGGACGTGGACGAGGTGCATTGGATGCTTTATGTGGTGCACCTGGGCAAACGTTTCGCGGGCAGCGCACGCGCGCAGATGATTGACGACCTGCTTGCCTGTGGCATCGAGACCGTGGCCTACAGCCATCCCTTGCACCAGCAGTACTACTACATGAATGCCGGTGATGCCATTGGCCGCCAGCGCGGCGTGTTGCGTGACACCGACCGCATTGGTGACCGTGCACTGGCGCTGCCGCTGCACACCCGGCTGGATCAGGAACAAGTCCAGTACATCGTCAAAACGCTCAAGGACACCGCCACCAATGTCGGCGCCGGTGCTGCCATTTACTAAGGAAAACCATGAACTCCCAAGACCTGATCCAAGAGATTGCCAGTAGCCTGTCCACCGGTGCCGTCATTCCCTACCTGGGCCCCGACATGTTGTCCTTGTGCGCTGACATCAAGGTGCCGGGCACGCCGCTGGCACTGGCCGAAAACATGACCGCCAAGGTCAGCGTGCCGCACAAAATCCGCAAGCGCCTGACCCAGGCGGCGCAGTTCATCGAAAACTTCAAACACCGCAAGTCAGTGGTGCACCTGATGAACGAGGCCTTTGCCGCCACACCCGCACCCTCCCCTTTTCATCTGGCGCTGGCGGGCAGCGGTGCCGGCTTGTGGGTGGACACCTGGTACGACGACACCTTCGCCGCAGGCCTGGCGCAAGTGCCGGGCCGTTGGGTGCAGGTGCAGGGTTTGTCGCAGTCTGAACATTTTGGCCAATGGACCGGTGCCTACGCGGCTGACGGCACCGCGCTGGCCGAGTTGTCCGCCGACCCGGGGCGCATGCTCTACAAACCCATGGGCAGCCACGGCCCGGCCGGCAACTACCTGGTGTCTGACAGCGACTATGTGGAAGTGCTGACCGAAATTGACATCCAGACCCCGATTCCGGCCGCCGTACAAGCCTGGCGCAGCGGGCGCAACTTTCTGTTTTTGGGTTGCCGCTTTGACGACCAACTGACCCGCTGTTTTGCGCGCCAGATCATGAAACGCTCCAGCGACCGCCATTGGGCGGTGTTGCCCAATGAGCCGACCCGCATGGAAGCACGTTTTTTGGCCGAGCAAAACATCACCCGCATCGACATGCCGCTGGCGCAGTTCGCCACCGCGTTGATGGATGCGATGCAGCCAGCGCTGGC
>NZ_JAMPXE010000131.1 GCF_023701345.1 Rhodoferax sp. | reverse complement strand
TGATCAGCAGCTTTGAGCCGAAGTCACAAGCACAGCAATCCTGGACCAAGCTGGCCTTGCGTCGCCGCGAAGAGGTCAGAGAAGGACAAGTTGCCATGCGCCCTGGGCCTGAAGCCGTGCAGCGCGTCAGAGCCCGCATCGCATGACCTATGCCATTTATCCGCAAGCGGAGGAAGAATTAACCCAAGCTGCCATGTTTTACGCTGAACATGCCAGCAAAGCCATTGCCGCCGCTTTTTTGGATGAATTTGATCGCGTACTTTGAACCATCCCCCATGTGCCTGATCGCCTGGAACTGGCAGCCGGACAGCCCCAAGCCGCTGCTGCTGATTGCCAACCGCGACGAGTTCTACGCGCGACCGACCGCGCCGCTGCATTGGTGGCAGGACGCCGACATTCTGGCCGGGCGCGACTTGCAGGCAGGCGGCACCTGGCTCGGCGTCAGCCGCAGCGGGCGGCTGGCGGCATTGACCAACCACCGCGACCCCGCCAAGCAGCGGGCCGATGCGCCGTCGCGCGGCGAGTTGGTCAGCGCGTTCTTACAGGCCGATACCAGTGCCAGCGATTACCTGACCGAGTTGGCCGGGCGCGCCGGCAACTACAACCCGTTCAATCTGCTGGTCTTTGACGGCACCCGGCTGCTGGGTCTGGAGAGCCGCCATGCCAGGGTGATCACCATGCAGCCGGGCATCGGCGCGGTCTCCAATGCCGACTTCCTGACGCCCTGGCCCAAACTGGCAAGCTTGAGCGGCAGCCTGCAAAAGCTGCTGGCGCAACAGCACCCCAGCGACGCCCAGCTGCTGGCGCTGCTGCACAACCCACGCCTCGCAGCCGACGCCGACTTGCCGGCCACCGGCATTCCGCTGGAACTTGAACGCGCGCTCTCGGCCGCCTTTGTTGCCCTGCCCGATTACGGCACCCGGGCCTGCAGCGTGGTGCGCTTTGAGGCAGACAGCGTCACTTTTCTGGAGCAGAGCTTTGATGCCAAGGGCAGCGCTGGCACCCGGCAAGTCACAGCAACTTTGCAGCGCACGTATTGCCATCCGAGCACACCGCGATGACATATGCTTAAGCATAGGCTAAACTCAAGCCCTCACCGCATCGGGAGAACCACCATGCCCATCGTCTCTGAAAAAACCGCTGACTACCCACTTGAGTCGCCCGCGCGCCATGTGCGCCTGTTTCGCAACGGGGCAAATCAGGCCGTGCGTATTCCGAAAGAGTTCGAATTGCCAGGCACCGACGCGCTCATGCACCGCGAAGGCAACCGGCTGATTTTGGAGTTGGTGGCAGACAAACCCGCCCAAGGCACCATGGCCGCCCTGGCGCTGGCGCTACAGGAAATGACCACCGTGGGCACGATTAACGAAGCCTTCCCGGATGTCGATGCAGGCCTGCTACCGCTCGACGACATCGATTTTGGGGAAGATAGATGATGTCTGGCCCCAAGCTGTATTTGCTCGATACCAACGTCATATCCGACATGATGCGCAATCCCGCCGGCACCGCTGCCCAGCGTGCGCTGTTGATTGCGGCCAATGAACCTAACAGCAAGGTATGCACCAGCGTCGTGGTGCAATGCGAACTGCTCTTCGGTTTGCGCAGGCGCACCAACCCGCGCTGGTCCACGCAGTACGAGCACATAATGGCCTCTATCGATGTGCTGGCCCTGGAAGCTGCCGTTGCGCCCCACTATGCCGAGCTGCGGACCGATCTCGAACTGTCTGGCACCCCGATTGGCCCCAATGACACGCTGATCGCCGCCCACGCGCTGGCGCTGGGTGCCACACTGGTGACCGCAGACGCAGAATTTGCCCGCGTGCCCGGGCTGCAGGTGGAAAACTGGCTGCTGCCAGCCACCGCCAAACAATGAACTTTTCCACCATGAAACCCTCCGTATTCGCCCCCGGCCTGATGATTGCAGGCATCACCCCACCGCTGCGTTTGACCGACTTCAAGCTGATCGCGTTTGACATGGACTCGACCCTGATCGACATCGAGTGTGTCGATGAAATAGCCGCTGCGGTCGGCCGCAAGCCACAAGTGGCGGCCATCACCGAAGCCGCCATGCGCGGCGAAATAGCTGACTACAAGGAGAGCCTGCGCCAGCGCGTGGCGCTGCTCAAGGGCGTCACGGTGGCCGACATGGAACGCATTTACCAGAACCACCTGCAGCTCAACCCCGGCGCGGCCGAGCTGGTGCGCGCCTGCCAGCAGGCCGGGCTCAAGGTGCTGCTGGTGTCGGGCGGCTTTACTTTCTTCACCGACCGGATTCGCGACCGGCTGGGCATCGACTACACCCGCGCCAATGTGCTGGAGCTCGACAGCGGCGTGCTGACCGGCCGCATGGTGGACCAGCCCTGGGGCGACATTTGTGATGGCGCGGAAAAGCGCACCATGCTGCTGCAAACCTGTGCCGCGCTGGGCATCAGCCCGGGCCAGGCGATTGCCATGGGCGACGGCGCCAACGACCTGCCGATGATGGCCGAATCCGGCCTGTCGGTGGCGTACCACGCCAAACCGGCGGTGCGCGAATTTGCCAACGTGTCGATCGAGTCCGGCGGGCTGGACCGGCTGTTGACGCTCTTCCAGGACTGATCACAAGCATGTACACCTCCCACTTCGGCCTGAGCCAGGACCCGTTTTCGATCGCACCCGACCCGCGCTACCTGTTCATGAGCGAGCGCCACCGCGAGGCCCTGGCGCACCTGCTCTATGGCGTGGCGGGCGGGGCGCAGGCCACGGGCGGCACGGGGGGTGGTTTTGTCTTGCTGACCGGCGACATCGGCACCGGCAAGACCACCATTTGCCGCTGCTTTCTGGCGCAAATACCGCCCAATTGCCACGTCGCCTACATCTTCAACCCCAAACTCAACGTGCCGGAGTTGCTGCAGTCGATCTGCGAAGAGTTTCACATCACGCTCAGCCCGGCCGCGTCCGGCGCGCCGACCGTCAAGGACTACATTGACGCGCTCAACGCCTTTTTGCTGCAAAGCCATGCCGCCGGCCAAAGCAGCGTGCTCATCATCGACGAAGCGCAAAACCTGGCCGCTGACGTGCTGGAGCAATTGCGCCTGCTGACCAACCTGGAAACCAACGAGCGCAAGTTGCTGCAGATTGTGCTGATCGGCCAGCCCGAGCTGCGCGACATGCTGGCGCGGCCGGAACTGGAACAGCTGGCGCAACGCGTGATTGCGCGTTTTCACCTTGACGCGCTGACCCCGGCCGAGGCCACGCAGTACATCGGGCACCGCCTGGGCGTGGCGGGTCACACGGGCGCGCTGCCGTTTGAGCCCAAAGCCCTGCAGCGCATCCACCACCTTACCCGCGGTGTGCCCCGGCGCATCAACCTGCTTTGCGGGCGCGCGCTGCTGGGTGCGTGGGCCAATGGACTGCCAAGCGTCAGCCGGTCGGTGGTGGACAAAGCCGCAGCCGAGGTGTTTGGCACCGAGCCGGGGCAAGCCCCAGGTGCCAGGCGCCAACGCATGGGCTACGCGCTGGCGGGCCTGGCCCTATTGGCGGCCCTGCTGGGTTTTTTGATCTGGTCAACGCAACAAGACACCCAGGCGACGTCCCGCGCAGCGGCACCCACGGCGCAAGCGGCCCTCCCAAAAGCAGCCGCCTCCAAACCGCCCGCCCCAATCGAAAGCCTGCAGACCCTGTGGCCGCAGCTGCCAGCCGACATTGACAGCGCCTGGCGCGAACTGGCACCCGACTGGAAACTGCCGGCCAACAGCGCCGACCCCTGCCAAACCGCCGGCGCGCAAGGCGTGCAGTGTTACCGCGCCAGCAAGCTGACCATGCCCCTGCTGCGCCAGCTCGACCGCCCGGGCATCCTGACACTGCAAGCGGCCCAGGGCCCGGCGCTGCATGCCTTGCTGGTGGGCCTGTCCGACCAAACGGCCACCTTGCGGCTGAACGGTAGCCTGCACACCGTCAGGCTGGTTGAGTTGGCGCAGTTCTGGCGTGGCGACTTTGCCACCTTTTGGCAGCTGCCGGAGGGTTACAACACCGGCCTGCAAGATGGCGGCAGCGGCCCGGCGATTGACTGGCTGGCCAGCCGCTTGAACCAGCTCGACGGCGTGCCGTCCAGGGGCACCGATGCCGCCCCCCTCGCTCTGGACGCTGACCTGCGCGCACGGGTGCGGGCCTTCCAGCGCGCCCGCGGCATCGCCCCGGACGGCCGGCCCGGCCCCATGACGTTCATGCAGATCGAGAGCGCCACCCAGGGCCAGTTTCCCCATCTGCTCACCGACCCGCGATAAACCCATGTCTTATATTCTTGATGCCCTCAAAAGGGCCGATGCCGAACGTGAACGCGGCGCGGCCCCCGGTCTGCACACGCGCCACCAGCTGCCCTCCGGCAGCCCGGCCCATCCAGACACCCGCCGACCGCTGTGGCTGGCCGTGGCAGGTGGCGTGACGCTGCTTTTGCTGGCGGCAGGTTTCTGGTTTGGGCGCGCCCCTGTCAAGCCACCCCCGGTAGCGCCTGCCGAGCCGGTCGCGGCCAGCGCGCCGCCCACGGTTTCAGCGCCAGTGGCACCGGCACCCGTTGCGGTTGCCGAGGCGCCCAGGGTCCAGGTGAAGCCGGTGGCAACGCCTGCCCCGGCCAAAGCAGCGGCAGCGCCGTCCTCCACACCCGCCGCACCAGCCCAAACTGCCGTTTCGGCGCCCGCTGCCACCGTGCCGCTGCTGACTGAATTGCCGCCGGACCTGCGTAGCCAGATCCCCAAAATCACCATCACCGGCAGCGTGTATTCGGACAGCCCGGCACAGCGCTTGCTGCTGGTCAACAACCTGGTGCTGGCACAGGGCGCCCAGGTGGCCCCGGACCTGACGCTGGAAGAAATCAAGCGGCGCAACTCGGTGTTCAGCTTCCAGGGCACCCGCTTTCGCGTGCTGCACTGAAGTCAGGCGCCAGGCCCGCAATCCATACAACGCTCGATCACTGGCGGACCGATGTGCAGCTTGTGGCTGAGATCGCGCAGGGCGGTGCGCAGCCCTTCTTCAATGACCGGATGATAGAAAGGCATTTCCAGCATGCTGGAGACGGTCATGCGTTGTTGCGCCGCCCAGGCCAGCAGGTGGCCAATATGCTCGGCGGCGGGGCCGAACATTTCTGCCCCCAGAAACAAGCCGCTGCCTTGTTCGCCATAGACTTTCAGAAGCCCCTGGTTGCGCAGCATGACCCGACTGCGCCCCTGGTCCTCGAAAGACACGACGCCCACGGCAAAACGATCCTTGAACCGCTCGTTGAGCTGTTTCAGGTTAACGCCCACCGATGCGATTTGCGGGTCGGTGAAAACCACCGCCAAGGGTGTGCGGCGCAAGCCGGATTGGACATCGGGATAGCGGCCAGCATTGCCGCCAGCGATGCGCCCCTGGTCGGCCGCTTCGTGCAACAGGGGAGCGTCGTTGCTGGCATCGCCGGCAATGAAGATCGTGCTATGGCCGCACTGCAGCGTGGTGCGGTCAAACAACGGCACGCCGCGTTTGTCCAATTGCAAACCGGTGTTTTTCAAGCCGAGGCCAGCGACATCGGGCGCCCGACCGGTCGCCGCCAGCACATAGTCGAAGCGCTCGGTTTTCCAGCCGCCAACGCGGTGCAGGTAGTTGACTGCGACCCCGGTGGCAGTTTCCCTGACGGACTTCACCTGTGCCGAGGCATCCAGATAAAACTCGCCGTTGAAGGTTTTGTTGGCGTAGTCCCGAATGGCCGGGTCCTGAATGGCGGCAATTCCGCCGCCGACGCCGAACACCTTGACCTGCACGCCCAAACGGCTCATGGCCTGTGCCAGCTCCATCCCCAGTACGCCAGGACCGAACACCGCCAGACGGGTCGGCAAGGTGGCTAAATCGAAGATGTTTTCATTGGTCAGCAGCCGGGCGCTCAATCCTTTCAACACCGGCGGCAGCACGGGAATGCTGCCGGTGGCGATGACGATGCGCTTGGCGTGAATCAACTGGCCATGTTCCGTCACCAGGGTATTGGCATCCTGAAACCTGACGGTTGCCGTCAAGCGGTTGCCGGGCGCAATGGCGTCAACCGTTTCCAGCACGAACCCGACAAAACGGTCGCGCTCACGCTGCACGCGCGCCATCACCGCCGCGCCATCCACCGTGATGCCTTGCACCTGCACCCCGAACGGCTCAACGTGCCGAGCCTGGTGCGCCGCCTCTGCGGCGGCAATCAGCAGTTTGCTGGGCATGCAACCCACGCGGGCGCAAGTCGTGCCGTAGCTGCCACCTTCGATCAGCAAAACGGATTTGGTCTGGGCAGAAGCGGCCCGGTAGGCGCCCATGCCGGCAGTACCGGCACCGATGATGGCAACTTCAACGTGAAGGGGTGTCATGGCAGCTTTCCTGTAAGGGGTGAAAAGTGGCAGGTGCATGCAGGAGCAGGCCGGGGATGGTGTATTGGGTCATGGTTTTCTCCAGCAGAAGAAATGATGCGCCGCCGCCGTGCCCCTGACTGTGCTCCAGCGAACGTTGGCAGGGCACAAAACCGAAAAAATCAGCCCGGCACGCCTTTCAGAGGAGCGAGGCCAATTGCCACTTTCAAGGTGGATGTCAATGGAATTTCCTGTGTATGCAAGCACACCGACAACACGTCTGGCCAGGGCTAATCTGAAACCGGGTCTGATACAGGCTCGTGATTGCATTTATCCACTTCATTCAAAAGGAAATCTCATGAACAAAGACCAAGTCAAGGGCCAGGTAAAAAATATCGCTGGCAAAGTACAGGAAGCCACTGGCAAGCTGGTGGACAGCAAATCGCAGGAAGTTAAAGGTACCAACCTGCAGGTGGAAGGCAAGGTCCAAAAGGCATACGGCGATGCCAAGGAGGTTGTCAAAGATGCCCGCGATGCAGTGAAGAAAGCCGTGAAATCGCATTCTTGATACCGGCTGTGCGTGCCAATGCGCTTGCTGTGCTCAAGTTTTACTTCACACCGGCTCGGGCACGCTGGGCAGGCCCGCCAGCGCCATGGCCAGTTCGGCCTCGTCGTAGTGCTCGTCGGTGAGTTCACCGGCAAAGTACTTCTGGTACGAGGTCATGTCAAAGTGGCCGTGGCCGCACAGGTTGAACAAAATGGTCTCTGACTTGCCCTCGGCCTTGCAGCGCAGCGCCTCGACAATCGCGCCCTTGATGGCGTGGTTGGCTTCCGGGGCGGGCACGATGCCCTCGTGGCGCGCAAACAGCACGCCGGCCTCAAAACATTCCACCTGGTTGTACGACACGGCCTCCATCAGGCCCAGTTCCTTGACGTGCGACACCAGCGGCGCCATGCCGTGGTAGCGCAGGCCACCGGCATGAAAACCGGGCGGCGTGAACTGGCTGCCCAGCGTGTGCATTTTGGTCAGCGGCGTCATGTGGCCGGTGTCGCCAAAGTCGTAGGCGTATTTGCCGCGCGTGAGTGACGGGCAGGCGGCGGGCTCGACCGCGACAATGCGCGGCTTGGGGCCACCGCGCAGGCCGTGGCCGATGAACGGGAAGGCAATGCCGGCAAAGTTGGAGCCGCCACCGGTGCAGCCCACCACCACGTCGGGCCAGGCATCGGCCATTTCCATTTGCAGCATGGCTTCCTGGCCGATGATGGTCTGGTGCAGCAGCACATGGTTGAGCACCGAGCCCAGCGCGTATTTGGTGTCGTCGCGCTGCACCGCCAGCTCCACCGCTTCCGAGATCGCAATGCCCAGGCTGCCAGGATGGTGCGGGTCTTTGGCCAGCACCGAGCGGCCATAGGCCGTTTGAGTCGAGGGCGAGGCAAAGCAGCGGGCGCCATAGGTTTCCATGACGGCGCGGCGGTAGGGCTTCTGGTCGTAGGACACGCGCACCTGAAACACCTCGACTTCCATGCCGTAGAGCGAACCGGCGAACGCCAGCGAGGTGCCCCACTGGCCGGCGCCGGTTTCGGTCACCAGGCGCTTGACGCCGGCCTCCTTGTTGTAAAAAGCCTGTGGCACCGCGGTGTTGGGCTTGTGGCTGCCGGCCGGGCTGCCGCCTTCGTATTTGTAATAAATTTTGGCCGGCGTGCCCAGCGCTTTTTCCAGCCGGTGGGCGCGAAACAGGGGGGCCGGCCGCCACAGTTGAAACACGTCGCGCACCGGCTCGGGAATTTCAATCTCGCGCTCAAGGCTCACCTCCTGCAGGATCAGGGCCATCGGGAACAGCGGCGCCAGATCGTCCGGACCCACCGGCTGCATGGTGCCGGGGTGCAATACCGGGGGCAAGGGCTTGGGCAGGTCGGCCTGCAGGTTGTACCAGAACCTGGGCATCTGGTTTTCGTGCAAAAGGTACTTGGTTTGCTGGCTCATGGCGACTCCTGGAAAGTTGCAAATAACGCTTGCGTCAAGTATGCGCTCGTTCCCCCGCCCAGGGCCCGGGACCAGCGCCCGGGTTTACCCTCAAAAGACCAGGGTCTTGACCCCATCGGCCGTACCCAGCAGGCAAATCTGCGCTTTTTGACAGGCAAACACGCCCACGGTCACCACCCCCGGCCATTGGTTCACCTCGGACTCGAAAGCCAGCGGGTCGCTGATCTGCAAGCCGGTGACATCGACCAGGTACTGGCCGTTGTCGGTGACCAGTGGCACACCATTGCTGAGCCGCAACTTGCCTTGCGCACCCTTGGCCGCAAACTGGCGCATGACGCGCTGCGCCGCCATCGGGAT
>NZ_JAMPXE010000014.1 GCF_023701345.1 Rhodoferax sp. | reverse complement strand
GTCATCCGCGCCCCGCGCGGCAACACGCTGACCTGCAAGAACTGGATCGCCGAAGCCGCCTACCGCATGATCCAAAACAACCTCGACCCCGAGGTCGCCGAGAACCCGCAGCACCTCGTGGTGTACGGCGGCATCGGCCGCGCCGCGCGCGACTGGGCCTGCTACGACCAGATCCTCGCTTCGCTCAAAGACCTGAACGACGATGAGACCCTGCTGGTGCAGTCGGGCAAACCGGTCGGTGTGTTCAAGACCCACAGCAACGCGCCGCGCGTGCTGATCGCCAACAGCAACCTGGTGCCCAAGTGGGCCACCTGGGAACACTTCAACGAGCTCGACCGCAAGGGCCTGTTCATGTACGGCCAGATGACCGCCGGCAGCTGGATCTACATCGGCAGCCAGGGCATCGTGCAGGGCACCTTCGAGACCTTCGTCGAAGCCGGCAAGCAGCACTACAACAATGATTTGTCGGGCAAGTGGATCCTCACCGCCGGCCTCGGCGGCATGGGCGGCGCGCAGCCGCTGGCGGCCACGCTGGCCGGCGCCTGCTCACTCAACATCGAGTGCCAGCAGAGCAGCATCGACTTCCGCCTGCGCACACGCTACGTGGACAAGCAGGCACGCGACATCGACCACGCGCTGGAACTGATCAAGGAACACACCGCGAAGAAGGAGGCCGTCTCCATCGCCCTGCTCGGCAATGCCGCCGAAGTGCTGCCTGAACTCGTCAAGCGTGCCAAGGCCGGCGGCATCAGGCCCGACCTGGTGACCGACCAGACCTCGGCCCACGACCTCATCAACGGCTACCTGCCCATCGGCTGGAGCGTGGCGCAGTGGAAAGCCGCGCAGCGCGACCCGGCGCAACACGCCCGCCTGAGCGCCGAGGCCGCGCAAGGCTGCGCGGTGCACGTGCAGGCCATGCTGAACTTCCAGAGCATGGGCATCCCCACGGTGGACTACGGCAACAACATCCGCCAGGTCGCGTTCGACCAGGGCGTGAAGAACGCCTTCGATTTCCCCGGCTTCGTGCCGGCCTACATCCGCCCCATGTTCTGCGAAGGCAAGGGCCCGTTCCGCTGGGTCGCGCTCTCGGGCGACCCGGAAGACATCTACAAGACCGACGCCAAGATCAAGGAGCTGTTCCCCGACAACAAGCACACGCACCGCTGGCTCGACATGGCGCGCGAACGCATCGCCTTCCAGGGCCTGCCCGCGCGCATCTGCTGGCTGGGCCTGGGCGAGCGCCACATCGCCGGCCTGGCCTTCAACGAGATGGTGAAAAGCGGCGAACTCAAGGCCCCGATCGTGATCGGCCGCGACCACCTCGACACCGGCTCGGTCGCCAGCCCCAACCGCGAGACCGAGGCCATGAAGGACGGCACCGACGCCGTGAGCGACTGGCCGCTGCTCAACGCCCTGCTCAACACCGCCGGCGGCGCCAGCTGGGTCAGCCTGCACCACGGTGGCGGTGTGGGCATGGGTTACTCGCAACACTCGGGCATGGTGATCGTGGCCGACGGCAGCGACGCCGCCGCAGAGCGCCTGGCGCGCGTGCTGGTCAACGACTGCGGCTCGGGCGTGATGCGCCACGCCGATGCGGGTTACGAACTGGCGATTGCGACCGCGAAAAAGCAAGGGCTGAAGTTACCCATGATTGCCTGACCCGGCCCCTGAGTGAGACACTCGCATCATGACCCACACCCTCACCCTGCATCCCGGCCAGATGAGCCTGGCCGAGCTGCGCACCGTCTGGCAGCAGGCCGTGCGCGTGGAACTCGGCGGCGAAGCCCAGGCGCCAATAGCGGCCTCGGCCGCGGCGATCCACGCCATCGTGGCGAAAGGCGATGCCGCCTACGGCATCAACACCGGCTTCGGCAAACTCGCCAAGACACGCATCCCCGACGACCAGCTGGAGCTGCTGCAGCGCAACCTGATCCTGTCGCACTCGGTCGGCACCGGCGAGCCCATGAGCGACGCCACCGTGCGCCTGGTGGTGTTGATGAAGGCCGCCAGCCTGGCGCGCGGCTACTCGGGCGTGCGCCCGGTCGTCATTGACACCCTGCTCGCCCTGCTCAACGCCGGCATCACACCGCGCATTCCGGTCAAGGGCTCGGTCGGCGCCTCGGGCGACCTCGCGCCGTTGTCGCACATGACGCTGGCCCTGATGGGCGAAGGCGAGGTGCGCATGAACGGCGAATGGTTGCCCGCCGCCGCCGCGCTGAAAGCCGCCGGCATCGCCCCGCTCACGCTCGCCGCCAAGGAAGGCCTGGCGCTGATCAACGGCACCCAGGTCTCCACCGCGCTCGCGTTGCACGGCCTGTTCATGGCCGAGCGCCTGCTCGAAGCCGGCACCGTGACCGGCGCGCTGTGTGTGGACGCGGCCAAGGGCAGCGACGCGCCGTTCGACCCGCGCATCCACGCGGTGCGTGGCCAGCCCGGCCAGATCGCCGTGGCCGCCGCCACGCGCGCGTTGCTCGCGGGCAGCCAGATCCGCCTCTCGCACGTGGTGGACGACGAGCGCGTGCAGGACCCCTACAGCCTGCGCTGCCAGCCGCAGGTCATGGGCGCCTGCCGCGACCTCATCGTCAACGCCGCGCGCACGCTGCTCACCGAAGCCAACGCCGTCACCGACAACCCGCTGGTGTTCGTGGACACCGGCGAGGTGCTCTCGGGCGGCAACTTCCACGCCGAGCCGGTGGCCTTCGCCGCCGACACGCTGGCGTTGGCCATCGCCGAGATCGGCGCCATTTCCGAGCGCCGCATCGCGCTGCTGATCGACAGCACGCTCTCGGGCCTGCCGCCTTTCCTGGTGGACAACCCGGGCCTCAACAGCGGCTTCATGATCGCCCACGTCACCGCCGCCGCGCTGGCCTCGGAAAACAAGTCGCACGCGCACCCGGCCAGCGTCGACAGCCTGCCCACCAGCGCCAACCAGGAAGACCACGTGAGCATGGCCACCTACGCCGGGCGCCGCCTGGCCGAGATGGCCGACAACACCGCCACCATCCTCGGCATCGAGTGGCTGGCCGCCGCCCAAGGCGTGGACTTCCACCGCCCGCTCACCACCTCGCCGCGCCTGACGCAGGCCCACGCCACGCTGCGTGCCCAGGTGCCGTTCTACGACAAGGACCGGCTGTTCGCGCCCGACATCGAAGCCGCGCTGCAGCTCGTTCTGCAAGGCGAAGCCGGCGTCGGTCAGCAGGACCTCTTCGCTGCCATCTGGGCCAGCTGAACGCGCCATGACCACCATGCGCGTCATCACCCTCGACAACACCCCGGCCACGCCGTGGCGCAATGGCGGCGGCGTCACGCGCGAGCTGCTGACCTGGCCCAGCCCGCTGGACTGGCGGCTGCGCATCAGCGTGGCCGACATCGCCGCCGACGGCCCGTTCTCGGCCTTCCCCGGCGTGCGGCGCTGGTTCACGCTGCTCTCGGGCGACGGCGTGGCGCTGGACTTCGCCGACCGCTCGCTGACGCAGTACCCCGGCGATGCGCCGCTGGCCTTCGACGGCACCGCCGCGCCCGGCTGCCGCCTGATCGGCGGCCCGGTGCGCGACCTCAACCTCATGGTTCTCGGCGGCGCGGGCGGCATGGCCGCCGTGTCGACCGGCAAAGCCTGGCGCCCGCCCGCCGGTGCCCAGGCCGGCCTGTTCGCACGCGTGGCCGGCCGCTGGTGTCACGGCGCCGATGAGCGTCCTCTGCTCGCCTTCAGCCTGCTCTGGTTCGACGCAGCGCCGCCGGGCGACTGGCGCTTCCAACCCGACACCCCCGCCTCAGCCACACCGGAGCCCGCCGGCTGGTGGCTGCACCACCTACCCAAAACCATCTCCGCATGAACACCACCACCCTCTGGCGCAACACCCGCCTCGCCACGCTCGACCCCGCCCAAGGGGCCGACGGCTGGGGCCTGATCGAGGACGGCGCCTTGCTCACCACCGGCGACCAGATCACCTGGATCGGCCCGAACCGCGCCCTGCCTTCACACGCCCGGCCCGCTCACGAGGTGGACCTCGGCGGCGCCCTGCTCACGCCCGGCCTGGTGGACTGCCACACCCACCTGGTCTACGGCGGCCAGCGCGCTGCTGAGTTCGAGCAGCGCCTGCAGGGCGCGAGCTACGAAGCCATCGCGCGCGCCGGTGGCGGCATCCGCTCCAGCGTCGCGGCCACCCGCGCCGCCAGCGAAGACGCGCTGCTGGCCAGCGCCACGCAGCGCGCCCGCTGCCTCATGGCCGAAGGCGTGACCACGCTGGAGATCAAGTCGGGCTACGGCCTCTCGCTGGAGGCCGAAGCGCGCTGCCTGCGCGTGGCGCGCCGGCTCGGCACCGAGCAACGCCTGGACGTCAAAACCACCTTCCTCGGCGCCCACGCCCTGCCGCCCGAATTCGACGGCCGACCCGACGACTACATCGCCGCCGTCTGCGCCTGGCTGCCCGAACTGCACGCGCAGGGGCTGGTGGACGCGGTCGATGCCTTCTGCGAGGACATCGGCTTCAGCCCCGCACAAACGCGCCGCGTCTTTGAAGCGGCAAAAGCCCTGGGCCTGCCCGTCAAGCTGCACGCCGAACAGCTGTCCGACCAGGGCGGCGCCGCGCTCGCGGCCTCATACGGCGCGCTCTCGTGCGACCACCTCGAACACCTGAGCGACGACGGCATCGCGGCCATGAAGGCCGCCGGCACGGTGGCCGTGCTGCTGCCCGGTGCGTATTACTTCCTGCGTGAAACGAAGCTGCCACCCATCGCGGCGCTGCGCGCGGCCGGCGTGCCGATGGCCGTGTCCACCGACCACAACCCCGGCACCTCGCCGGGCCTGTCGCTGCTGCTCATGGCCAGCATGGCCTGCACGCTGTTCCGACTCACGCCGCTGGAAGCGGTGCAGGGCATCACGCTGCACGCCGCGCGGGCGCTGGGCCTGCACGACCGCGGCCAGCTCGCCGCCGGCCAGCACGCCGACTTCGTGGCCTGGGAGCTGGAGCACCCGAACGAACTGGCCTACTGGTTTGGCCGAAACCCCTGCCGCCGCGTCGTCGCGGCGGGACTGGAGCGCACATGAATCCGAACACACCCTTTGAATGGCGCGGCCGTGTCGACGCCGAAGAAACCGGCGTCAGCACCCGCTGGCACCAGCATGTGCGGCCTGCCGCCGCCGACAGCCGAGGTGGCGTCACGCTGATCGGCTTTGCCGTGGACGAAGGCGTGCGCCGCAACGCCGGACGCACCGGTGCCGCCCTCGGCCCACAGGCGCTGCGCGGTGCGCTGGCGAACCTGTCGGTGCTGGGCGAACCCGCGCTGTGGGACGCGGGCGATGTGACTTGTGAAGGCAACGCACTCGAAGCCGCCCAGACGCAACTGGGCGAGCGCGTGGCCGGGGCGATGGCGCGCGACAGCCTGCCGCTGGGGCTCGGCGGTGGTCACGAAATGGCCTGGGGCACGTTCCAGGGCATCGTGAAGGCCCACCCCGACGCCAGCCGCCTGCTGGTGGTCAACCTCGACGCGCACTTCGACCTGCGCGTGGCCGCCCAGGCCAATTCGGGCACGCCGTTTCACCAGATGCACGACTGGTGCACCGAGCGCGGCCAGGCCTTCAACTACCGCGTCTTCGGCATCAGCCGCTTTGCCAACACCCAGGCCCTGTTTGACCGCGCGCACGCCATGGGGGTGCGCTACTGGCTCGACGACAGCCTGCAAGATGCCAACGGTCTGCGCGACGCGCAGCAGGCGCTGGCCATCGACCTCGCGCGCAGCGATGCGGTCTACCTTACGGTGTGTCTGGATGTGCTGCCCGGGGCGCAAGCGCCGGGGGTGTCGGCCCCTGCGCCGCTGGGCGTGCCGCTCGCGCAGGTGGAGCGACTGATCGACCAGGTGCTTGGCTCGGGCCGCGTGGTCGCCGCCGACATCGCCGAACTGAACCCCTCGCTCGACCGCGACGGCCTCACCGCCCGGGTGGCGGCGCGGCTGGCAGCGCGCATCGCGCGCAGCCGCACCACCTAACTGCCGGGCACCGTTTTCTTTTCAGCGGCACGTTCAGCGTATTTATTAAACCGCCAGGACGTGCCCTCCTGTGTAATGCGGCGCCAGCTGGCGCGTTTTTGTACCGGCCGCATCTCGGTCCAGCATTGCACCTCGGCAAAGGTGCGGCCGCAGCCCTTGCAAACTTCATCCCCCTGACTGGTTGAGCAAATGGCAATGCAGGGTGTGTCGGGCGTGCTCTCATACCAGGTCAGCCAGGCCTGCCAGGCCGCTTCGGGCAAGGCCGCCTCGTCAATTTCATGGCGCCGCTCGAAAGCCATCACGGCATAGACTTCGGCCAGCGCCCGCGTCGATGGGGGCAATGCGGCACCTTCAACGCTGGGCGCCTTGCTGCGCCAGAAATTGATGGCGGATTCAATGTCGGTGATGTGGATGCCGGTCATGGGGAGGGCATCATAGCGCCGCTGCGCATTGGCCCGGCAAGGTGCTAAGCTCCAGCCCATGAAACTTATTTTGAAATGGCTGCTCAGTGCCGCCGCCCTGCTCTGCGTGGCCTATCTTTACAGCGGTGTCGTGGTCAGCAGCCTGGGCGCCGCGCTGATCGCCGCCTTTGTCATCGGGCTCTTCAACATGGTGTTGCGCCCGGTGCTGGTGCTGCTGACCCTGCCCGTGACCGTGGTCACGCTGGGCTTGTTTTTGTTTGTCATCAACGCCCTGATGTTCTGGTCTGCTGCCGGCATCCTGGAAGGTTTTCATGTGCGCGACTTCTACGCCGCGCTGTGGGGCTCACTGATCTACTCCGCACTGGGGCTGGTGATTGACGCAGCCTTCGGCCGGAAATAAGGTCTCAGGGTTCCTGCGCCTGTTCTTTCAGCAAGACCTCGATCTGGCGCCGACGCGTGTCGATGATCGACGCATCGATATGCTCGGCTGAAGAATTCGAGGCACCCGGTGCACGCTGCCGGTCCTGCGCCGCTTTCAGCCGGTTCAATGCCCCCGCATAGTCCAATTGTGCGACCTGCGCCTCGGCCTCGGCGCGCAAGGCGCGCAAAGTTTGATTTTGCGCTGCGTAAATACTGGCCAGCGACTGCCAGGCCAATGCATCTTGCGGCTGCCTGAGCAGCCAAGCCTGCAGGTTTTGCGCCACCTGGTCCAGCAACCGGGCTTGTCCGCCCTGCATGGCAAGCTGGGTTTGCAGCACCAGATCGGGGCGGCGTAACGCAGCCGCCGGCGCCGGTTGGGCAGGATCCAGCCCGATCTCGGCGCCCAGGGCCAGCAGCTGCTGGCGCGACCGATCGGGTGCTGCCAGTTCAATTTCAAGACCCAGCCAGCGCACCTGCCGCACCGCCTCGGGATCAGCCAGCACCACTTTCTGCAGCCGCGTCAACTGCCGGCGCGCCTGCGCCGCATCACGCATGCGGCTGGCAGCCATGGCCGCGCCATACAAGGTGCCCGCCTGTTGCGCAGCGGCCTGACCCGACAGGCCCGCATCATCGGCCTGAGCCAGCCAGCCGCGCAAGGCATCGGCACCGGGGTTGGACAGCACCCGGGCGCGTGCCGTCAGCAGGGCGTGGGCCATGCCAGGGACCGCATCTGCCCCGTGCGGCGCGCCCAGCGGCAGACGCGACTGCATGTCGGCGATGCGTTCGGTGGTCAGCGGATGGCTGCGCAGGTAGGGGTAGGCACCGCTGTCATTGAGCCGGGCCGCCTGCTGCAGCTTGTCGAACATGCTGACAAACCCCAGTGCCTCAAACCCGGCCTGGGTCATCACGCCAAAACCGATGCGGTCCGCTTCGCGTTCCATGTCGCGCGAAAAATTGAGCTGGCCTTGCGCTGACAGGGCTTGCCCGCCAACAATCAGCGCATTGCCAGCCTCAGGATTTTTGCTGGCCGCCAGCGCGCCCAGAATCATGGCGCCGATCATCCAGGGCGTTTGCTGGTTGCTCCTGGAAATCAGGCGTGAAATATGGCGTTGGGTGACATGGCTCAACTCGTGACCCAGTACCGAAGCCAGCTCATCGCGACTGCTCACGACGGAAAGCAGGCCCAGATGCAGACCGAAATAGCCGCCCGGCAAGGCAAACGCGTTGACGCTGCGGTCGCGCCCCAAAACAATGCGCCAGGCGAAACGTTCATCGAGCTCGGGGGTTAAATCGCCGCGGGCACGGGCTGCGTTCAGCAGCGGCTGCCAGATGCCCTGCACATAATCGGTCAGCACCGGGTCGTCAATAAAATCAGGGTCGCGGTAAAGCTCGCGCGCGATGCGGTCACCCAGCCGGCGCTCGGCGCTGGCGCTCATGTCGCTGCCGTCACCGAGCAGCGGCAACGCGTTGGCCCCTTGGCCCTGCGCGTTCAGGGCCACAGGCAGTGCCAGGCCAATTGCCACCAAAAAGAGCGTAACGCGCTTCTTTAAAATAGGGCTTACCCGTTTTTTTTGCTTGAATGGATCAATCAACATGAGCGATATATTTTGAACACCTGCAAAAGAATAAATCTGACGATCACCGTATGATGCCAGTTGTGTGTAAAGGTTCGGTCAAGACGTCCCGCTTACTTTAGTCCACCTCATCCTTATTTTTGTCATGAGCACCCTCACCCATTTTGACGACCAGGGCCAAGCCCACATGGTTGATGTGGCAGCCAAAGCCGCCAGTCACCGCATTGGCATCGCCGGTGGCCGCATTGACATGCTGCCCGGCACGCTGGCCATCATCGAAGCTGGCACCGCCAAAAAAGGTGATGTGCTGGGCATTGCCCGCATTGCCGGCATCATGGCGGCCAAAAAAACCAGTGATCTGATCCCCCTGTGCCACCCGCTGGCACTGACCCGGGTGGCGATTGAATTCAAGGTCCTGCACGCCAGCCAGTCCGCCACCAGCAGCGTGCTTTGCAAAGCCACGGTAGAAACGGTGGGCCCCACCGGTGTCGAAATGGAAGCGCTCACCGCCGTCTCGGTCGCCCTGCTGACCATCTATGACATGTGCAAGGCGGTGGATCGCGGCATGGTCATGACCGACATCAAACTGCTGGAAAAGCATGGTGGTAAATCTGGCAGCTTCATCAATCCAACAACCTCATCCCATGACAACGCTTGATCGAACCCTTTGGCCTGCACGCCTGAGCACATTTGCATTGGCCGCTCTGGCCGCGGCCAGCGTCGTTTATTGGGGTCTGCGCTGGTCTGAACCCATCAGCACGCCACGCGCCAACGACGATGCATTCAGCCAACGCCCCGTTGACACTGGCCGGATCGCCCAATTGCTGGGGGCCAGCGCCACCCCTGACAACGGGGGTCCGGCAGCACCTGCAGTCAACGCCACGAGCCAATACAAGCTGCTCGGTGTCATCGCCGGGGCCAAAGGCCGCGGTTTTGGCAGCGCCCTGATCGCCATCGACGGTGAACCCGCCAAGCCTTACAAAGTGGGCGACAGGCTGTCTGATGATCTGCTGCTGCAATCCGTGACAGCGCGCGGGGCAACGCTGGCGCCCGGCATGCAGGAGCCGGCCTCGGTCGAGCTTGAATTGCCCCCTCTTGCCACCATCAAATCCCGCTAACATGGCCACCACCCCACTCTACCAATTTCAGGTCCAGGTCAAACCGCGCTACCTGGCTGACCAGTCTGCGCCGGTGCAAGGACAGTACTTTTTCGCCTACACCATCACCATCCGCAACACCGGCAACATCACGGCCCAGTTGATTTCCCGCACCTGGAACGTCAACGACGCCCAGGGTCACCACGAAAAGATCAAAGGACTGGGCGTAGTGGGGCACCAGCCACTGTTGCAACCCGGAGAAACGTTTGAGTACACCAGTGGTACACGCCTGCGCACACCCACCGGCACCATGCACGGCAGCTTTTTTTGCGTGGCTGAAGATGGTGAAAAATTTGATGTGGATGTCCCCATGTTTGTGCTCGATGCCCTGAGCGAAAGCGGTGGCACGCGCACCCTGCATTAAGCCGATGACGGCCAGGCCCGATCTTGCCGAGCTACTGGATGCCCTCGACGCCGAAGCCGATCTGGCGCAGCGCCACCTCTGGTTGATTCAACTGCTGGGCTGGGTGCGCGGCAGACATGACTCGGTGCCGCACGCCGTAGCACGCGTGAACTTGCTGCTCGACACCCTGCAACAGCGCCCCGAGGCACGCGCCAGGCTGCAGGCCTGGTGGCTGAAGTTGCTGGGCACAGTGGACGCAACCTCATTGCTGGCAGACTACGGCTTTTCCTCACGCAGCGCCTTTACCAGTGAACTGACCGAACGACTGCGGCTCAAATGGCTGCCCGGCACGCCTGAAACGACCGATGCCGCCAGCCTGTTTTCACTGGTGTTGTGCCAGTCATTCGATGCGCGCTGGCTCAATGCGCTGGAGGATGCCACATTGACCCGGCTGGCAGAGTTGCTGCAAGCAGACTGTGCGCAAATGACCGACGGCATCTGCGCCTGGGTGCCACAAATCGGACCAAGCCGGGTCACACCATGGCAAGCCACGCTGCTCGAAGCCCTGACCTTTTGTACCGGACAAATCCGTGCCACCGGTTTTTCACCCGAGCTGCGCCTGCGCATGAGCACACCCGCGCTTGAGACCGCCCCTTTCCATGCACTCGACAGCGACGTGATCGCGCTACAAGCTGCTTTCCTGATTGACCCAGAGCACCCTTCAGCCGCCAGACAGGCTGCCTTGCAGCAGGTCCTGAACCGCCTGGAAGCTTGCCGCCAGGCGGCGGCCTCGGTCTACACCCACCTTGACAGCAACGGCATCTCCGTCAATCTGGTGTTTCAACTGCGCCAGTTGCGCAGCCGGGTGCTGCGCGTGCGCACCCTGCTCGATTGCCTGATGTCGGAACACCCCCATCGTCACACAGCACAGTTGTTCGCCCATCTGGTGCTGGTGGGGCAGGAGCGACGCAGCGTGCGGGCACTGATTGCCGCCAATTCATCGATGCTGGCCGCCAAAGTGGCCGAGCGCAGTTCCGAGACCGGCGAGCACTACATCACCCGCACCCGGGCCGAATACATGCAGATGCTGCGTGATGCCGCGGGCGGCGGCGCCGTCATGTCGGTCACCACGCTGATGAAGTTTGTGATCCTTTCGATGAGCCTGTCCGCCTTTTGGGGCGGCTTTTACGCCGGTCTCAACTACGCGCTGAGTTTTGTGCTGATCCAGTTGATGCACTGGACCGTGGCCACCAAACAACCCGCCATGACCGCCCCCGCCATGGCCGCCAAGCTCAAGGAGCTGGGGGCGCCGGGCGCCGTGGAAAGTTTTGTCGATGAAGTGGCGCATCTGGTGCGCTCACAGGTGGCCGCCATCTTTGGCAATCTGGCGCTGGTGGCGCCAGCGGTGCTGCTGATCAGCACCGGGCTGTGGCTGGCCTTTGGCACCCCCATGATCGACGCCACCGTTGCCAAACACGTGCTGAACGACCTGACCCTGCTGGGTCCCACCACCCTGTTTGCCGCCCTGACTGGCGTGCTGTTGTTTGCTTCGAGCATCATTGCGGGCTGGACCGAGAACTGGTTTGTGCTGCACCGGCTGGACTCGGCCATTCGCTACAACCCCAAAATCACCGCCGCACTGGGTCGCGTCAGGGCTGAACGCTGGGCCACGTTCATGCGTCACAACATTTCGGGACTGGCGGCCAATGTGTCGCTCGGGCTGATGCTGGGGCTGGTGCCCGCCTTTGCGTCTTTTTTTGGCCTCGGGCTGGAGGTGCGCCACGTCACGCTGTCCACCGGCCAGATTGCTGCGGCCGCCGCCAGCCTGGGCCCTGACATCTTTCACAGCAGTCCGTTCTGGTGGTGTGTGGCCGGGATTGCCATCACCGGCGCGCTCAATGTGGGCGTGAGTTTTTATTTTGCCTTCCTGCTGGCACTCAGGGCGCATAACGTCAGCGGAGTCGATCGCCGCCGCATCTACCAGGCCATTCGCCACCGGATTCGCACCCGCCTGGGCAGCTTTTTCTGGCCCGCCAGCCCGCCAAAGCAGTCGAAAGACGTAACACATGGGTGAGTTCGATCTGATCGCGCGCTATTTCAAGCGCCCGGTGCGCCGCGGCGCGGCGTTGGGCATTGGCGACGACTGCGCATTGCTGCAGCCAGCGCCCGACACCCAGTTGGCTATTTCCTGCGACATGCTGGTGCAGGGGCGCCACTTTTTTGCTGACGTGAACCCGCACAGCCTGGGTCACAAGTCGCTGGCGGTCAACCTCAGCGACCTCGCCGCCTGTGGCGCCAAACCGCTGGCGTTTACCCTGGCGCTGGCGCTGCCCGACGCGAACGAGCCCTGGCTGGCGGACTTTGCCCGGGGGCTTTTTGAGCTGGCCGATGCCCATGGCTGCGAACTCGTTGGCGGCGACACCACCGCCGGACCACTCAACATCTGCATCACGGTATTTGGCGAGGTGCCGGTCGTCAATGGCCGCTCACAGGCCCTGCTGCGCGGTGGCGCCAGGGCTGGTGACGACCTCTATGTGAGCGGCACGCTGGGCGATGCCCGGCTGGCGCTGAATGTACTGCAAGGCAAATTGACCGTGCCTGCGCCCGTGCTGCTGGCGGCACGCGAGCGGCTGGAACGCCCCAACCCGCGCGTGGCGCTGGGACTGGCCTTGCGCGGTGTCGCCAGCGCAGCCATTGATCTCAGCGATGGCCTGATGGGCGACCTGGGGCATATCCTGGAAAGCTCGCAGATGGGGGCGACCGTGCAGGTCGATACGCTGCTACAAAGCATCGCTTGTTACGCGGACTCAGCGCATTCTGGCCATCACGACGGCATCAATTTATCGCTGGCGCAATGGCGCACCCTGGCACTGGCAGGCGGTGACGACTACGAACTCCTGTTTACCGCCGCCCCCAGCCAGCGCGCCGCCGTGGCCGCTGCCGCGCAAGCCAGCCAGACTCCGGTGCGTTGCGTCGGCCAGATCGACGCCAACCCGGGCCTGCGGCTGCTGGACGCGCAGGGCCGGGTGCTGCCCAACCACTACGCCTCGTTCGACCACTTTGCCTGAAACTATTCAGGCGCTGCCTCGATAATCCGGCCATGTCTGATCAAGCGCCTGCTCTTACCCCCATGCCATCCGCCCCCCCCCAGACAGCCAGTGCCCCGGGCCCGGTGGCGCCGACCGGCCGCTTCATGATGGCGCACCCGGCCCATGTCATGGCGCTGGGCTTTGGCTCCGGGCTCAGCGCAATAGCCCCCGGCACCATGGGCACGCTGTGGGCCTGGGCACTGTATGTGCTGTTGCAAGACCGCCTCACCGAGGTGCAATGGGGCGGGCTCATTGCCGTCAGTATTTTGGTGGGCTGGTGGGTCTGCACGGTCACCGCCAGACACCTGCGCACGCTTGACCCCGGCAACATCGTCTGGGACGAAATTGCCGCCTTCTGGCTGGTGCTGTGGCTGGTCAGCCCGACCGGTTTCTGGGGCCAGCTGGCTGCGTTTGCGCTGTTCCGCTTTTTTGATGCCGTCAAGCCCGGTCCGGTGGCCTGGGCCGACCAGCTTTACCACCATGTCAATCCCGCCACCGACCCGGCCGCCTGGCGCAAAGCCGGCTGGGGCATCATGCTCGACGACCTGGTAGCCGCTTTTTGCACCCTGCTGGTGATTGCGCTGTGGCGGTCATGGTAAATCTTGCAGCGAATCCCTGCGCCATGAGACCAGGCACGCGCCTGCTCATTGACTTAACTTAACTTGACTTGCCTCCCGGGCTGCTATGCTTTAACCTTTTAACGAAGCCTACGAACCGCCATGAAACAATTATTCGCCATCAGTTTGATTGCCGCCGCCTCTTTCACCAGCAGTGCCTGGGCGGCTCAACCCCCTGCCGCCAAACCGCCTGTTTCGGGCGTGGTCAGTGGCGAAGTACTGGAGGTCAAGGACGTTGAAATCTATACCTACTTGCGACTGAAGACCAAGGATGGTGAAACCTGGGCCGCAGTGAGCACCGCAGCGGTTAAAAAAGGCGCCATGGTGACGATTGAGAACCCCGTAGTCATGAACAATTTTGAGAGCAAGACGCTGAAGAAAACGTTCCCAAGCATCGTTTTTGGCAGTCTGGGCGGCGCTGCCGCAGGCCAGGGCACACTCGGCTCGAAAATGGCGATGGCCAAAGTGGCAGACAGCGCACCGATCAAGGTCGCCAAGGCCAGCGGCTCCAATGCCTACACGGTCGCCGATATCATCAGCAAAGCGGTTCAACTCAAGGACAAGCCGGTCAAGGTCAACGGTCAGGTGGTGAAGTACAACGCCGGCATCATGGGCAAGAACTGGATTCACCTGCGTGACGGCTCCGGCACGCCAGCCAACAACGACGTTCTGGTCACTACCGCTGCGCCAGCCAAGGTCGGCGACCTGGTGACGGTTTCGGGCGTGGTGCGCAACGACAAGGACTTTGGTGCCGGCTACAGCTACAAGGTGCTGGTTGAAGAGGCTACCCTGTCCCCCATTCAGAAATAGGCTGTTGATGCCGGACAGTTGCGCACTGCTGGCGCGTTTACTTTTAACAAACGGCTGGTTGATGGCGACTGCCGAGAGCTGCACCGGCGGCCTGATAGCGGCCACCTGCACCGAGATGGCGGGTTCAAGCAACTGGTTCGAGCGTGGTTTTGTCAGCTATTCCAACGCAGCCAAATGCGAGTTGCTGGGCGTCGATGCCGCGCTGATTGATGCGCATGGCGCGGTGAGTGAACCCGTGGTGCGCGCCATGGCTGCCGGCGCACTCGCGCATTCGCGCGCCCAGGTGGCCGTTGCCGTGACCGGCGTGGCCGGCCCCGCCGGTGGCAGCGCCGCGAAACCGGTAGGCACCGTGTGGCTGGCCTGGGCCACGCCCACCGGCGTGACCAGCGAAGTACAGCACTTTGCCGGCGACCGCGCAGCGGTACGCCAGGCCACGGTGCACCACGCCCTGGCCAGGTTGGCGGAACTCATCCAGACGGAAACCCCGGCGTGAACGGCTGGCTGCTGGAAGTGACATCATCCGAGAGCTTGCCGGGCCGCGTCTTGACCGTGCGCCTGCACTTGACTTGAGCATGGATTTTGTCGAAGGTTTTGCCACCGGACTGGCACTGATCGTGGCCATCGGCTCGCAAAACGCCTATGTGCTGCGCCAGGGCATCCTGCGCCAGCATGTGCTGCCACTGGTGCTCTTTTGTGCGCTGTCAGACGCGCTGCTGATCCTGGCGGGCATTGCTGGCGCCGGCCTGCTGATACGCGACAACGCCTTCCTGATGAGCCTCACGCGTTTTGGTGGCGCCCTGTTTTTGGCGGCTTATGGTGTGCTGGCAGCGCGGCGCGCCTGGCAAGGCAAACCCATGCATTTAAACCATGGCGAAGGGGCCACACTGGCGACGGCCATGGCGGCCTGTTTTGCCTTTACCTTTTTGAACCCGCATGTGTACCTGGACACCGTGGTGCTGCTGGGCGCCATTGCCAACCAGCGGCCCGACCCGGGGCGCTGGGTCTTTGGCGCCGGCGCCGCCAGCGCCAGCCTGTGCTGGTTTGCCGCACTGGGCTTTGGCGCCCGTTTTCTGGCCCCGCTGTTTGAAACAGTGCTGGCCTGGCGCGTGCTGGACGCGCTGATTGCACTGACCATGTGGACACTGGCGGGCATGCTGCTCTTCCACTGAACGCTGCCTCAGTGAAGTCAGCCGACCTCAAATGTAGGTGGCGTTGACATTGACCGGCGTATGTCGCA
This sequence comes from Rhodoferax sp., assembly GCF_023701345.1. Taxonomy (GTDB): domain Bacteria; phylum Pseudomonadota; class Gammaproteobacteria; order Burkholderiales; family Burkholderiaceae_C; genus Rhodoferax. Next base: position 25,235 of record NZ_JAMPXE010000014.1, on the reverse strand, counting down.
TGTGCAGCGACAAACCCAGCGCGGACATGTGGTTGGCATTGCGCCCCAGAATGGTTTGCGACAGCGGCAGGAACTCTGTTTCCTCGTAGCTTGCGTGGGCCTTGTATTGCGTCACCAGCCGCTGGATTTCGGCCACATTGATGTCACTGGCCTGTCCTTTGGCCAATTTTTTCAGCCCGGATTCAAGCTGTTTCCACAAGCCCTCCAGTTCCCGATGCTCGTCTGTCAGGCGCTTGACCATGGCCTTGACCTGTGCCATTTCTTCGCCAGGTTCGGCACTGGCCAACACGGCGGGAAACAGTTCGCGCTCTTCGTCCTGGTGATGTTCGAAAATCGCCACCTGAAAAAATGCCACGGCATTCTCGGCAATGTTGCGCGCACGGGCTGCCGGCGCCAGCAGATCGGGCAACTCGCCCAACATCTCAAGTTTGCTCACGATGCCGTCATGGCAGTGCGAGAAGTCCTGGATGGGCTCACTATGAGCCGTGGAAGACGATGGATTAGCCATTTTGGTAGCTCCTAGGGGTCGGGACAATGCGCCCGGAAAAGTGGTCAGGATGCGGGGTCATTTTGATGACACCAATGCGGGCAGCCAGGTTGACAGCGCGGGCACGGCGGCAATCAGCACCAGTACCAGCATCACCGCGGCCAGGAAGGGAATGGTGGCCTTGAACAGCGCACCCATGCGAATGTCAGCCTGCACCATCGCGATGTACAGGCCCGGCCCCACCGGCGGCGTCACCAGGCCAATCACGGTGGCCAGCGTGCACACCACGCCAAAGTGGATCGGGTCGATCCCGAGCGTGGTCACCACCGGCATCAGCAGCGGCACCGTCACGATCAGCACGCTGATGCTTTCCAGGAACATGCCCAGAATCAGCATCATGACGATCACCAGCAACAGGAAGACAAAAGGCGAATCGGTCAGCCCCTGCATGTAGGCCACCACCAGATCGGGCACGCCCTGAAAGGCCAGCACCCAGCTCAGCACCGAAGCGGCGGCGATCAAGCCGGTAATGGTGGCGGTGTTGGTGGCGACGTCCAGCAGGATCTTGCCCAGATCACGCACCCTGATCTCGCGGTAAACAAAACCCAGCACCAGCGAGATGATGGAGGCCACCGCACCTGATTCAGTCGGTGTCATGACCCCCAGCATGATGCCGGCGATCACCACCACCGGAATGACGGCGGGCACCAGGCCTTCGAGCAGCACCTTGACGGATGCCGAGCGGCCGCTGCGGGTGCCTGCCGGCAAACCCGGACCGAAAAAATTATGGGCAAAGATCACCAGCGCCAAAGCCACCACAATCAGCATGCCCGGCACAATGCCAGCAATGAACAGCGGGGCAATGGGCTGAACCGCCACCACGCCGTAAATGATCATCAGCATCGACGGCGGAATGATCGGGCCCAGCAAGCCGGCCGACACCGTGACCGCGCCCGAAAACGCGCGGTTGTAACCCATGCGTTCCATGGCCGGAATCATCACCTTGCTCATGACACCGATCTGCGCCACGGCCGAACCCAGAATGGACGCCGCCATGGCATTGGTGAACAAATTGGCATAAGCCAGGCCGCCCTTCATGCTGCCCACCAGCACCTCGGCCACCGCGATCAGGCGCTGGGTCAGACCCGCCTTGTTCATGATTTCGCCGACCAGCAGAAACAGCGGAATGGCCAGCAGGCTGTTGATTTCCAGCGCGCCATAGAACTGGATCGGAATCGAGTCATAGAGCACCGACAAATCGTTGGTCAGCATGAAGGTCAGCGCGCCGACCAGGATGGTGCCCACAATCGGCAGACCGGCGAACAGCAGGCCAAAAAAGACAATCAGGGTGATCACTTGGCAACTCCGAACAAGGCGCGCAGATCGCGCAGGATGGCGGCAAATTGGTGGAAAGCCATGATGGCAAAAGCCAGCGGCAGGGCCGAGAAGTTGTACCAGCGCGGCAGTTGTGTGGTGGCCCCCAGTTCCAGACGGACATCGGCACGGTTGACCCATTCCCAGCCGAGCTTGGCCAGGAACACCAGCAAGACCAGCATCACAAGACCCAGAACGGCCAGCAGGGCATGGCGCGCACGGTCGGACAAGGCACGGGGCAGGAAATCGATGGTGACCAGTTGCACGCGCTGCACCAGCAAAGACAGGCCGAACAAGGTCACAAACACCAGCAGCTGCACCGAGATTTCCTCGGCCCAGAAAATCGGGGCGCTGAAAAAATAGCGCATCACCACCTGCGTCATCATGATGCCGGCAATACCCGCAGTCAGGGCGATGACCAGCACCTGCTCGGCCCGGGCCAGGGATTGGTCAATTTTTTGAATGGTCTGGTACATGCCAGTGCTCCTTCAGGGGGGACGACAAGCGGAAAGAAAACTGCGTTCGCTCCCCGCTCTGCTCATTACAGGTCTTTGGCTTGCTTGTAAAAGTCGGCAATCAAAGGATTCTTGGCGGTGTACTTGTCACGCACCGTGCCACCCACGGCCTGGAACGACTTGATGTCGAACGGGATGACCTTAGCGCCGTCGGCCGTCGCCTTCTTGAGGTTGTTCACATCCGCGTCAATGGCGGTCTGGTAACCCCACTTTTCGGCATCCTTGACCACCTTGGTGATCATGGCACGGTCGGCATCGCTGCGGGTTGCCCACCATTTTTTGGACACCACAATCACGGCCGGGAAAGCCATGTGGTTGGTCAGGGTCAGGTTGGGTGCCTGCTGGTGAAACTTCAGGCCCACCAGCGCGTCCAGGTCCACGTCGACCGCGTCGAGCAGCTTGGTCGTCAGGGAAGGCGCCACTTCAGACAGGGGCATCGCGGTTGGTGCCGCACCGTTGGCGGTCCACCAGTCGTTGTAGATCGGGCTCGGGAAGGAACGCACCTTTTTGTTGGCCAGGTCTTTGGCAGACGTGACCGGCTGCAGGGACAACACATGGCGCATGCCGGCAAAGGTGTAGCCCAGACCGACCAGCCCATGCTGATCCAGGCGCTTGAGCATTTCCTGGGCAGCCGGGGTAGCGGCGGCGCGGGTGGCGTGTGCCACATCCTTGAACACATAGGGCAGTGACCAGCCCAGCAGGGATTCTTCGCGGTTGGACAGGCCACCCACGGTAAAGACGCCAAACTGCTGCGCGCCAGCCTGCATCAAATTGATCATCTGGGCTTCGTTGCCGAGCTTTTGCAGCGGGCTGACAGCCATCTTCATTTTGCCGCCCGAGGCCTTGTCCAGGTCGGTGGCGATTTTTTCCGACACCTGGTGCCAGACGTGGGTGGGCGGCGTGATGTGGCCGAGCTTCAGGGCCTGCGCGCTGACGCCAAAGGCTGTCGTTGTGAGGACTACCGCAGCAGCCAGAATGTGCAAGGATTTAACAAATTTCATGAAAGACTCCTGATGTTTTCGGACCCGTGGCACGCGGTCAACAGGTCCATGGTTATAAAAAAAAATGGATACCAATCAACCCGCGTCCGGCTGCACCAGCGGTGCCGCATTTTTGAACGCATCCAGTTCGGCACAAGCCGCGTCCACCGCGCTGATGCGGGGCCAGCGGCTCAGGTCCACCTTGAAACGGCGTGCGCTCTCCACCTGCGGGATCAGGTACACGTCGGCAATCGTCGGCGTATTGCCAAAACTGAAACTGCCACGCTTTGTGTCCGCAGCCAGCAGGGCTTCATAGGCGTCAAAGCCGGCCGTGATCCAGGTGGCACACCAGGCGTTGACCGCCGCTTCGTCCGCACTCAGGGTTTTGCGCAGGTATTCCAGAATGCGGCGGTTGTTGACGGGATGGATGTCGCAACCCACCAGCGCCGCCAGCGCCCGCACATGGGCGCGGTCATCGGCATCGGTCGGCAGCAGCGCCGGCGTCGGATGGGTTTCTTCGAGCCACTCGATGATGGCCGGCGACTGGATCAGCACCTTGCCGTCGACGGCCAGCGCCGGCACCAGCATTTGCGGATTGACCGCCTTGAACTCGTCCTTGAGGTGCTGCTCGGTGCGCAGGTCCACCGCCACGTACTCAGTCTGCAAACCTTTGAGGTTCAGGGCAATGCGCAAGCGGTGCGAAGTCCCGCTACGGAAAAAGTTGTAGAGCTTCATGGCCGGGAATTTACTCTGCCGGGCCAACGGTCAGGGCCACTTCGCCAACGCCGGCCACATGGCCGGTGATCTTGTCGCCCACCACGACTGCGCCCACGCCTTCGGGGGTGCCGGTGTAAATCAGGTCACCGGGTTGCAGGTGGTAGAACAGCGACAGGTCGGCAATGATTTCACGCACATTCCAGATCAGTTTGTCGACATCGGACTTCTGCTTGGTTTCGCCATTTACCTCAAGCGCGATTTCGCCCTTGTCGATGATGACACCAGCCATCGGCACCACTTCGGAGCAGACCGACGACTGCTCGACGTCCTTGCCCAGATCCCAGGGACGGCCCTTGTCGCGCGCCACCAGTTGCAGGTCGCGGCGCGTCATGTCGAGGCCGGTGGCGTAGCCATAAATGAGCTCATGCGCATCTTCGGCCTTGACGCGAAAGCCCGGCTTGCCGATCACCACCACCATTTCCATCTCGAAATGGTAGTTCTTGGTCTCGGGCGGGTAAGCCACGGTGGCGCCGCTGTCCACCAGGGTATCGCGGGACTTGGTGAAGTAGAACGGGCGCTCGACCGTCTTGTCAACCGGGCGGCCCATTTCCACCGCGTGGGCGTGGTAGTTGCGGCCGACAAAAAACAGCCGGTTGATCGGCAAACGCTCGTTCTTGCCACGAACGGGCAGGGATTGAACGGCGGGCGGGTTCCAGAGGTATTGGGTCATGGTGTTGTCTGTCAAAAAAGTAAGTGAGGAGTAACTGAGTTGGCGTTTAGCCGCGATTTTCATAGACACCGAGCTTGCGGTGCAGGGGCGATTCGTCGGCAATGAAAACAAACGCGGATTGCACGGCCGACAAGTTGCTCAGCGTCACTTTTTCGTAGCCGGGGGCGCAGCAGGTGTCGGCTTCCGACAGGGTGAAGCTGCTGTCCACGATGCTGGCTTTCACCTGGCCTTCGATCACATGGAAGACCTGGGCTGGCGAACGGGCGGGCAGGCTCAGCGTCTGGCCCGGGCGCAGCATCAGGGCGTAAAAGCCCAGGATGTTTTGCGCGTCCGCGCCGGTTTCGGGTTGCATATACGTGATCTGAACCGCCTCGGCAGCAAACGCGTCCGAGGCCATCTCCAGCAGCGCGGCGCGCGCATCTTCCCAGGGGTAACGCAGCATCGGGTAGGCCTGGTTCGAGCGCTCGAACACCGGACTCGGGCGCAGACCACCGCGTGCGTACGACTTGACGCCCTCGCCGGCTTTCACGGCCTGGCTTGGGCCTTCAACATGGTAGGAGGCCTCCATGTAATAGACCAGGGGCAAGTCCAGCACGTCGAGCCAGATCACCGGTTGCTCGCCGTCGTGGCCGTGCTCGTGCCACAGGCCGGTGGGGGTCAGGATCAGGTCGCCGCGCTGCATCGGGCATTTTTCGCCATTCACCAGGGTCCAGGCGCCCTCGCCTTCGACCACCATGCGAACCGCGTTGGGCGTGTGCCGATGCGGCGGCGCCAGTTCACCGGGCAACAGCAGTTGCATGCCCAGGTACATGGCCGCGCTGGCCTGCATTTTTTCCAGGCCGTGGCCGGGGTTGGCCAGCACCAGCACGCGGCGCTCGGCTTTTTCGATCGGGGTCAACTCGCCCGCCTTGAGCAGCAAGGGTTTGATCGCGGCATAAGGCCAGTAAGTGGGCTGGGTTTTTCGTGCGGGCGTGCCGGGTGGCAGCACGGCGCGCAGGCTGGGCCACAGCGGCACCAGGTTCTTGCTGCTGAGTTCGTCGCGGTAATCCTGCGGCAGGTCTTCGAGGCGGCCCAGGGTGTCAAAACGGTCTTGGTCTTGCATGGTGTTTTCCTATGTATAAAGCGATGTGCAGTGGTGGTTGTGCCAAGAGCGGCGTCAGCCGGAAAAGGGGTTACTCTTTCACCAGGCAATTGGTCACGTTCCAGCCGTACAGCCATTCGATCGCGTCGTAGAAACGCTCTTGCGTGCGCCCTTTCCACAGCGAGTTGCGGATCTGCCGCTCGACGCCCTTGGCGTGGTAGAGGCGGCCCATTTCCCGCCCCGACAGCACGATGCGGCCGGTGCGGGTGATGCGCGAACGCTGGTACAGGTCAAGCGCCTTGACCCAGTCGTTGCCAGTCACGCGCAACGCTTCGCCCAAGGTGACGGCGTCTTCGAGCGCCATGCAGGCGCCTTGCGCCATGTACTGGGTGGTCGGGTGGGCGGCGTCGCCGAGGATCGTGGCACGGCCAAAGCTCCACTGCGCGATCGGCTCGCGGTCGGCGGTGGCCCAGCGCTTCCAGGTCTTGGGCAATTCGATCAGCTGGCGCGCCTGCGGGCAGATGCCCTGGAAGTAGCTTTCCACTTCTTCCTTGCTGCCATCGGTGACGCCCCATTCTTCCTTCTCGCGGCTATGGAAGGTCACGACGATGTTGTACTGCTCGCCACCACGCAGCGGATAGTGCACCAGATGACAGTTCGGGCCGGCCCACAGGCTGGCAGCATTCCACTGCAGGTCTTTCGGGAATTCGGCCTTGTCGACCACGGCGCGGTAAACCACATGGCCGGTGACGCGCGGCGGGTCGTTCACGTACTGTTTGCGCACCACCGACTTGCCACCGTCGGCACCGATCACGACCACACCCTTCCACTGCTTGCCGTTCTGGTCGGTCAGGGTCACGCTGTCGGCATCCTGCTCAACCTTCTCGATGCGGGTGTTGGTAAAGAATTCAACCTTGCCGGTTTCGACGGCGCCTTCGAGCAGCGACTTGTGGATGTCCACACGGTGGATCACGGCGTAGGGGTTGCCAAAGCGCTTGCGAAAAGCCTCACCGGTTTCGATCTTGCCGACCTGATAGGCATCGATCGCATCGTGCATCACCATGTAGTCGGTGAACACCGAGCGGCTGCGGGTCTTGTCACCCACACCAAGCGCGTCAAAAGCGTGGAACGCATTGGGGCCGAGCTGGATGCCGGCACCGATCTCGCCAATCTCGGGCGCCTGCTCGAACACTTGCACCCGAAACCCCTGGCGCACCAGGGCCAGCGCAGCCGCCAGACCGCCAATGCCACCACCAGCCACCAGAACCGGCAAATTTTCCTGCTTGTCGCTCATGTGTTGATCTCCATCAAAAAATAAGAGTAGAAAAACAAATTTAATCAGTACACTGATGATTAGTATAGTTATCAACTTGGTTTTTTAATCTAGGTGAAAACCCTAGCTCCAGGTCTTCCTAAAATCTTCCAATGAAAACAACAGCTTTGAAAAAAATCAGTCTTGAATCCCAGCCCGGTCACGCCATTCGTCGCCTGCACCAGGCGGCCGTCGCCATCTTCACCCATGAAATTGGCGAATTGGGCATCACCCCGGTGCAATACGCCACTCTGCAGATGGTTCACAACCATCCGGGATTCGACCAGCGCACGCTGGCGCGCAACATCGCGCTCGACACTTCCACCACCGCGGGCGTGGTGGACCGGCTGGAAGCGCGCGGCCTGCTGACGCGCAACGCCTCGCCAAGCGATCGGCGCGTGCGCCTGCTGTCACTCACGCCTGCGGGTGAACAGCTTTTGCTGGATACCATTCCGCGCATGGAAAAAACACAACAACTCATCCTGGCGCCGCTGTCGCCAGCGCAGCAAGCCGAATTCATGCACTTGCTCCATCTTTTGCTCAACAAGAGCCCGGACCCGAGCCAGATGCCGGTCGATACGGTCAGTGCCCAGGAATTTAGCGGCGGCATGACTCCGGTTTGACGCAAAATCGCCCGACCATCAGCGAAAGCATCAATGCATCCCAACACCCAGACCCTGACCCGCTTCTACACCGCCTTTGCCGCGCTGGATGCCGATGCCATGGCCGCTTGTTATGCAGAAGATGCCACTTTTGACGACCCGGCGTTTTCGCTCAAGGGGCAGCGCGACATCAGTGGCATGTGGCACATGCTGTGCGCCGCCACACTGGCCAAAAACCGCGCCGACTGGCAGCTTGAATTCAGGGACGTGCGCGCTGACGACCGCAGCGGCCACGTGCACTGGGAAGCGCATTACCGCTTCAGCGTGTCAAACCGGCTGGTGCACAACATCATCGAGGCCGACTTTACGTTCACCTCGCAAGGCCTGATTGCCAGCCACACCGACCACTTTGACTTCTGGCGCTGGTCACGCCAGGCATTGGGAATGGGCGGCTGGGTGCTGGGCTGGGCACCGTATTTCCGCAGACAGATGCGTGTGCAAACCCACGCCGCGCTGGCCAATTACCTGGCCAAGCACCCTTGACGCAAGCTTATTAAGCGCCGCAGCACTTCTTGTATTTCTTGCCGCTGCCGCAGGGACAGGGGTCGTTACGGCCCACCTTGGGATCAGCGTGCACGGTTTCGACACGCGGGCCGATGTGGCGCCACAGCTCACGCAGGTCGTACACCGCCCACATGGCATCAGCAAAGTCATTGAGCCGCTGCTCGCTGATGGTGGGTTCGCCGTCTTCCTCGAAGGCGGCCACGGTAGGAGTATCGGTGTCGTCCTCGGTCACGGCCACGATGCATTCGAGCGCGGCATCAAGCACCTTGGCGGCTTCCTTGTCACGCGGCGGCGCCCATTCATCGGGCCAGCTTTCCACCGCGTACATGAAGCCAATGGCCCAGATCTGGCCAAATGAGGGAATCGGCGCATCGCCCATGTCGGCGCGTTGCGCCTCGGGCAGGGCGGCAATGGCGCCGCGCAGGTCCATCACTTCGGGCTGGTAGGCGCGCTCGTCGTCGAGCGATTCCACATCGGCATTGAGCGCGGTGGCCACCTCGTTCCAGCGCCGCATCCACAGGTCGAAAAAGCGCTTGAACTGGGCTTCATCGGCAAACAATGGCGTTTCGCTGTCGTCCTCCAGGTCCAGCAGCACCGAAAAATACTCGGCCGGGCTGATCACGCGGCGGCAGCACACCAGGGCCGCCATGAAACCTTCGCAAAATTCCCACTGCGGGGTTTCGTCAAAGCGCGTGCGCAGGTCGTCCAGGATGGTGTCGAGTTCGTCGAAGTCGGCGGACTGAAGGGTTTCCGCAAGGGCTTCGGCATCGCCAGGTGCTGGCGTGGAGATAATTGTCATGGCGCACATGTCATAAAGTGTGAATGGCCCTATTCTGCCCTGCCTGGAAAGCTTATCCTTTGCCAAAGACCTTCATGGGTTTAAACGCGATGACAAATCCAAGTTCTTTTTCCTTATCATTAATCCTCTCGCTGAGTCTGGTGGCTTGCGGCGGGGGCGACGACTCCACGACGGTTGTGCCAGCCAGCTATGTGCCAGGTCTGGCTGAACAGGGGGCCTGGAATGTATTGAGCGAAGCACGCAGCTTATGCGGCTTTGATGGCGCCAACCCGCTCGTCAAATTGACGCGAAACGCCAAGCTTGATGCAGCCGCCCTGAGCCACTCAAAATACCTCGTTGACCGGTCAATCGTAACGGGCGACTCGGTACTTAGCCATTTGGAAACACCCGGCGATCCCGGCTTTACCGGCGTCTATCCGTGGGATCGCGCCGCTTATCAGGGTTACAACTACAAGGCACTGGCTGAAATATTGGCAGCGACCGTGTGGGAGTACAGCTACCCGCCAAACTTTCCTACCATGCAAGAGCGCGGCGCCAACTCCATGCGCAGCCTGCTCAACACGGTGTACCACTTGTCCGGCGCCATGTATGAAGGCGCAGATGTGGGCTTTGGCGCTTACATGAAAACGACCATGATCAATGCCACGACATGGCGCGAGGAATACCGCTTTGGCTCACTCAACGGTTATGAAAATATCAGCAGACGCATCACGCTGGGCACCGGCAAGGTGGTCACCTATCCCTGCCAGGGCAGCACCAATGTTCCTCCTGAGTTTGTGCCTGCCGATGAGAGCCCCAACCCGTTTCCAGCGATGACCACCGCCAGCCCGCCCGTGGGCCCACCCATTTACCTCAAGGTGGATGCACCACAGGTACTCAGCGTAAACACAGCCAGCAGCAGCATCACCCTGAACGGCATGGCCGTGCCGTTCACGGTACTGAACAACGACAATGACCCCAACGAAGACCCCATTGATGGGGAGCCCTACATCACCCCCAACGAAGTCTTTGTGATTCCCACCCAGGCATTGCTACCCAACACAAGCTACCAGGTCACCCTGAACGGCAAGGTTGGCCTGACGGCTTTTCCCCAAATTACTTTCACGATGCAAACGGGGCAGTAACACCTGTCCGCAAGCCTTGCGCCACCGTGGCATAGCGCAATGCCACCCGCAGCTCGGTCTTGAGCCGGGTGTTGTCCATGCGGCGGGACTCGCTCATGAAGCTCAGCAACATCAGCGGCAATTGCGCCTGGGCCGTGTCGCGCGGCACCCGGGGCGGGTGTGGCAGACCGTACAGGTCAGCGGCCATGTCAAAGTAGTCGCCCATTTTCAGACAGGTATCGTCATTGACGTTGTACACCCGCCCGGGCCGGCCGCGCCACAGGGCGGCGATGCAAGCGCGCGCCAGGTCATCGGCGTGGATGTGGTTGGTGAACACATCGTCACTGGCTTGCAGCACCGGCGTGCCCTTCTGCAGCCGCTCGCGCGGGGTACCGCCCTCGCGGTCGGGCGCGTAGATGCCCGGTATGCGCAGGATGTTGACGGGCACCGCAGCGGCGCGGCCAAAGTGGCGCACGCGGCGCTCGGCATCGATGCGCCGCTGCGCCCTGGCGGTGGCGGCGTTGAGCGCCCGGCCCTCGGTGACCACCTCACCCTGGCAATCGCCATAAACACCGCTGGTGGAGCCATACACCAGGCTTTGCACGGACGAGCGCCGTCGCAACACCTGCAACAGTGCCTGGGTGCGCGGGTCCTGGCCACCGCTACCCGGCGGCGGCGCCAGGTGCACCACCCGCGTGGCCAGGCCGCTCAAGCGCTTGAGGCTGTCCGGCTTGTCCAGATTACCGACCAGTGGCGTGATGCCCAGCGCACGCAATTCGGCCACGCGCGCGGCCTGTGAAGTGAGCGCCAGCAAGCGCACCCGTGCGTCCAGTTGGCGGGCCACGCGCAGACCGACATCACCGCAGCCGACCAGCAACACACGCTCACGCCGAAAGCGCGCTGGCAAGGCGCCGGGACGGGTGGCGTACAGGAGCGCATGAGGGCTTCGCAATGCAGGCAAAATCGACTCCTTTTAAATTTGAAGCTTTGAGGATAACCAGAATATGACCGGCAGCGCGAGCCCAAGTGCTTTTCACATCACCATCGAACCCAGCGGCCGCGAATTTGACGTGGCAGCCGGTGAAACCATTCTGGCAGCCGGTATTGCGCAGGGCATCAACCTGCCCTATGGCTGCAAGGATGGCGCTTGCGGCTCGTGCAAATGCAAAAAACTCAGTGGCAGCGTCAGCCACGGCGCGCACCAGAGCAAGGCACTCAGCGAAGCCGAAGAGGCCCAGGGTTTCGTGCTGACCTGCTGCGCCAGCCCCATGAGCGACGTGGTGCTGGAATCGCGCCAGGTCACGCTGGAAGGCGCTTTTGCCATCAAGAAAATGCCCGTGCGCGTCAAGCTGCTGGAGAAAAAATCACACGACGTGTTCCGCCTGCTGCTGCAAATGCCGGCCAACGAGGTCTTTGCCTACCACGCCGGCCAGTACATCGAGTTTTTGCTGCAGGGCGGCGCGCGCCGAAGCTATTCCATGGCCAGCGCACCACACCTGATCAGCCAGGGGCTGGAACTGCACATACGCCACATGCCGGGCGGCAAATTTACCGACCATGTCTTTGCCACCATGAAAGAGCGCGACATCTTGCGCATTGAAGGCCCGTTTGGCAGCTTTTACCTGCGCGAAGACAGCGCCAAACCCATCTTGCTGCTGGCTTCGGGCACCGGCTTTGCCCCCGTCAAGGCGATCATCGAGCACCTCCAGTTCAAAGGCATCAAGCGCCCGGTCACGCTGTACTGGGGTGGCCGCCGTCCGGCCGACCTGTACATGGATGACTGGGTCAAAACCAAATTGGCCGAGATGCCCGAACTGCGTTATGTGCCGGTGGTATCAGCGGCCCTGCCCGAGGACAACTGGCACGGGCGCACCGGCTTTGTGCACCGCGCCGTGCTGCAAGACCTGCCGGACTTGAGCGGCTACCAGGTGTATGCCTGCGGCGCGCCGATTGTGGTGGACTCGGCGCGTGCCGACTACCTGGCAGCCGGTTTGCCGGAAGACGAGTTTTATGCCGATGCGTTTACCTCGGAGGCAGACAAAGTGGACCAAACAACCACCGCAACGGCCTGAAGGCCCCCGGCACAGACCCTGGAATCCATGCGGATTCTCAATTCGTCGTTACATTTTGATGCACATGTGTGCTGACGCACACAACACACAGGGCCCTGGCTGGTATAAATTACATTTACCCACAACCCTGAAGGAACAACCATGAAAAATCTGATCACACGCAATCGCCCGGTGCTTGCCGCCTTGAGCGCCACCCTTGTTCTGCTCGGTGGCTGCGCCAACATGTCGGACGCCCAACGCAGTTCCGCCATTGGCGCTGGTGTTGGCGCACTGGCGGGCGCCGCCATTGGCGACAGCTCCAAGTCGGCAGCCATTGGCGCCGGTGTCGGGGCGCTGGGCGGCTATATCTGGTCCAACCAGATGGCGCAGAAAAAGGCCGCCATGGAGCGAGCCACCGCCGGTACCGGCGTCGATGTGACGCAGACCGCCGACAACCAGCTCAAGCTCAACATCCCAAGCGACATTTCATTTGACGTCAACAGCGCGGTCATCAAGCCCAATCTGCGCCCCATCCTGGACCAGTTTGCGCAAGGCCTGGCCAACCAGCCCAACACCGAGATCCGCATCGTGGGCCACACCGACAGCACCGGCTCGGACGCCATCAACAACCCGTTGTCGGTCAACCGTGCTGCCAGCGCACGCAACTACCTGGTGTCCCGCGGCGTGAGCGGACAACGCATCCAGATTGACGGCCGCGGCTCCTACGAGCCCATCGCCGACAACTACTCCGAAGCCGGCCGCGCCAGAAACCGCCGCATCGAGATGTTTTTGGCGGAACGGGCGCGGTAAACACACGCCATTTTTCATTCGCCCGACGATCTGAAGTTTTCTGCCCTGGATGGCACTCCGCTAGAACGCCAGGCTTGATTGCAGCGAGGCCTCTGCCAGCGGCCGCAGTCGGGCGTAATGCAGCAATTCAGCCAGGCGTGCGCCTTTGCCCTGCCATTCATGCACCACGTTTTCGGCCAGCAGCACGTAATGCCATGGCGCGCTGCCGCGTTGCGCCACGGGCAAACCATTGATACGATCACACCAGGCCAGCGCGGCTTTGAGCTTGCGCTGCACATTGGGGTGAATGGCCTGCGCTTGTGCCTTGGTTTCCACCAGATAGACCGCGTCAGCCGTTCGCACCAGAAAGTCAGGCGAGTAAAACGCAGGCAGGCCGTCATCCTTCACATAGCGCAAGCGCGTAAAGGTGTGGCGGTTTTCACTGAGCTTGCAGAACGCCTCCACTTGCGTATCTGCTTGCGCCCAATAGATCAATGCTTTCTCCAGCCCGCCGTTGCGGGCGGGCCAGGCCAAGCGGGTGTAAATGCATTTGGACACCGCCACAGAATGGCATTCGCGCATCATCAATTTGGGTACTTCTGACAAATGCCGCAAATGGACCTCGGTTTGCCCGGTGCTGTGTTTTTGCTCGTTTTCAAGCAGCGCGACAGCGAACACTTTGGTGATGTGATCCACCACGGGCTGCAATAACAACACGCGCCAGTTTTCACCCTCCAGCGGGTTAAAGGCTTGGTCAAACAGTTGCGTCCAGATGTAGTCATCCAGCCAACCGGTGAGTTCTGCGGTATTGACTTGCAGATACGGTTTGGCCAGGTGTGTCGCTATTTTGTTGCCCTTTGGCATCGGTTCACTGAGCGCCTGACTGATGCGACGGGTCAGGCGGCTCAAATACTCGTTATAGCCACCCACGTTCATCACGGCACCGTCCACACGGTAGTCGCCGAACAGCGTTGCGCTTTGCAGGTCTTGTGAAATAAAGGTGTCGCCCTTGCCAAGCAAGCCAGTCAATTGCGCAACGCTCATGGCGATAAATGCAGGCAAGGAGCACACATCCAGCGCATGGTGGTCACGCACTTCATCGGCCTCTTGCAAGATGAACGGAATGCCAAAATCAAACGCCTCAAAACCTTCGCGCAACTCGGCGGCGATCACGTCACCGGTCGCACTGGTGTCATCCATGTCGTCGCCCGTGGTGCCCGCCAGACCTTCGGCAATCAATTCGTCATAAAACGACTGAAAGGCCGGGTGCTCAACAATCGACAACACATCCAGCAAGCTGCCGGGCTCCTGTCCCGCGTTGATGCGTTCGCGGTTTTCGCGTTTCAGGTCGGTGTATTCGTCGTCACGCCACATCAGGCGCAGGCCCCGACCAATGGTTTGTTCCAGCAGAATCTGCGCTTGCGAACTGCGCAAGGGCACGATCACGCAAATGTTGTTCACGTCAAAGCCCTCGCGCAGCATCAGCACGCTCACGATCACGCGGGGCGTGGCATGGTGATCAATACTGAACAGACGCTGGCGCACCGGCACCCAATCCTTCTCGCCCAGCTCGGCCTTTTTGCCGGAGTCAATGGTCATCACCTCGTCAGCATTGAGCCCCTCCTGATCTTGCAGGAACCCCGCCACCAGCGGCGACACCGTGGTGTCTTCGCACACCACCAGCATCTTCGGGTGACGCGTAGGGTCAAGCCCGGCAAAGTCAGTTTCCAGCTTGCGCAGCTTTTTCAATCCGGCGCGCAGCATCACGCGCTGGCCTTCGCTCAAGACCGGGTTGCCCTGCTCATCACGCTCGGCCTTGAACTCCAAAGGGAGCGCGCCGATTTCCTTGCGGCGGTCCAGCACCAACGACTTCACCAGGCCGGCACGCATCGCGCTTTTCAGGTCAAAGTCCGTGATGATGTGCGGAAAGTACAGTTTGCGCTTGTTTCTGCCAGCACCCACGTCGTTGTAGGGCGTGGCGGAAAAGTCAACCTGCACAAAGCGCCGCCCCTTGGTTTCGGCAATTCTTGACAGGCTTTTTTGCCACTCCACCTCGGTGCTTTCACCCTCACGCTTGAACTCATGGATGTGGTGGGCCTCATCGTTGAATACCATCAACTCAGGCAAATCCGCCAAAAACTCCAGCACATTGCCGCGTGCATAACGGCGGTCCAGCACGTCCAGGCTGTTGCCGGTGGCGCGTCCGGGCGTCAGCGGCAAAACGGCTTCGATGATTTGCTGCGGGTCCAGTGGTGCGCCCAGGGCTTCGATTTCTTCAACGTCTTCGGCGACGTCACCCTCATTCAAAAGATGCCAGTTGGTGATGGCAATCATGCCGTTGCCGGTGGCTTTCAGGCCGATCTCGGTCTTACCGCAGACGTTGCCGCGCACAAAGGCAAACACCACATCCCGATGCACGTCGGGGATGAAAAGATCGACAAATTTGGCAATGTCCGACGTGGCAAAGTCGCGCGCGCCATTGCCGCTTTCGCTCTCGATCTGCTTGCCGCAAAACGCATCCAGCAGGCGCTCGTAAACGATCAAGCCCGGCGCCACCACCATGAACTGGCGGGTAAAGCGTGCATCGTCCATCCCCTCAGCCAGCGCCGCCGTTTTGTTGAGCAGTTGCCAGATCATCAGCGCCTGCAACACCCAGGTCTTGCCGGTGCCGGTGGCCATCTTGAAGCAGTATTTTGGGTGCCCATGTTTGGCCTGTGCCACCTCATTCAGGCGCGTGCCAGCCAACAACGCATCCGGGGCAACCTTTTTGTAGAGGTCAAGAAGCGTCCAGTTTTCATGATCTTTGCCCAACACCTCATGCGCCACGATAGCATTCAAAATCGCCTGCTTTTGGCCCGTGTGAAAGTTCAGGCCGCTGCGCGCCAGCACCATGTCGTCGCCAAACCACCACAGCAACAGCTCGGCCGTGGTGGGTGTCACCAGTTCCAGAATGTCGGCGGCACCTGACTCCAGGCCCAAACACAATTGATTGGTCTTGGCGGTCAGGCCCATGGAGAGTGCGAGTTGGTTGTCTTTTTCAAGCATATTGTTGCCCCTGAATTTGTTGGCTGATAAACAAATTGTTTATAATTTGGTCGTGATTGAAAACTTTGCCAACCCGGAAACCGAGCGACTCTTTGTCACGGGCAAGTCGCGTCGTCTGCCTCCTGACATCTTGCGCCGCGCCGTCATGCGACTGACACAGCTTGACGCCGCAACGCAGCTTGAAGACATGCGCCAGCCGCCATCCAACCGACTGGAGTCCTTGTCGGGTGATCTGGCAGGCAAATGGAGCATCCGCATCAATGACCGTTGGCGTGTGTGTTTCCGGTTTGAGCGCGGCAACGCCACAGACGTTGAAATCATTGATTACCACTGAGGAAATAGCACCATGAAAACCCCTGTCAACGGCATGCCCGCCATCCATCCCGGCGAATTCCTGCGCGAAACACTGGAAGATATGGGACTGACTCAAACTGCTTTTGCCGAGGTCATCGGCGTATCGCCCATGCGCGTTTCGCACCTGCTCAGAGGTGACCGCCCTGTCACTGCCGAACTGGCGTTGCGCCTGGGTCGTGCGCTGGGGCAGTCGCCGCAGTACTGGCTGAACTTGCAGACTGCTTATGATTTGAAAGTGGCGCAGGAGACACTTAAAGACAGTCTGCAGGCAGTGCGGGAACTGGTTGCGGCTTGAAGCCACTCCGGTCAACACCTCACACCACCCCCACCATCACAACCACTTCGGCCTCAAACCCAAACACATCAACCACGCGAACGCACACCTTGCGCGGGCCGACCTTGTGCGCGACCGTCACCACGGCCTGCGTCACCACGCGCAGCGCATCTTCATCATTGGCGGTGTTGCCCCGGTAGTCTTGCCAGACCGAGCGGAACACCCGGCCGTCGTAGTCCGGGTCCACCGCCCAGTATTCGATCAGCGCCAGCGGCTCCTGGTTGATGACGGCCTGCAGTTTGACGCGGTTGGCGTCGTCGAGGTTGATGGCTTCGGGTGACAGCAGCACGTAGTTCTTGAGCTTGACGGTCAACGTTTCCTGCCTTTCGCCCGATGATTCCGTTCGCCCTGAGCCTGTCGAAGGGCTGCGTTCAATCGGGTGAATCGTCAGGTATTGCAGCGAAGAGAACCTCACTTGCCCGCGCAGCTTGTCGATGCCGCCTTTTTTCTTCAGCCGGTCCATCAGGTCAGGAGGGATCACCAGTACCTCAAGCCGACTGTCGTTCAGCGCGGTGATGGTTTCGCCAATCGAGGGCTCAAAGTTCCAGCCCAGCACCACCACCCGGTCCCAGCCGCCCATCAGGTTATCGCGCTGAGCAATCGCCTTCTTAAGGGTGGCTGCGCCAGTGAGCTTGTTGGGCGAATCGGCCAGCACCAGCGTTTTGCTGCTCTTGCCAGCGCCAAAAGCCATGCCCGCAATCTGCCCCAGGTTGCGCTGCGGATTCACGTCGGGTGGCAATGGCAGCGCGCCGTAGAGCGAAAGCACGATTTGCGACAGGTCACCAATACGGAAGTCCCGCCCCAACATGGCCTTGGCCGCCTCCACCTGATAGTCGCCGATGGCCTGGTAGAGAAAGGGTTTGGCGTCCTGGTCAATCAGCCGCTTGCGCATGATCATGCAGGCGGGCTTGCCGAGGTCGGTGGTGATCCAGCGGCGGCCTAGTTTTTCGGCGACGGCCGCAGTGGTGCCTGAACCGCCGTTGAAATCTGCGACGAGGCCTCCTTCGGAGCATGAGGCACGGATGATTCGGTCGAGTAATTTTTCCGGTTTTTGGGTGGCGTAGTCGAGAATTTCAGCGCCAGTTTTTGCAGGAAGCAAATCAACCCAGACGGATTGCACGCGACGACCCTGTTCAAGATAGTCGTCCATGTATTGCTTCAAATACGGAGTGCCGGTGCTGGAGTAATAGATTTTGTTGTCAGCTTCCAGCACGTCGATGTTTTCTTGTGAATAGCTCCAGTGTCGACCTTGAGGAGGTGTTATTTCTACGCCACGAAAAGCCCTGGGTGGTCCGGAGCCGGGGGCGGTAATGGGTCCAGCGAAGAAGCGTTTTCCGTTCAGCACATCTGTTTGGTTGAAACGTGTACTTTGATGTTCGTCGGAAAGGGGCACATATACGGGCTCAAAAATGTGCGTGCTACCTTTTCGATAAAGCATTAACACATCGTGGACAACCCCGAACTTTCCCGCGTCGTTGTGTGCTCCAGTTCTTTGCCAAACGATTTCGTTTAGAAAATTTTCTTTTCCAAACACCTCGTCCATCGCCACTTTTACGTAATGCCCCACATGCCAATCCAAATGCACGTAAATCGAGCCAGTGTCCGCCAGCAACTCGCGCATCAAAATCAGCCTGGGCGTGATCATGGCGAGATACGAGGCAGTGCCGTCGCTCCAGGTGTCGGAATAGGCGAACTGCTCAATGACGGTGGGTTTTTGCTCCAGCTCCACGCCGGGTAAGTTGACCTTGGTGCGGTAGTCCGCCTTGCTGTCAAACGGGGGGTCGATGTAGATCAGGTCCACCTTGCCGCGCAAGCTGGGCGTGTTGTCATCGCCCGCCAGCAGCGCCGCCATGGCCAGCAAGTTGTCGCCGTAAATCAGGCGGTTGGTCCAGGCGTCGTCGTGGCTGGCCTGTTGTGCCTGCCGGTTTTGCGCCGTCACCCAGTCCTGCGCCGCAGAGTCCTTGGCGGGTAGCACCACCTCACGTGTTTGCAGCGACACGCGGTGGCGGCTCTCAATGCCTTCCAGGATTTTTTCGGCTTCTTTGCGGCCATTGGCCACGATTTCGGGGAGTTGTTCGAGCAGAGATTTGGGCATTGAATAAATCAACAGACAGTTGATAACAAAATCAAGTAATTGTTTAAATGATTATCAACTGAAAATTGATTTATTTCTCAAGCATTCAATAGCTTCGGGCGGATGAATGAAAAGATCGAATTCAGCAATCGGCTACGCGATGCCATGATCAAGGCCGGGTATTTAGCCAGTCCGTCCGTGATAGAGCACGAGTTCAATTTACGTTGGTACGGGCGCTCCATCAGCAATCAAGCTGCCTGGGGTTGGCTTAACAGTCGTTCTATTCCAACACAAGAAAAATTGCAGGTTCTTGCCGAATGGCTGAAGGTGGAGCCACAGGTACTGCGCTTTGGCGAGGTAGTACGCAACTCCATCCAGCAACACAAGCAGCGCTGGGACGAAGGCGTGGACTACCTGGAGCGGGAAACTTTCGATGCTTTCCTCAAGCTGCCAGCCTCTCAACGCAAGATCATCCGCGAGGTGATTTTGGCTTTCGCCAAGGTCCATGCAAGCACTGATGGGCCAGACGCTCGGGACACTGACTGATTGACTGACGGTCAGTAAGTATGCTCTTGGAGGTTACTCAATGGCTGAAACAGCCAATTACAAATAGTTAACGTGTGGCCGAATACCCGCTGCACATTAGCGGTCATCCGGTGAGTGGCATTTGCCTGACGCGGGGAACATGACCATGAACCTCAACCACCTCGTACCCAACGTTCGTGTAGATGCCTGTGTCAGGGTCTTTAGCCTGCTTAATGGCAAGTGTGACTTCAAGCGTGTCGCCCGGCGCAATGGTGATTTCGTGGGCAAAGAAATCCACATAGAAACGATCATGCACTACCGGCGCTGATATCGTGATTCCCCTCCAAACGAACTCCCACCGACGGTTGGACTTCTTGAGAATTGCCTTCACGATCTGGAGCTCGGCTTGCTCAGTGATGACTCGACAATCTGGGTCTTCTGGCGTTTGTGTGGCAAGGGAGATGAGCGTGGAACGGGGTATTGGGATCGCTGGAGCAGGCGAATCCATTTTCTCGACGAGTCCAAAAGATTTGACCTTCTCGTCAGCCGCCACGGCCTCGAACGTGCGAGTCATAGCCTTGACGAATTGTGGATTCTTCTCAACCCGTCTTGTCGCGTCGTAAACGTTTCTCGGGACTACGACTCGATCATTGCCCTTTTGGATTATTACTTCGTCAGTCTTGACTTCAACCGTGACCTTGTCATCGACTGCCAGCGTACGTTCATAAATGTAGTTACCCAGGACCCCAAGCACAAGACCCATAACGATCTGATTCGCGAAGAGGTTACGAGAGCTTGAATACAGTGCGCGGATGAGCGCGCGGAAACTACCGGGCCCCAGCGCCTCGACGACGATCTCTATTTCGCAGCCGACATTCAACGTTGTATTTGCGGCTTTCGCTGCGTCGGCGAGAGCGACTAGCGTTGATGCTAAGGTGTACGCATTGATGCGCGTGTCATCGGTATCGAAGTGGATGACAACCGAGTTCTCAAACTGAGCGATATTGACTACGCGCATGGCAACCTTTCTTGAGGGCTAACGAGGCTGTATAAAAACCCGATATTCAGCAGTACCGAGTGTTGCACCAAGACGTCGGGAACTTCGAGTCGGATGTTTTCAGTCATGCCTGAAGTGTGCCGGATTATCGACCTCTGGTGGCCATCATTGGCTTGAAGTGCGTCTCTCGGCAAAAAACGCAAGAGCTTCATGAGTCAGGTTGGAATGGTGTTTTCTAGGCTCACTATCGTGATGGTCTTGGCTCCACGAGTCAGCGCGACATACAGCTCCTTGGGCGACATGGCTTCCGCCTCCAGAATGATCGCGTGGTGATACTCAAGACCCTTGACCAGCAAAGTCGTTCCGATGAGCTTGTTGTGACGGATAGGCCGCCCGGAATGACGGAAGTCACGCTGGTAACGCTGCGCGCTTTCCAACAGACTCAGTCCTTCATTTTCCTCATGCGTCCGCAGGACTTTCATAAATCTGTTCACCAAGTCGCGCCGATACGTTGACGTTTCCGGGTTGGTCTGGATAGCAGTCACCAAGCGCGCTAAATTCGGACTCGAAGGGTCTGCTAGGTAGTGATTAGCGACCTCCAGTATTTTGGGATACTTGGTTACCTTCGTGGCCTTCGCATGCTCCCCGCGCTTGGTGGCAGCACTCAAGATTCCATCCACCGCGTTGCAGCATTTCTTGGCGAATTCGATCGCCAGGCACAGCTTCTGCTTGACCGTCTTGGAAGCTTCGAGTTTTTTGATGAAGCTAAACAAATCCTTTCCTTCGACCTCTTCGATACTGGAAAACTTGCCGCCGAGCGACTGCGCAAGCTTGTGGGTCTTGTTCTTGGATTTCGGATCGCCTGAGTGAATGGCAATCACCGTCTCTTCATGGTCCAGGAACTCATAGAAAAAATTGAGACGCCCTGGGTTGGTGAAGTCCGTCAGATCAACAGCAACCCTTCGAACACCCTTGGGCAGTGGCGTAGCGAGCGAAATTTTTTCCCCGGCACGCAACCGTTTTCTCGCATCATCGAGCCAGTCCCCAAGTTCGGTAGCACCGGCCAAGCGCCATCGCCACGGCGTTTTCAGCTCACCCAGCAACTGATAGTGGGGATAGACATGCTGTTCCCAATTAACTGGTTGGTCTGCAAAGTCGAAGATTGCCTGCATGGGATCACCCAGGAGACGACAAGGCAACAGTTTCGTCACCGCCTCGACCAGCGTGTGCTGCTGAGTCGAGCAGTCCTGGTACTCATCTACATAGATGCCCGAGTAAGAACTTTTGACAAAGCGTTTAGCAAAGGGTCTGTCGAGCATGGCAGTGCACGCCTCGTAGAGCTTCCCCCATTCTTTGCTGTTTGGGTATTCCTTCTTCCAGTTAGAGGTCTTGGGGAAATAGAGGCACAGTCGCAACGCCCAGCTTGCGATGGTGTCGATCTGGTAGCGCGACGCGGGAACAGCCAGTACCTGCATCTTCTTTTTGATCGCGTTGACGCCAGCATAGGTGTGTGTCAGGATCAACTGGCGTTGCGACGAGGCCTTGACGGCCATTGCGATGAGATGCGTCTTACCGTATCCGGCAGGCGCAATTACGTAGCCTTTGCCGTCAAACTCTGCGAGCTTTTTGGGCAAATCCTCATCCATGGTCCACCCAAGCGCGGAGTCGATTCAACTTGGTGGCCAACTCGCGCTGCTTGAAATTCGGATCATCGAAGGCAGGCGCTATCGTGTCAAACCAGCTTTGCGCATCTGAGATGGATTTGAACCACGGCGAAGAGTTGGCTTTCGCTGCGTCGCCGACCGCTTTGCGCAGCTCGGGTGAATCGGGCCACTTCATGATGTCCGGATCGAGCACGACGTTTAGTTTTGAGCGCACGTTGTCATGGACAGACAGCCCCAGTTCCTGTGCTAACTTGACGCTCGCAAGGACACTGGCCCACGGCAGGTCGAACATCGCCCGCTGCTCGAGAGCCAATTGATCGGACCAGATGAACACCTCGATCGCCTGCTTGGTCAAGTCTTCCGCGTCCTTCGGCGAGAACTGCGCTGGCGCATCGCCATCTGCCACTGCACATACGTCGTAGTGCAGCGCTTTGAATCCAGTCGCGAGACTTTTGACCTTGCTGGCGCCATGAGCATCCAGCAATACAGTGCCCACGTAGGACAGTGGATTCAGGCCGGACGCTACCCAATAATTGTCCAGGCCACGCAGGAAGCCCACTTCTGTTGCGCCTTCGCAGACAACCACCTTCATGGACAGGAAGGCTTCCGCACTGGAACGAACGTGACCTTGAATGTTGAGCCCTTCCAGGTCCTTGCCTGCGGTGGCCACCACCTCCACGTCACCGGCTGACTTGTGTACGACGTGGAGTTGGGTAACTGTCAACTCTCGCAAAACGGACGGAGAATGGGTCGTCAGGAAATACTGCCCCGTTGCGTCATCTTTGATGTGCTTGATCAGCCGCGCGATCCGGTGGGGCTCGAGTCCCAGTTCCAGTTCGTCGAAGAGAGTGATATGTCGCTCTTCGAGATTTTCTTTCTGGATGCCACAGAGAAGCATCCTTCGTGATCCAAGCCCAAGCTGCCGAAGCGGCATATCACCATCGTGCAACGTCAGTCCGCCCATTCTGATACTGATGGAGCCGAGATCGAGATTGACCTTGAAAGAGTCATCAACCGGAATCCCGAGCTTCTTCGCTACCACCTCCGACTTGGCCGCTGCCGCATCGAAGTTCTTCAAGGCAGCGGCTCGCTGCCCATCGAGCGAGTTTCGTGCAGCGCGTGTGGCATCAACGAGCGACTCGCTTAGGTTTTCCGATTCCGTGATCTTGGCGAGGGCAGTTCCGGCCGCCCAGGTCAGTTGTTTCTCGCTGTAGGATCCAATCAGGCCAACATTGACCTTCGCCCGGTCTGCAGCCTTGAAGTCCACACCATCAGGATTCCTGGCTGTGACGATCTTCCATTTCGGTTCCAAGTTCTTTGCCACGCTGAGATGGGCGCTGAGCACGATTTCATCGTGATCCTCCGGCTCGTCATGAAGCGTGGATGTGGTCTTGTCCAAACCACGCAGATGCGCACCGTATTTTTGCTCTGAACAGAATTCATCAGGCAGATCACCGATGACGATCTCAATCTTGATCGGATCGTCGGTTTTGCAAAGATGAAAATCCGAGTCGTTGAATGCGAGGTTCCATTGAGGATTGAAGACACACCGGATGGCATCAAGGATTGTCGTTTTTGCAGAGTCACCTTTTCCAATCAGGCAGAAAATCTGCTGATCAGGAAGATTCCATTCCAGACGCCTTACGCCCCTGAAATTTTGGATATTGATTCTTCTTATTTTCACGTCTCCTCCTTTATTGAGATCAACACTGTACTCCGGCATAGCTGCAGCGGGATATATGCATTGCCAGCCAGGGGATCGCGGAAAATCACCTTCAAGAGAATCGGGCGACTTGGCTTTAATCCCTATTTTCGTGGAACGCACTGTGACGCGATGTGACGAGCGGCGCCCTTCCGATGCCGACACAGTTTGATCGCCGGGGACCACGGCCTTCCCAGACATTGGGTGACCGGTTTAGACCGTTCTCATCCTTCCAGCACAAACCGCGCCTCCAGCGCATTCAGCAACTCAAACGTATCCACAAACCGCACGCCAAAGTGCTGGCAAACATTGGGAATCAGGAATTTACGGCGGATAGCCAAGTTCAGTTGCTCATGCGTCACGACCGTGGCGTTGATTGTCATGGCCTTGGCGATCAACCACGGGTCAGCGCCGCCCAGAAATTCTTCAATTGCGCCAGTTTTCATTAACAAAGCATTGCTGGCCACGTACTGGGCCACTTGGGCAAAAGCGGTCTGCGTGGCTTGGTCGGATTCATCCAGGAACAAGGGGGCTTGGCCTTTGGCCCATTCGGCTAGCGCGTCATTACCACGCTGCAGTTCATCGCGCACGCTACGGATGCTGTTCACTTCACCCGCTTGATTGGCTTTGTGCAGCCAGTCCCAGTAGCCGGGGCAAATGCTCATCTGGTAGTAGCGGTTTTTGGCTTCAATCAGCGTGTTGGCGTCCAGCAGGTAGATCACTGTTCCAACACTCCTGCGAGCACTTTCAGCTTGCCTGGTTGAACACCCAGAAGGCGTCCGGCATCCCGCAGCAGCAAACGGCCACTCAAGGCCTCGGCCAGCACTGCGCGGGCAAAGCGCTTGCTATTTTTGGCGTTGGCATTGCGGTAAAAGTTGCCACCGCCGCCCGGCTTGTTACGAAAGGCGGCCAGTTCGGCTTGGTAGTGCTGCAGGTAAGTGGCGTGATCCACCAGGTCCAAATCAAATGCACGCCGCATGATGACAAGGCGGCTGACGTGAAAGCGCTGGGCCAGTTCGGCCACACGCTCGGGCAGGCTGTCGGTGCTTGCAGTCCACAGGGGGATGAACACGTCATGGGGTGCCAGAAACTCACCGGCCACGGCATTGCAGAAAACTTCTTCCCGCCGGGCGTTGCCAGGACTGGCGTTGGATATGCCGCTGCTGCCCACCCAAATATGGGCCAGTTCGTGTATCAGGGTGAATAGCCGTGCTGCCGGGGCGTCGGCGCTGTTGATGAAGACGAGGGGGGCTAGCGGATGGCTGACGGCAAAACCCCGGAACTCAGCCACGTCCAGAGGGCGGTGCGTGTTGTTGCCAACGATGCCGCTGCGCATGACGAGGATGCCAACGGCCTCAGCCGCTTCGACCAGTTGGCGGAAATAAACTTCCCATGTGCGCTGACCATTTTCTACGTCAATGCCCAGCACAGTCCGC
>NZ_JAMPXE010000130.1 GCF_023701345.1 Rhodoferax sp. | reverse complement strand
GAAGTGGGGGTGCTGATTGATGTGCGCATCCTGCGGCTGTTCAGGGTGTTTAGGGTCTTCAAGCTGACCGCTTACGTGTCGGAGTACCAGGTGCTTGGTCAGGCTCTGCGCGCCAGTCAGCGCAAGATCATGGTGTTTCTGACGGCGGTGTTGATGATTGTGCTGGTGGTGGGTACCTTGATGTATGTGGTTGAAGGGCCTGCCAACGGCTTTACCAGTATTCCCATCTCGGTGTATTGGGCCATTACCACCATGTCCACGGTGGGTTTTGGTGACATCACCCCTCATACAGATTTTGGCCGACTGATTGCTTCGGCCATGATGTTGCTGGGTTGGGGCACGCTGGCGGTCCCCACGGGCATTGTCACCGCCGAGATGGCTTATGCGCGCAATGCGCCCACCACCACCCGCACTTGCCAGGAATGTTTGACCGAGGGACACATGCCCGATGCTAATTATTGTCGCCATTGCGGTGCCCGTCTGTCGGCTTATGCGAATGATGAAGCCCCCGCCTGAGCACTTTTCATAAACTGGAGATGAGATGGTTTTAAAGTTGGTTGCCCCTGAAAAAGTAGGGCTGAGCCCCCAGCGCCTACAGCGCTTGATGACCGTCTTGCAGGGCGAGACAGACAGAAAACGCTTGCCTGGCGCGGTGGCAGTGGTGGCGCGGCATGGCCAGGTGGCCTTGTTCGACAGTGTCGGGTTGCTTAACCCGGCCACTGGTGTTGCCATGACGTCAGAGGCCCACTTTCGCATCTATTCCATGACCAAGCCGATTGTCTCGGTGGCGGCCATGATGCTGATGGAAGAGGGCAGCTTGCTGCTGAATGACCCGGTGGCCAAGTTTTTGCCAGAATTTGCGGCCCAGCAGGTGGCCACTTTTCAGGATGGCGCGGTGCAATTGCAGCCCGTTGGGCGCGCTGCCACGCTGCATGATCTGCTGCGCCACACCGCGGGCATGACCTATGAATTTCTGGGCAGCACCCCGGTGCAGCGCCAGTACACCCAGTTGCGCATTGGCTCGCGCGAGCGCAGTCTGGACGAATTCACCCGGCAACTGGCTGGCCTGCCATTGATCTTCGAGCCTGGCAGCGCATTTGAGTACAGCCGGGCCACGGATGTGCTGGGGCGGGTGATCGAGGTTATCTCGGGGCAGACCCTGCAAGCCTTTTTGGGTGAGCGCATTTTTGAGCCGCTGGGCATGATCCATACCGCCTTCGCGGTGGCTGAGCAACACCACGACCTGATCGCCGAACCCTTTGCACGCGACCCTGATGGCGGCGTGCAGATGCGTGTGATTGATGTTCGTGCCGATGCGGCGCTGGCCTCCGGTGGCGGCGGCCTGGCGTCCACCGCGATGGACTACGCCCGCTTTTTGCAGTTCATGCTGAACCGTGGCGAGCTCGCCGGCGTGCGCCTGCTGGGCCCGCGCACGGTCGATTTCATGACCACCGATCACCTGGGAGAGATCCCGGTGCACAGCGCGGGTTCGCGGTCACTGCTGCCCGCCGGGCACGGCTTTGGACTGGGCTTTGCCGTGCGCAAACATCTGGGCGTGGCGCCGGTGCCGGGTTCGGTGGGCACCTATTTTTGGGGTGGTCTGGCCGGCACCACATTTTTTGTCGATCCGGCGCTGGACCTGTTTGGCATCCTGATGCTGCAAGCGCCGAACCAGCGCGAGTACTACCGCATGCTGTTTCGTGACATGGTGTACGCCGCGTTGCTCGATTGATGGTCCGGTTTGATCAGGCCGGGACGGCACTTTCCTGCACGACTTCCTTATCCGTCGAACAGCTCGCACCACCACAGCCATGAATGGTCTGCGCAGATGCAGCGCTAGGGCGGCAGCAGGGCCGCATAAGGGGCGCTGACCACTTGTGCCGCGCAATGGTTTCGCCTTGACCCAGATCATTATTTTGTAATGTGAAATACGGTTCCTTATCGTAGAAGAGTTTGATCCAAATCAACGATCCGATTCCTCGTCGGAAGATGATCCGGCTTGTTGAAAAAGGCCGCAGGCACTTTGTCTGCTTGACCCAACAACATTTGAGGAGCACACCATGTTTCAGGTTCGCATTCACGGACGCGGCGGCCAAGGGGTTGTCACGGGAGCAGAGATGATGTCCATCGCTGCGTTTCTGGGGGGGCGCCATGCCCAGGCTTTTCCCAGTTTTGGCTCTGAGCGCACTGGCGCGCCGGTGGTGGCTTTTTGCCGCATGGATGACCGTGAGATTCGCCTGCGCGAACCGATCATGCAGCCTGATGCCATCATTATTCAGGACCCGACCCTGTTGCACCAGGTCGATGTCTTTAGCGGTCTCAGACAAGACGGCTACATCCTGATCAACACCACGCGCACGTTTGCCGAACTGGGGCTGGGCGAGTTTGTCAGGGATTTCCAGCCCGCGCATCTGCTCACGGTGCCGGCTTCGGAGCTGGCCATGAAACACGTCGGGCGGGCCGTGCCCAATGTGCCCTTGCTGGGCGCCTTTGCCGCCCTGTGCGGCCTGATCTCACTGGACGCCGTGCAGCGCGCCATCGATGACAAATTCACGGGCCCGGTCGCCCTGGGTAACAAGGCGGCCGCGGCGGAAGCTTACAAGTCCGTCATGGGACACGCAAAACAGCAAGAGGAGACCCATCATGCTTGAACAATGCGAAGGCTCGCATGCCGTAGCCAAGGCCGTGGCGCTGAGCCGCCCCGAAGTGATTTGCGCCTACCCCATTTCCCCGCAGACCCATATCGTGGAAGGCTTGGGCGAGCTGGTCAAGTCGGGTGACTTGGCGTCCTGCGAGTTCGTCAATGTCGAATCCGAGTTTGCCGCCCTGAGCGTGGCCATCGGGGCCTCAGCGGCCGGCGCGCGTGCCTACACCGCCACCGCCAGCCAGGGGCTGCTGTTCATGGCCGAGGCGGTTTACAACGCTTCCGGCCTGGGCTTGCCGATTGTCATGACGGTGGCCAACCGCGCCATTGGCGCGCCCATCAACATCTGGAACGACCACACCGACAGCATGTCGATGCGCGATGCCGGCTGGCTGCAAATTTTTGCCGAAACCAACCAGGAGGCACTGGACCTGCACATTCAGGCCTTCAAGATTGCCGAAGAACTGTCGCTGCCGGTGATGGTCTGCATGGACGGTTTCATCCTGACGCACGCCTACGAGCGCGTCGATATGCCCGACCAGGCCCAGGTGGACCGGTTTTTGCCGCCTTACGAACCACGTCAGGTGCTTGATCCCAATGATCCGGTCACGATCGGTGCCATGGTGGGGCCCGAGGCGTTTACCGAAGTGCGCTACCTGGCCCACGCCAAGCAGATGCAGGCGCTCGACCTGATTCCGCAAATTGCCGCCGAGTTCAAAAAGGAGTTTGGCCGTGATTCAGGTGGTTTGATCAAAACCTACCAGACCGAAGATGCCGAAACCATCGTGATCGCGCTGGGCTCGGTGCTCGGCACCATCAAGGACACCGTGGACGATATGCGCGCCCAGGGGATCAAGGTGGGCGTGCTGGGCATCACCTCGTACCGTCCGTTCCCAATCTCGGCCATTCGCGATGCCACCGCCAAGGCCAAGCGCATCGTGGTCATCGAGAAGTGTTTTGCCGTGGGCATCGGCGGCATTGTGTCGCGTGATGTGCGCAGCGCGGTGCGCAACCGCCCGCAGCCGGTGCTGACCGTGGTGGCGGGTTTGGGCGGGCGTGCCATCACCAAGACTTCGGTGCAGCAGTTACTGCTGGACGCGATTGCCGACAAGCTTGAGCTGTTGACTTTTCTGGACCTGGACTGGGCGGTGGTCAACCGGGTGCTGGAGCGCGAGAAAACACAGCGCCGTTCCGGTCCGGTTGCCGAAGGCATCCTGCGCGACATGGGCACGGTGCCATCGCCCCAAGCCTGATGTTCAACTGACAAGAAAGAACCATCATGGAAAAGTCATTGATCAAGTTTTACCAAACCGGCACCTTCACGGTCGGCAACCGCCTGCTTGCTCCCGAGCAACGCAGCGTGCAGTCGGGTACGGCACGCAGCAATTCACTCAACTCCGGTCACCGTGCCTGCCAGGGCTGTGGCGAGGCGCTGGGCGCACGCTACGCCATTGATGCCGCCATGGCGGCCACCAACGGCCAGCTGATCGCCGCCAACGCCACCGGATGTCTGGAAGTGTTTTCCACACCGTACCCCGAAACCTCGTGGCAAATGCCCTGGATTCACTCTCTGTTTGGCAACACGGCAGCGGTCGCCACCGGCATTGCTGCGGCCATGAAGGCCAAAGGCCGTAGCGATGTGCGGGTGGTGGCGCAAGGCGGCGACGGTGGCACCACCGACATCGGCTTTGGCTGCCTGTCGGGCATGTTCGAGCGTAACGACGATGTGCTCTACATCTGCTACGACAACGAGGCCTACATGAACACCGGCGTGCAGCGCTCCAGTGCCACGCCGCCGGCGGCGCGCACCGCCACCACCATGGCCGTGGGGCCGCATCCGGGCAATGAATTTGGCCAAGGCAAGAACCTGCCGCAAATCGCCATGGCGCACGAAATTCCCTACGTGGCCACCGCCACCGTGGCGGATTTGCACGATCTGGAATACAAGGTCACCAAGGCCATGTCGATGCATGGCGCGCGCTACATCCATATTTTTGTGCCCTGTCCGCTGGGCTGGGGCGCGGCCTCGCATGACACCATCAAGCTGTCAAGGCTGGCGGTTGAGAGCGGGGTCTTCCCGGTATTCGAAGCCGAGCGCGGCGAGGTCACGGGCGTGCTGAAGATTCGTCGCCAGGTGCCGGTGGAAGATTACCTGAAGCCGCAAAAACGTTTTGCCCACCTGTTTGGCAAAAAGCCTGATGTGGCCACCCTGGCGCTCTTGCAGGCGCGCGCCGACCGCAATATCCGCCGTTTTGGTTTGTTGACCTAATCAGTTGAGGACACTATGCAAAAACCATTTGCCATCACACTCGATGTCGGCAGTTCGCTGGCCAACCATACGGGTTCCTGGCGCACCGAGCGTCCGGTGTACCTGAGTCGCAAACCACCGTGCAATCACCAGTGCCCTGCCGGAGAAAACATTCAGGGCTGGCTGTTCCATGCCGAGTCCGGCAACTACCAGGAAGCCTGGCGCACGCTGGTGGAAGACAACCCGTTCCCGGCCATCATGGGGCGCGTTTGTTACCACACCTGCGAAGGCGCGTGCAACCGGGGTCAACTTGATTCACCCGTCGGCATCAACTCGGTCGAACACTTTTTGGGTGATGAAGCCATTGCCCAGGGCTGGAAGTTGCCTGTGCCGGCGGCCAGTTCCGGCAAAAAGGTGATGGTGGTCGGCGCCGGGCCTTCGGGCTTGTCGGCGGCTTATCACCTGGCACGGCTGGGCCATGCGGTCACTGTGATCGAGGCCGGGCCGCTGCCGGGCGGCATGATGCGCTTTGGCATTCCGCAATACCGCTTGCCGCGCCAGGTGCTCGATGCCGAGGTGCAGCGCATTGTGGCGCTGGGTGTGCGCATTGAATACAACACCAAGGTGGACAACGTGCTGCAAGCCAAAGAGGCGGGCGGTTTCGATGCCGTCTTTCTGGCCGTGGGTGCGCACATCGCCAAACGCGCCTTCATTCCGGCGGGCGATTCGGCCAAGGTGCTGGATGCGGTGGCGGTGCTGCGTTCCATGGAGGGCGAAGACAAGCCCATGCTGGGTCGCCGCGTGGTGGTCTATGGCGGCGGCAACACGGCCATCGACGTGGCCCGTACCGCGAAGCGGCTGGGCGCGACCGAGTCCATCATTGTTTACCGGCGCAACCGCGACAAGATGCCCGCGCATGACTTCGAGGTCGAAGAAGCGCTGCAGGAGGGGGTCATGATCAAGTGGCTGTCCACCATCAAGCAGGCCGGCGAGTCGTCCATCACGGTCGAAAAAATGGCGCTCGATGACAAGGGTTTTCCACAACCAACCGGTGAGTTCGAGACACTGGAAGCCGACTCGGTGGTGCTGGCGCTAGGCCAGGACGTGGATTTGTCGTTGATCGAAGGGGTGCCGGGCATGGCGGTGCGGGATGGCGTGGTGCAGGTCAATGGGCAGATGATGACCGGCCATGATGGTATTTTTGCCGGCGGCGACATGGTGCCAGCCGAACGCAACGTGACGGTGGCGATCGGGCATGGCAAGAAAGCGGCCCGCAATATCGATGCCTGGTTGCGCGGCACGGTTCATGTGCCGGCGCCAAAAACTGAAGTAGCCAGCTTCGATTTGCTCAACACCTGGTACTACAGCGACGCGCCCAAAACGGTGCGGCCCATGCTCGACATCATCCGGCGCCAATCCACCTTTGAAGAAGTGCAGGGCGGCCTGGATGAAAGCAATGCCCTGTTCGAAGCCAGGCGCTGCCTGTCATGCGGCAACTGTTTTGAATGCGACAACTGTTACGGCGTGTGCCCCGACAACGCCGTCATCAAACTTGGCCCCGGCAAAGGCTTTGAGTTCAATTACGACTACTGCAAAGGCTGTGGCATTTGTGTCTCGGAATGCCCTTGCGGCTCGATCAAGATGGTGCCGGAAGACATTTGACCTGCTGCCTGTCCCCCGGAGCTCCGGGCGCGCGCTTTGAGCCACGGTGCAGTTCACGCTTTTCATGCGTTTTATCAGTGTCGGGCCGATGATTTGGTTGAAAATGCCTTGGTCTGTTTACTTAATAGGAGTAAGTCATGTTCAATCATATCCTGGTCCCTGTCGATGGCTCCGATACCGCACAGATGGCCGTGGACAAGGCGACTGCCCTGGCCAAGGCGTTTGCCAGCCGGGTTACGGTGATATATGTGATAGATCCCTATCCCTTTACTGGCGTGGGTACCGATTTCGCCTATGGCCAGGCTGAATATTTGAGCGCAGCAACGGCCGAGGCCAATGCCGCTGTCAAGCTTGCCAAGCAGTCATTTGCCGATGCCGATGTCAATGTGGAGACTTCGGTGGTCGAGGCGCACACCGCCTGGCGCGGCATTGTCGAAGCCGGTGAGTCATTGCAGGCCGACCTGATCGTGATGGGTTCACACGGCCGCAATGCCCTTGAAAAACTGGTGCTCGGCAGTGTGGCCCAAGCCGTGCTGTCGCACACCAGGCTGCCGGTGCTGGTGGTGCGCAACTGACACAGTTTTTTTACCCGCACTGGCCCACATAACCACAGGCGGTGCAGAAGTCGCAGCCGTCCTTGTGGATCACGGTGGGGTTGCCGCACTCGGGGCAGGTTTTGCCGGCCATGGTTTTGCTGGCTTCGCGTGCCTCTGGCGTGTCGAGCACACCCATGTCACGCAGCGGGTAGCCTTCTTCATTCAAGATACCCAGCATGGCGTAGCGGTGGATGATCAGGCGCGCAATGTAGGCCACGGTCGAGGGCCAGGTTTGCTGGCGCTTTTCACCGTTGGGCAGGCCCGGCACAAAAGCCATGAAATGGCCCAGCGGTTCGGCGTAATTGAGCAGCTTGCGCAGCTTCATGCCAATCCAGGCCGGGTCGATCACCCGCATGTCAAGCGACAGCAGACGCGCCAGGCCGTCCATGGCTTTCGGGTAGTTGCCGCTGAAGCCCACGGCGCAGGGGCGTGTCACCATGTTGCCGTCGGGGCCGGGCAGGTTGACCTCCTTGAGCGTCACGGTAAAGGCTTCGCTGGTGGCCGGGTTGTCCACATCGACGGCCCAGGCCAGGGTGCCGGACGGGCCGGTGATGGGCTCATTGCGGCTGAACATGGCATCAATGACCGGCGTCGAGACCGGGGCCGGCCGGTTTGATTTTTGTGTCGCCTGGGCCGTAATTTGTTCACAGCGCCAGCGGATCACGGCCGCTGTGGCTGCCACCACGCCGGGAAACAAACGTTTTTCGCCATGGGGCGGGAACGGCATCTCGAAGGCATGCTCTTCGCTGACGGTGGCCAGCGCATCGAGCTTGAGCTGCAGCCAGGCGGGGTCGTTGGCGCGCAAGTCCATCGACAGGGTCTTGGCCAGGGCGCCCAGGCCACGCGGTTGCTCGGCACCGTTCACCCACACTTCAAAGGGCTGCGGTGCGCTGCCTTCCTGCAAGGAGAGTTCGCCAATGAACAGGGCAAAGTCGCCAAACGGGTGGTGCACCATGAAGGTCCAGGCCGGGTTGCCGCCCGGCAGGTCCGGGCGACCGGGCCAGCGCAGGGAAGAGAGCACGGGGGCCGGCAGGCGTTCAAGCAGCAGGCGGTGGTTGGTGGCGTCAATCTGCAGGGGTTTGGCGCTGCTCGGTGCTGGTGCCGCGCTCACGCTCAGCACCGAACCCAGTACCGAGTTGGGCCGGTAAGTGGCCAGACCTTTGAGTCCCGACTGCCAGGCCTGGGTGTACAGCCCCTGGAAGTCTTCATACGGGTAGTCGGCGGGCACATTGACGGTTTTTGAAATGGCGGTGTCAATGAAGGGCGCCACGGCCGCCACCATTTCCTCGTGGGCCTGGGCGCTCATTTCCAGGGCTGTGACAAAGGCGTCGGTCAGGGGCGCATCGGCGCCGAACAGGTGCCGGTACAGGCGCCAGGCGTGGTCTTCGACGGCGTATTCCTTGAAGCTGCCATCGGGCATGCGTTTTTTGCGGTTGTAGGTCCAGCTGAAAGCGGGCTCAATGCCATTGCTGGCGTTGTCGGCAAAGGCCAGGCTGATGGTGCCGGTGGGCGCAATCGACAGCAGGTGCGAATTGCGCAGGCCGTGCTTGTGAATGCGTTTTTTCAGATCGGCGGGCAAGCGCGAAGCAAAATTCTGGCCGCTCAGGTAGAGATCGGCGTTGAACAGCGGAAACGCGCCGCGCTCCTGCGCCAGCTCGCTCGATGCCTGGTAGGCGGTGTCACGCAGCAGCTCTGAAATATGCCGTGCCAT
>NZ_JAMPXE010000129.1 GCF_023701345.1 Rhodoferax sp. | reverse complement strand
GCCGCGTGCGCAATTCAATCAAGTCGTGCTGGTTAAACAGGGCAGGGCGCGGCCCCACAAAACTCATGTCGCCCACCAAAATGCTCCACAACTGCGGCAACTCGTCCAGGCTGCTTTTGCGCAAAAAGGAGCCAATGGGTGTCAGATGCGCCTTGGGGTCGGCCAGCAAGTGCGTGGCCACCGCAGGTGTGCCCACCCGCATGCTGCGGAATTTGGGCATTTTGAAAATGGTGTTGTTACGCCCCACCCGGTCAGACCAATACAGCGCCGGCCCTTTGGACGTCAAGCGCACCAACGCCGCAACCACCAGCACAGGCACCAGCAAAATACAGCCAGCCAAGGCCGCCAGCATCAAGTCAAATAGTCTTTTCATCCCGAATTCTGTATCTTGCATTCTGCAATTTGTCTTCTGTAGGTCAGACTTCAGTCTGACGTTCCCATCGCTCTTCGCAACCCCTCTTCAACAGACACAGGCGGCACCCACCCCAACAATTCCCGAGCCTTGGAAATATCCACCTGCAAATTCCCACAAAGCCTTTGCACCGCATCCCCCTTGCCCAACAACCTAGCTCCTGCCTGCAAAACCCAAACCGGCACCGGCAGCAAGCGCGCAGGCTCTCCGGCTGCACGCGCCATGCCACGCACCAGCTCGGCGGTGGACAGGTCTTGTCCATCACTCAACAAAAAAGTCTGGTTGGCCGCTTGAGGGTGGTTCATACAGGTCGCGATGAAATCGACCAGATTGTCCAGCGCCACCAGACTGCGCTGGTTGCGGATAGCGCCCAGGGGCAGCGGCCAACCGCGCTGAACCGCGTGCATAAGGGCCGCAAAATTGGCTTTGACCCCGGGGCCATAAACCAACGGCGGGCGGATGATGACCACTTCCATGCCGGTTTGTGTGGCTATGTCATGCAAACCCTGCTCGGCCTCATGCTTGCTCAAGCCGTAGGCATCTTGCGGATTCGGCGCATCGGACTCCGTGAACGGCCGACCTGGCTGCGTCAACTCGCCATTAACCTTGGCCGAACTGACAAAGACAAAACGCTTCACCCCGGCTACGGCAGCCTGGCGCGCCAGGTTCAGCGTGCCCTGCGTATTGACCTGGCGAAAAGCGGCCAGCGGATCGACTGCGCTGTCGTCCATCACATGGACACGCGCGGCCAGGTGAATGACAACGTCCACCTCGCGCACTGTCATGTCCGAGCGCGTGGCAGCCCGGACCAAGTGCCCGCGCCGGACTAATTCAGTGCTGAGCGCTTTGCCCACAAAACCGTTGGCACCGGTCAGCAAGCACCTCATGACCGCTCCAAACGGTGCACGCGCCAGCACACCGGTGACAAAAAGAAACGCATCATGCTTTTGAAATGCCAGCGCAGATAGGTCAAGCTGCGACGGCTGGTTCGCTGCGCGTGATGGGTTACCTTGGCCTGCGGATTAACCAGCACCTCATACCCCAGCAATCTCAAGCGTGCACAGAGGTCGACGTCTTCGTAATAGAGGAAGTAGCGCTCATCAAAGCCGCCCAGGAGCTCAAACACGGCGCGTGGAAACAGCATGCACATGCCGCCGACCCAATCCGGATGAAAAGGCGCGTTCCCAATCACATAGTCAGTGCCTTTGCAGCGGCCAAAAGCCTTGCACAGTATCGTTAGCGGGGTCGGAAAGCGCCGGGCACTGTCCTCGACCTCACCGTTTTCGCCCAATACCAGTGGCGCGACGAGGCCAATCGAGCTGTCAGCCAGACAGGCCAGCAAGGTCTCAAACGGATTACTGTCAAGGCGAATATCCGGGTTCATCACACAAAAGTAGCGCCCGCTTGCATGCCTGAAGGCCTGGTTATGGTTGGCACCAAAGCCCTTGGCCGAATCATTGCGAATCAGCTTGACCGGAAATGAAAAACCGTTCAATTCAAAGGGCAGGGTTTCCTCGAGATTGAGCGTGAGGATGACCTCAAGATGCGAGCCCGCACAGTGCGCGTCAAGATCCGCCAGCAGTTGTGTCACCAGCCCGATCTGCAGGTGGCTGACGACTGAAATGGAGATGTCGACAGTGTTTGAAGCAGCTATTTCTTCCATCGCAAATAGCTCCCATAAATAAGCAAGCGACGCACAAACTTCAGTACCGAATACAGCGTAAGACCAGCAAACTGGTAGCCCTTGATACATCCCCTGCGGTAGAGGCTCCGGTAGTTTGCCAGCTCGCCGCGCTCCATCAGCCAGAGCTGCGCGCTCAAGCCCTGCACGCCAAACTGAACCTTGTAAATTGCCGCCAGTTCGGCGCGAAGCCTCACCACACGTGCACCGCTAAACAGAATTTCCAGCCACAGTCGATGGTCTTCCATGTGCCGCTGTTGCACGTTGAAACGGGGCGTCACTTCGCGCCGAAGCATGACCGATGGTGTCACGAATCTGTTCGACAGCAACAAGGCCCATTTGGTGATGGTCTGCGCATCGTCCGGCACGACATTCCAGTCCGGCAAAACGCCTTGTGTCAGCAGCCGGTGCCCATGGCCACAAAGCGCAACATCCGGGTTGGCCTGCATATAAGCGTGTTGGATCTCAATTTTTTTTGGGTGCCAGGCGTCGTCTGAGTCCAGAAACGCGATGTACGGTTGACACGCCACAACCCATCCGGCGTTGCGCGCACTGGCGGCACCGGTGTTCTGGTCCTGCAAAACCAGCTTGATCCAGCCGTGCGGATATCTGCCGGCAAGCTCCTGCATCAACGCGCGGGTTCCGTCGGCACTGCCATCGTCGACCAGGATGACTTCCGCTGGCAAACTTGTCTGTGCCGCTATGGACGCCACAGCGCGCGCCAACGTTCTTGTACAACGGTAGCAGGGCATGACCACGGACACTGGCACGGTGGTGTTCATGCGTCCAGAAGTCCCTTGACGACGGCCTGCGCACGGCGCAATTCGCCCGTGAGTAAACGCTTGGCCAGCATCATGCCAAGCATCAGCGAAATGGAAGCCAAGGGCACGGGCGCGTAACGCCTGAGGAAACGCACGGCGGAACGGGTGAAGTACTCGTCCAGCAAGGGGTTGCCCTTGCCCAGACTGGCTGACTGCTTGTGCCAGACCCGCGAGTCTTCGGCCACCGCCAGTTGCCAACCACCCTTGCGCAAACGAAAACCCAGGTCGGTGTCTTCCCAATACATGAAAAACGCCGTCTGGTCGAACATGCCCACGGCTTCAAGAGCGGTACGACGCAACAGAACAGAAGCGCCCGATATGAAATCGAGCGGACCGGGTGCCGTCTGATGTCGAGATTGACCGCAACAGAGCCGCACTCTGCCACCCCCCCATAACTGAATCTGCTTTGGAGAATCCACTTCATACAAGACGGAACCGACCGAACCCAAGGCGTGGTTTTGCTCTGCAACATCGACCAGGGCCGACAGCGCATGCACATCGGCCGTGGAGTCGCTGTTGATCAGCCAGACATAGTCCGCACCATCCGCAAGCGCCCGTGTGATGCCCACGTTGCAGCCACCACCAAAACCCAGGTTGGCGCCGCTTTGCAGCAACTCGATCTCTGGCATGGTCGCCCTGATTTGCTTGACCGAATCATCGGTTGAATCGTTGTCAACGATCAGCACATTGAAGTTGGAGTAATCCTGAGCTTGCAAGGAGGCAAGGCAGGCCAGGGTGTCCGGCCAGCGGTTCCAGTTCAACACAACCACGGTAACGCGCTTCATGTTGTGCAGCCTGCGCGTGGCTTGAAAAGTAAGTTCGGCTGCAGCCATCTTCAGGCGCGCTGGAACAGGAAAAATGGCTCGCGCGGATTAACACCATAGACTGCAGGATCGATATCGATGAGTGCTGTCTCGTGACGCGCAACGCGCGATTCAAAACCAGCCGCAGCGAAGCGGTCAAATATGTCCTGGCCGTACAAACGAACGTGATCGTCCTGGCCATAAGCATGTTCGCGAGCGTCCCGGGAAACAATGCCGGCATCCTCAAAGGTGGTCTGCAGCATCGCGCTGTACGGCGTCTGCAATATCGCCCAACCACCGGGACGCAGCACACGGTGAATCTCAGACAATGCCTGCGCATCGTCGGCCACGTGCTCCAGCACATGGTTGGCTATGACCAGGTCAAAAGACGCGTTTGGAAATGACATGGCCAGCATGTCAACTTTTTGAATGTCTGCCGCAACAGGATACAAATCCGCCTTTATGTGTTCACTTGGACCGGCAGCAGCCACGAACACCGCAAACCAGCGCTCTGGCGCGAAATGCAGAACCCGGGCGCTTGCCATCAAGCGATCGACCTCCAATTTTTGACAGTAAAGCTTCAGGTGCCGCTCGCGGTCACTCGATTCGCACTTCGGACAGGAATAGTGGCGCAGATCACTGCCCACCACGTCCAGCTTGTAATTGACTGGCGGAATTGCGCTCGTGCCGCCGGTGAACGGTAAAAAAAACGGAGAATTCTGGTTGCAACAAACACAATGGCATGGGCCGGACAACACCAGTCGGCTGTAGCGCCTGACAAAACTCGCCCAAATTCGCTTCGCGAAAGGCAGTGTGTTGGATATCGACAGGTCAACGCTCATGCAGCACCCTTAAATCATTCTTTCCGGTCATTCGCTGAGTGCCTTTGCGCAGCACCAAAGCAGTGAGCGTTGTCACCGCCAGCAACACGCCCGGCAACAGCACGTTGATGCCGCTACCAAGACAGATCGCCCTGATTTTTTTTGCCCAGGCCCATCCCCACGCATAACGGCTCCTGGCCACGCACTGAACGGCAATGGCCTGCCAAAAATGCCGCAGAGCTTGGTGCCGTACCTCGCTGGAAACCGAGGGCTCGGTCAGCACTGAAGCCAAAGCCTCAAAATAAAGGTCCTGGACCAGGGTCGGCGTGGTTCGCACCATCGAGTGCTCGGAGCCGAGCCGGTAAACCACGTAGGCGGCATTGATCAGGCCAAGTTCGCCGAAGCGGGCAAAGTTCAAGTGAATTCGGTAATCGATAAACGGGCCCACGAACCCCAGGATCACGTCTTTATGGGTTGCACGGTACAGCAGCGAACTGTGGTTCAGGAAGTTACCTTTAGCAAGCAAAAACGCCAAATCGATCGGCTGCGAAATGGGAGAACTGAAGACGCCCATTACCTGCTGGTCGTCGCTGACGACGACCGCATTCGTGTAGCAGGCCACGCTATCAGGGTGGTCTTGCAGCCACGCCAGTTGCACGGCGAGCTTGCCCGGAAGCCAGAAATCATCGCCATCCAGGTGGGCAAGGTAGAGTCCGCGCGCCTCGCGGATCAGAAATTGGTAGTTGGCCGAAGGCCCCAGATTTTTCTCGTGCTTGAAATACCTGATTTTGCCTGGGTACAGTTCCATCAAGCTCGCGACAATGCGCGGCGTTTGCGGGCCGGTTCCATCGTCGCCGATCAGGATCTCAATGCTCGTGTCGGAAATTTGTGCGAGCGCACTGACCACGCAGTCCTTGATGTAGCGGTCCTGGTTGTAGGTCGTTATGCAGACAGAAACGGTTGGAGAACTCAATTAAACGATTCCCACAGGATTGAAGCGGTGTGCCAGAAGTTGGCGAACCTTGCTGCTGCTAAGGCTGGTGATGCCCAACAACAGCATGCCCAAACCGCAGAGTTGTATGGCGATAGCCGGCCGGCCAACAGGCCAGGACGCAGTATATTGCAGCAGCAGGGCTGCCAGCAGGGCCGGCACACTGGTCAAAAGCACGTCTTTCGTCACCCAGTGCCAATGCACACCAGGGGCAAAACGACGGTGCACAACGGGTATCCAAAGCAGGAAATAAGCAAGGTTCAAACCCAGCCAAACCCAGGCTGCGCCAAGCATGCCAAACTGCCATGTGGCCCCGATCAATGACGGGATGAGCAGCAGTACAAAAAGCACATTGCCGATCAGGTGCAACTTGAGTTCACCCTTGGCATATTGCAAATAATAGGGAAAGGCCGCGATCACCGAAACACCCGACCCAGCGGCGTAGAGCGCAAGCACCGGGGCTGCTGTTTCCACCAGCGCGGCGTCGCCGGTCCATGCCCAGAGCACTTGTCTAGAAAAGAGTGCCAGCACCAGAGCGGCCGGCACGGCCACCACGGCAACCAATTGCGTCGCATTGCGGTAAAGCAGCAGCAAACCCGCGTCATCCCCTGCGGCTGCCAGCTTGGTGAGTCGCGGCAACAGCGCGCCACTCACCGGGCCGCTGATGGCCAACACGCCACCGGCCACCAGCACCACCAGGGTGTAGTAGCCGTATTCGGTCAAGGGCAAGAGCTTGGACAAAATCAACTTGTCGGCCTGGGTGGCCAGGATCCAGACAAAGCTGGCAAAGGCAATGCTGAGCGAAAACTTCAGAACACCCCGCAGTGGCGCGTATTGCCATGGCCTGTGTTCGCCGGCCGCCAGGGCGGGCAGCAGGCGGTAGGTCTGCCACACGAGCACAGCCACTTCGAGCACGGCCAGCAGCAACTGGTAGCTGAAGAACAGCGTGACGCTGGTGCCGACGTAAATGAAGAGTGGTATGACCAACACAAAGCGGGCTGTTGCCAGCGCCATGTTGAAGCCGCCCAGCCAAACGAGGCGCTCGAAGCCGGTAATGGCACTGCGGTACAGGCCGCTGACCCATCGCAGCGCCACAATCATGGCTATCAAAATGATGGCGTTTTGAACTTCGACCAGCGGCAATTGCTGCACCTTCAGCCAACTGGTGGCAATTGTGCCGGAAGCGGCCATCAAGGCAACACAGCCGAGCACCGCGACTCCGACAAAAATGCCTTCCATCCCGCGCAGCAGGTGGCGCAGGCCTGAAGCGTCGCTGGCCCCGCCATTGAAGCGGGCGGTTTCACGTGCCATGGTGGGTGTGAGACCCATGTCCAACAACTGAAACCATCCCTGCAACATGGCAAAGAAACCCACCAGACCATAAGCCTCTGCGCCCATGTAACGCAGGTAGATCGGCACCATGACAATGCCAATCAGCGTGACATAGGCCTGGCTAAAGTAGTTGGCGAGAATATTTCGTCTCAACGACATCGGGCTGTTCCTAGCGAGCCTGATCCGCCAAGAACTGCTGTTCCAGTGCCAGCAAGTCGCGTTTGCGCTCGCTGATGCGTCGCGCCGGGTTGCCGGCATAAATGCCGAAGGCCCTGCAATCTTTGGTGACCAAACTCAAGGCCCCTATGGCCACGCCATCTTCCAGCGTGATGCCGGGCAAAAGGACGCTGCCGCTGCCCACGATGACGTGCCGACCCAAAAACACATCAGCGTGGGTAACGCCGGTGTATTGGCTGGGTACCGTGGGGTTGGTCATGGTGGCCCCGGAATAGTCGTCGCTGCTGGAATAGATGGAAACGCGCGACGAAAGGCCGGTGAAATCAGAGAGCGTGATCTTTCCCGCGCCAATCAAGGTCGACGCCACTGCAATGTGAACGTGTTGCCCGATCACGATGCCACCTGCACCTGCCGCCAGCACACAAAAATCATCTATGCGGACATGGTCACCCAACGAAATCCTGGCGTTGCCGTAAAAAGAAGCTCGGTCTGAAATCTGGACGTTGGCGCCAACGCTGGCAAAGCCCATTTGCGTGATTGCCTCCCGGCTCAGCATCGCCATGTCACCCCCCCTGAATGATGTCGATCACGCGCTGCTGTTCTTGCGGTTGCAGCGCCGGAAAAATCGGCAGGCACAGCACCTTGTCTGCGGCATCGGCTGCTACTGGCAGGTTGCTGCGCTGTGCAGAGGGCAGGCCGCGGTACATCGGAAAATCGGAAATCAATGGGTAGAAGTAGCGCCTTGCATAAATTCCGTGGGTTTTGAGTTTTTCATAGAGTGCGTCACGTCCCAACGGGTACTCCGGCTGCACCAGAACTGGAAAATAAGAGTAGTTGCGCACGGTTTCGCCGGCGTCATTCAGACAGCGTATGCCTTTAACACCGGCCAACTGTTGGCGGTAGGCGGCATCAATCTCCTGGCGCCGGTTGCGTACCGCGTCGATGTGTTGCAACTGCAACATGCCAAAAGCGGCGTTGATCTCGCTCATCTTGCCATTGATGCCGGGGGCAACCACCGTTACTTCATCGACAAAGCCAAAATTCTTCAGCTGGTCGATGCGCAGCTTGGTCTTGGCGTCGGGGCAGACGATGGCGCCGCCCTCAAAAGTATTGAATACCTTGGTGGCGTGAAAACTCAGCACCGACAGGTCCCCATGGTTAAGCACGCTGCCGCTTTTGTCCTGCACGCCAAAGGCGTGGGCCGCGTCGTAGATCACCCTGAGGTTGTACGTGTCGGCAATTTTCTGGATGGCTTTCACATCGCATGGGTGGCCGTACACATGCACGGGCATGATGGCTGTGGTCTGCGGGGTGATGGCAGCCTCAATGCGCGCGGGGTCGAGGTTGAGCGTGTCTGGGTCAACGTCCACAAACACCGGCTTGATGCCGTTCCAGAGCAGCGAATGGGCTGTGGCCACAAAAGAGTAGGGCGTTGTGATGACTTCACCGGTAATGCGCAGCGCCTGCAGGGCGGTTACCAGGGCAATGGTGCCGTTGGCGAACAGTGCCAGGTGCTTGACGCCCAGGTAGTCGCACAAAGCCTGTTCGAGCTGCTGGTGAAAAGGCCCGCCATTGGTCAGAATCTTGCGGTCCCAGATCTGCTGCAGGTAGGGGATGAAATCCTCCAGCGGCGGCAGATAGGGTTGGGTAACGTAGATAGGTCTGGTCATGGCAAATGAACTTGATGCTACCATGCCACTCCCCCTATGAAAGCAGGTCACCATGCGCTACGTGGACGGCAAACCGCACAGCATCGACACAACCCCACCGGCCGTTTTGTCGTGGGTGGCCCGCAAGGCGACTGCGGCTTGACCGGACGCAAGATCATTGTCGACACCTACGGTGGCGCCTGCCCGCACGGCGGTGGCGCCTTCAGCGGCAAGGACCCAACGAAAGTGGACCGTTCAGCCGCCTATGCCGCACG
>NZ_JAMPXE010000013.1 GCF_023701345.1 Rhodoferax sp. | reverse complement strand
GCACAGGCTGCCAAAGCCGAACACCTCGATTTCGACCGGGGTTTTTTCGATCACCTGGGCGACCTGGGTGATGGAGAGCACGCGCGGCAGCACGGCGCGCGCAATGCCAAAGTGCTGGTAATAGAAGTCCAGCGCCTCGTAGTTGGTGGCCGAGCCTTGCACCGACAAATGCAGGCGCAGTTGCGGCTGGTGTTTGACGGCATAGGCCATCATGCCGGGGTCGGCTAATATGACGGCATCGACGCCGCTGTGGGCGGCCCGGTCCACGGCGCGCTGCCAGAGCTCGGCCTTGGCCGCCTGCGGGTAGGTGTTGAGCGCCACAAACACCTTGCGGCCGCGGTCATGGGCGTAGCGAATGCCCGCCTCGATGGCGGCTTCGTCAAAGTTCAGGCCGGCAAAATTGCGCGCATTGGTGGCATCGCGAAAGCCCAGGTAGACGCAATCTGCGCCGTTGTCCACTGCGGCCTTGAGCGCCGGCAGGCTGCCGGCCGGGCACACCAGTTCCAAGCCTGCCGCCGGAGCCGCGCCCGGTCGCGATGGATGAGGGGAATCAGCAACTGTAGTCATAAAGATGGGAAAAATGCCGTTCAAGTACAGGTAAAGTCAAGCCCTCAAGATTAACCAAGCCTGCCGTTCAAGTAAATGATGCAGGTCAAGCAATTCACAAAAAACAATGCTGGCGACCAATACCTGCCTCTTATAATCATTTACTTATATTTGCTGTCCACCCATGAACCGACACCTCTGGCTACTGGCCATCTGCCAAGGCCTTTTCCTGACCAACAACGTCACTTTTATCGCCATCAACGGCCTGGTCGGGTTCAGCCTGGCGCCGCTGGGCTGGATGGCCACACTGCCGGTGATGGGTTATGTGGTGGGCGGCGCGTTTTCGACCGGTCTGGTGGCCAAAAGCCAGCACCGCTTTGGCCGAAAGGCGGCGTTTCAAATGGGCCTGGTGGTGGCTGGTTTGAGTGCGCTGTTGTGCGCCTATGCCGCCTGGAGCCACAACTTCTGGCTGCTCTGCGCGGCCACGGTGATTGCCGGCTATTACAACGCCAATGCCAACCTGTACCGCTTTGCCGCCGCCGAGCTGGCCAAGGTCGGCTACAAAGAAAAAGCGGTGTCGATGGTGATGGCCGGTGGCCTCATCGGCGCTGTCGCCGGGCCGAACCTGGCCGCGCAAACGCGCACCTTGACGGAGGTGCCCTTTATGGGCGCTTACCTGGCGCTGGCCGGTGTCGCGCTGCTGTCCATGGCGGTGCTGGCTTTCATCACTTTTCCGGCGACACCGGTCAGAGTAGCCAATGACGAGGGCCGGCCCCTGCGTGAAATCATGCGCCAGCCCGTCTTCATCGTGGCGGCGGCCTGCGGCGCGCTGGGTTTTGGTGTGATGAACCTCTTGATGGCCGCCACGCCGCTGGCCATGCAACAGTGCAGCCTGCCATTTTCTGACGTGGCGCTGGTGCTGGAGTGGCATGTGATCGGCATGTTTGCCCCGGGCTTTTTCACCGGCCACCTGATCAAGCGCTTTGGCGTGCTGCCGATCATGGGCGTGGGGGTTCTGCTCAATGCCGCGTGCATCGTCGTGGCTCTGTCGGGCGTTGAGTTGCACCAGTTCCTGATCGCCCTGTTTTTGCTTGGTGTCGGCTGGAACTTTCTGTTCACCGGCAGCACCACGCTGTCCTTGCAAACCTATACGCCAGCGGAGAAAGACCGG
This sequence comes from Rhodoferax sp., assembly GCF_023701345.1. Classification (GTDB taxonomy): domain Bacteria; phylum Pseudomonadota; class Gammaproteobacteria; order Burkholderiales; family Burkholderiaceae_C; genus Rhodoferax. Next base: position 40,908 of record NZ_JAMPXE010000013.1, on the reverse strand, counting down.
GCGCAAGGGGCGCTCAACTTCTTTGTTTTTGCCGTCACAGCGCTGAGTTCTTTTGCCTCGGGCGTGCTGGTCACCACCCAGGGCTGGCAACTGCTCAACGCGGGTTCCCTGATCCCGGTGGCGCTGACGGGGGCGGCGATTATTTGGCTCAGAACACGACCCCATGCGGCTCAGCCTCACGCGTTATGATTTGCGACTGACAGGGTGCATTCAGATACCCTGCTTTTTTATATTTAACAGGAGACAAACCCATGCAAAGAAGACACCTGATTGCCGGCGGCCTGGTTGCCGCCACCTTGCCCCATTGGGCGCTGGCGCAAGCGCTGGAAAAACCCAAGCTCACGCTGGCGGTGGGCGGCAAAAACCTGCTGTATTACCTGCCGCTGACCATTGCCGAGCAGTTGGGCTACTTCAAGGCTGAAGGGCTGGACGTGACCATTGTTGACTTTGCCGGTGGCTCCAAGGCCCTGCAAGCGGTGGTGGGCGGCAGTGCCGACGTGGTGTCTGGCGCGTTCGAGCACACCATCAACATGCAGTTCAAGGGCCAGCCCATGCGCGCCTTCGTGCTGCAAGGCGCGGCGCCGCAGATTGTGTTGGGCGTCAACCCCAAAACCATGCCCAACTTCAAAACGGTGGCCGACCTCAAGGGCAAAAAGGTGGGCGTGTCGGCACCGGGCAGCTCGACCAATGTGATGGTCAATTTTGCGCTGGCCAAGGTGGGCCTGAAACCCGGCGACGTCAGCATCATTGGTGTCGGTACCGGCAATGGCGCGGTGGCCGCCATGCGCTCGGGCCAGATCGATGCGATGAGCAACCTGGACCCCGTCATCACGCTGCTGCAGCGCTCGGGCGACCTCCGGATTGTGTCGGACACCCGCAATGTGGCCGAGTCCGAACGGGTTTTTGGCGGCCCCATGCCCGCCGGGTGCCTGTACGCGCCGCAAGCCTTCATCGACAAAAATCCCAACACCACGCAAGCGCTGACCAATGCCATGGTGCGCGCCAACAAGTGGATTCAGAAGGCGGGCGCAGCAGAGATCATCAAGGCCGTGCCCGAGGGCTTTTTGCTGGGCGACCGTGCGGTCTACATCGACGCCTTTTTGGCGGCCAAGGGCGCCTTGTCGCCAGACGGCATGATTCCCGACAAAGGCGCGCAAACCGCCTTCAGGGCGCTGGCTAGCGTGGACGACAAGCTGGCCGCTGCCAAGCTGGATTTGATGGCGGTCTACACCAACGACTTCGTCAAAAAGGCCAACGCCAAGTACCCCAAGGGCTGACATGACGGCTGCATTGGCGTTGCAGGATGTGGCCTGCACCTTTGTCAGCAAGGACCAGCCCGGTCAGCGCTACACCGCGGTCCAGCAGGTGGACCTGACGGTGGCCGCAGGCGAGTTTGTCAGCGTGGTCGGGCCCACTGGCTGCGGCAAGAGCACGCTGCTCAACGTCGGTGCCGGCCTGCTCATTCCCAGCACCGGCTCGGTGAGCGTGTTTGGCCAGCCGCTGGTGGGCATCAACCAGCGCGCCGGCTACATGTTTCAGGCCGACAGCCTGATGCCCTGGCGCACTGCGCTTGCCAACGTGTCGGCGGGCTTGCAGTTTCATGGCGTGGCCGAGCGCGACGCCGCCGCCCAGGCCAATGACTGGCTGCGCCGCGTGGGTCTGGGCGGTTTTGGCGACCGCTACCCGCACCAGATGAGCGGCGGCATGCGCAAGCGCGTCAGCCTGGCGCAAACCCTGGTGCTCGACCCCGACATCATCCTGATGGACGAGCCCTTCTCGGCGCTCGACATCCAGACCCGCCAGCTCATGGAAAACGAGTTGCTTGAGATTTGGCAGGCGAAGAAAAAAGCGGTGTTGTTCATCACCCACGACCTCGACGAAGCCATTGCCATGAGCGACCGTGTGGTGGTGATGAGCGCCGGTCCCGGCAGCCGCCCGATTGGTGACTTCACCATTGACATCGAGCGTCCGCGCGATGTGGCCGAGATCAAGACCTCGCCACGTTTTTTGCAACTGCACCAGGCCATCTGGTCGGTGCTGCGCGAAGAGGTGCTCAAGGGCTATCAACAACAGTTGAAAGCGGCCTGAAGTTATGTGGAAATTCATCAAACCACGGCAGAACACCCTGTGGCTTTGGCAAGTTGGCCTGCTGCTGGCGCTGTTTGCCTTCTGGCATGTGATGACGGTGCCGGGCCTGATCCCGCCTATGATGTTTGACAACGACAGCCAGGCCGCGTTTTTCTTTGGCGAGCCGCTCAAGATGTTCGAACGCATCTGGGCCTGGTTTGTCACCGATGCCGACATCTACCAGCACCTGGGCGTGACGCTGGCGGAGACCATGATGGCCTTTGCGATAGGGGCTGGCCTGGGCCTGGGTGGCGGCCTGTGGCTGGCGCTGGCACCGATGGCATCAAGCATTCTGGAGCCCTATATCAAGGCCATGAACGCCATGCCGCGCATTATTCTGGCGCCCATTTTCTCGGTCTGGTTTGGCTTGGGCATGGGCTCCAAGGTGGCGCTGGGGGTGACGCTGGTGTTTTTCATTGTGTTCTTCAACGTCTACCAGGGCGTCAAGGAAGTGAGTCCGGTGGTGCTGGCCAATGCCCGCATGCTGGGGGCGGATGCGCGCCAGTTGCTGCGCCACGTTTACCTGCCGAGCGCCACCAGTTGGGTCTTCAGCTCATTGCACACCAGTGTCGGTCTGGCGTTTGTGGGTGCCGTGGTGGGCGAATACCTGGGCTCCAGCCAGGGCGTGGGTTATCTGATTTTGCAGGCTGAGGGCAGCTTTGACATCAACACCGTGATGGCCGGCATCGTGGTGTTGACCGCTTTTGCGCTGGTGCTCGACGGTTTGGTCGGCAAGGTGGAAAAACACCTGATGAAGTGGCAACCCAAATCGGGCGAGACCGAAAAGCTTTAACCCGCCTGCAAAATCCGCTCGCTCTTCCAGTACACGTCATCGCCCACGCTGCCGTCGGTGCGGTAGCGGTTGAGCACGCGGGCCAGCACAAACATCAGGTCTGACAAGCGGTTGAGGTAATGCCGGGGCGTGTCCTTTAACGTTTCCTGGCTTTCCAGTGCCACCACGGCGCGCTCGGCCCGGCGCGCCACCGTGCGGCAGACATGCGCCAAAGAGGCGGCGCGGGTGCCTGCCGGCAGGATGAACTCCTGCAGGCGCGGCAGGGTTTTGTTGTGCTGCGCCAGTGCGTTGTCGAGCGCCAGCACGGCATCGGCCTTGAGCAGTTCAAAGCCCGGAATCGACAGCTCGCCGCCCAGGTTGAACAACTGGTGCTGGATCTCGACCAGCAGGGTGCGCACATCGTCCGGCATGGCTTCGCACAGCAGCACGCCGATGTTGGAGTTGAGCTCGTCAACGTCGCCCATGGCGTGCACGCGCAGGCTGTTTTTGGAAACACGGGTGTTGTCACCCAGGCCGGTGGTGCCGTTGTCACCGGTGCGGGTGGCGATTTGTGTCAGTCGGTTGCCCATGGGTGAACTCTTAAAAAAATGGAATGGCGCTTCATTTTGCGCGCTTGTGATGGCGCAATTGAGCATAATGAACGATTATGACGGAGACCCATCGTGAACGCACCTGCCCCCTTATTGCACCCGGAAATTGACAGCCGCCCCGCGCCCGCAGCCTTGCTGCAAGCCTTGTCTGAGCGCTTTGGCCAGCAGTATTCAGCGGCACTGGTGGTGCGCGAGCAGCATGGCCGCGACGAATCGTCTTTCAGCGTGCCGCCGCCCGCCGCCGTGGTCTTTGCCGAAAGCACGCAGGATGTGGCGGATGCCGTCAAACTGGCCGCGCAATTCAAGGTGCCGGTGATTCCGTTTGGTGTCGGCTCATCGCTGGAAGGTCATTTGCTGGCGGTGCAGGGCGGCATCAGCCTGGATGTGGGCCGCATGAACCAGGTGCTGGCCATCAACGCCGAAGATTTGACGGTGACCGTACAAGCGGGGGTGACACGAAAGCAGCTCAACGAGGCCGTCAAGTCCACCGGGCTGTTTTTCCCGATTGACCCTGGTGCCGATGCGACGCTGGGCGGCATGGCCGCCACGCGCGCCAGCGGCACCAACGCGGTACGCTACGGCACCATGCGGGAGAACGTGCTGGCGCTCGAGGTGGTCACGGCCCAGGGCGAGGTACTGCGCACCGGTACCCGTGCCAAAAAATCCAGCGCGGGTTACGACTTGACCCGGCTGCTGGTGGGCTCCGAGGGCACGCTGGGCGTGATCACCGAAGTGACCGTCAAGCTCTACCCGCTGCCCGAGGCGGTGATGGCCGCCACCTGCTCGTTTGACAGCCTGGCGTCGGCAGTGAACACCACCATCCATATCATCCAGATGGGCGTGCCGATTGCGCGCTGCGAGCTGCTTGATGCCAACACCATCCGCATGGTCAACAAGCACTCGAATTTGAGCCTGCGCGAGGGCGCCATGTTGTTGATGGAATTCCACGGCTCGCCCGCCAGTGTGCAGGAACAGGTCGAGACCGTGCAGGCCATTGCCAGTGATTTTGGCGGCCAGACCTTTGAGTGGGCCAGCACGCCCGAGGCGCGCACCAAGCTCTGGACGGCGCGGCACAACGCCTACTTTGCCGGGATCCAGTCACGCCCGGGCTGCAAAGTCATCACCACCGATGCCTGCGTGCCGATCTCAAAATTGGCTGACGCTCTGCTGGACTCGGTGACCGAAGCCCAAGCCAGCGGGCTGAACTACTTTTTGGTCGGCCACGTCGGCGACGGCAACTTCCACATCGGTTACCTGATCGACCCGGATTCGGCTCAGGAGCGCGCCACCGCCGAGCAACTCAACAGCCAATTGGTGCAGCGTGCGCTCAGACTGGGCGGTACCTGCACTGGCGAACATGGCGTCGGTTTGCACAAGATGGACTTCCTGGTGCAGGAGGCCGGTGCCGGTGCCATTGCCATGATGCACGCCATCAAGCAGGCGCTGGACCCCGACAACCTGATGAATCCGGGCAAGATTCTCCGGTTCTAACTTATTCGATGGTCAGGCGTTGCGCGCCGCTCATGGCCTGTTTCTTGGGCAGCGTGAGCGTCAGCACACCATTGTCGTACCTGGCCTTGGCCTGGGTCTGGTCAATGTCAGAGGCCAGCTGGAAGCTGCGCGACACGGCGCCGTAATAACGCTCGCTGCGCAGGGTTTTTTCGTCCTCGCCGGTGCTGTCCTGCTGCTTGATCTCGGCGCGCAGGCTCACCACATTGCCCTCCACCGCCACCTGGATGTCTTCTTTGGGCACGCCCGGAATTTCGGCCTGGACGGTATAGGCATCGCCACTTTCCTTGACATCCACCTTGATTTGCGCCGGCGTCGGCAGGGCGTCGCCATGCAGCGGTTTGATGTAAAAACCAGGAGCAACATCGCGGAAAAAGTCGTCAAACAGACCGCCACGCGTCATCAGTGCATTCATGAGATTCTCCTTCTTCAACAGTGTCTTGGGTGAGCGGCCCGCAGTCCCCATGACTGCGAGCCTCTACTGCTGAAGATGGGGTTGGCGCGATCTTTTTCAAGGGTTTTGACGTTTCAGGGTCGCGTCACGCGTCGCACTCACTTGCCGTTGATGGCCAGCAATTCGACTTCAAACAGCAGCGTGGCGTTGGGCGGAATCACACCACCGGCGCCGCGCGAGCCGTAGGCGATGGCTGCTGGGCAGGTCAGCTTGGCCTTGCCGCCGACCTTCATGCGCTGCACACCTTCGGTCCAGCACGGGATGACGTTGCCCAGCGGGAATTCAATCGCCTGGTTGCGCTTGTAGGAGCTGTCAAACTCCTTGCCATCGGGGAAGGTGCCACGGTAGTTGACCTTGACGGTGTCGCTGGCCTTGGGGCTGGCGCCGCTGCCGTCCTTGACCGACTTGTAGACCAGACCGCTGGCGGTGACCACCGCGCCGGCTTCCTTGGCTGAGGCCTCCAGCGTGGCATCGGCGGCGTGAGATGCCATGGCAAAAGACAGGGTGGCGGCCACAAGGGTGATGGGAAGAAGTTTTTTCATGGGTTTGCAGCTTGCGGGTTGATGGACTTGAGTAAAAAGATGAATGGCCGGGTTTACAGACTGGCCGCCGGGATGGACAGAATGCGTTCATCCAGCCAGCGCGGGCGTTCGTCGTTGTTGATGACCAGGCCCAAGGGACAGTCGTGTGTGCTGACAAATTCCGACAGTGCGCGCAGCGCACGTTTGTCGCCTTGCTGGGTGAGCTTGATTTCAACGGGCAGCAGGTCACTGGGGCCGAACCGACCTTGCAGGATCAGGTCAACTTCTGCACCACCACGGGTGCGGTAATGAAAAGGCTGCACTTCAAGCCCCGCATTTTCGAACCCTCTGAGCAGCGTTTCCACCACCATGCCCTCCCACGACTTGCCCGCCACCGGATGCGTTCGCAGCATGTGCGCATCAGGAATACGCAGCAAGCGATGCAGCAAGCCGCTGTCGCGCAGATAGCCTTTGGGATGTTTCACCAACTGCTTGGTGGTGGACTGGTCCCATGCGGGAATATGCCGCCACAAGAAGGTGTCATTGGCGATGCCCAGCCAGTCGCGCACCGTGGGTTCGCTCACGCCCAGGGTTCGGGCGATATCGGCGTTGTTGAGGATGTTGCCGGAATGCTGGCTCAGCAAGGTGATGAATTGGCGAAAGCGATCCCGATTGAGCCCGGGGAACAAAGCGGCGATGTCACGCAGCAAATATGAGTCGAGGTAATTGCGCTGCCAAAGTGCACGGAATTCGTCACTGGTGCCTAGCCAGGGCTCAGGGTAGCCGCCGACAAACCAGTAGTCACTCACCTGTTGTGCGCTCAAGTTGGGTGCAGCGGCGGCCACGATGTCTGCCAATGGGGCGCCGTGGGTGAGCAAGCTGTAGAGCTTTGATGGCGCCTGTTGCCAGGCTTCCGATAAAGACAGGGGCGCCATTTCCGCCCGGGCCACGCGACCGGCCAGACTTTCCGAAATCTGACTTACCAGTTGGGGTGAGCTGGAGCCCGAGAGCAAAAACCGGCCTTTTTGCGAGCGATTGCTGTCAATGGCCACACGCAGCGCTACAAACAAGGGCGGTGCCAATTGCGCTTCATCCACGATCAATCTTTGCGGGTGCAGGCGCAGGAACAAGTCCGGGTCGGCCAGCACTTGCTGGCGGTCGGCCGAGTTTTCCATGTCAAAACGTTGCCAGTCGTCGCCCAGTGTGTGCAGCAGGGTTGTTTTGCCACACTGGCGCACGCCCGTGAGCACCACGCAAGGGAAATGCGTCAACAAGGTCTCAAGGTGTTTTTGCAGATGGCGGGCTAACATTAGCGTCAATTCTAAACTCATTGTTTAGAAAATACATTATTCTTTTACTCGCCAAAGCGTCGGCCCAGAAAGAAAAAACCCCGTCAGTCGCCAGGACCGAGGGGGTTTTTATGGGGGTGGACTTCAGGCTGATGCCAGCGCAGCCTTACACCAGAAGCGCATTCACGCGTTTGACATAAGCCGCCGGGTCGGCCGGCAGGCCGCCCTCGGCGAGCAGGGCCTGGTCAAACAAAATGTGCGCCAGGTCGTTGAAGTGCACCGAGCCGTCGAGTTTTTTCACCAGCGCGTGTTCGGCGTTGACTTCGAGCACCGGCTTCACATCCGGGGCGGCCTGGCCGGCCTGCTTGAGCATGCGCGCCAACTGCGTGCTCATGCCGTGGTCCTGCACCACCAGGCAGGCGGGCGAGTCGACCAGACGCGTGGTCACACGCACGTCCTCGGCTTTGTCTTTCAGCGCTTCTTTCAGCTTGGCCAGCATCGGTTTGAAGGTTTCGGCGGCTTCTTCAGCCGCTTTTTTCTCGGTTTCGTCCTGCAGCTTGCCCAGGTCCACCGCGCCCTTGGCCACACTTTGCAGCGGCGTGCCGTCGAAGTCCTGCAGGTAGTTCAGCGCCCACTCGTCGACGCGGTCGGTCATCAGGAGCACTTCGATGCCTTTCTTCTTGAACACTTCGAGCTGCGGACTGTTTTTGGCAGCCGCCGCGTTGTCGGCGGTGATGTAGTAGATGGCCTCCTGGCCTTCTTTCATGCGCGCCTTGTAATCGGCAAAGCTGACGCTGATGGTGTCGGTGGTGCTGCTGGCAAAACGCAACAGCTTGGCAATGCGGTCCTTGTTTGCGTAGTCCTCGCCCAGGCCTTCCTTGAGCACGGCGCCAAATTCGTTGTAGAACCGGGTGTACTTGCCGGCAGCCTCGGCTTTTTCTTCCTCGGTCACCACATCGGTGACACCTTCGGCGGACGTCGTCGCCTCCGGCAGTTTGTCGTTCTTGGCCAGGTCTTCGAGCATGCCCAGCACACGTTTGGTGCAGCCTTCACGGATGGCCTTCACGTCGCGGCTTTCCTGCAGCAGCTCGCGGCTCACGTTGAGCGGCAGGTCGCTGGAGTCGACCACGCCCTTGACAAAGCGCAGGTAGGTCGGCAACAGCGCCTCGGCGTCGTCCATGATGAAGACGCGTTTCACATAGAGCTTGACGCCGGCCGATTTTTCGCGGTTGTACAGGTCCATCGGCGCTTTGCCAGGGATGTACAGCAGCTGGGTGTACTCGGTGCTGCCTTCGACGCGGTTGTGGGTGTGCGCCAGCGGGGCCTCGAAGTCATGGCTGATCTGTTTGTAAAACTCGTCGTACTGCTCCTGGGTGATGTCTTTCTTGGCGCGGGCCCAGATGGCGTTGGCCTTGTTGACGGTTTCCCATTCGCCGGTCTTGACCATGGCGCCAGGCTGGCGGCCACCTTGCTCGTCACTCGGGTTGATGAGTTCGCCGTCTTTCCACTCTTCCTTTTCCATCAAGATGGGCAGGCTGATGTGGTCTGAGTACTTGTTGATGATGCCCTTGACTTTCCAGGCGCTCGCATAGTCCATGGCGTCGTCGCGCAGGTGCAGGATGACGCTGGTGCCGCGCTCCGGGCGGGTGATGTTTTCCACCTCGAAGTCGCCGGCGCCACCGCTGATCCAGCGCACGCCCTCGTCGGCCTTCATGCCGGCACGGCGCGACTCCACCGTGATCTTGTCGGCCACGATGAAGCCCGAGTAAAAGCCCACGCCGAACTGGCCGATCAGTTGCGAGTCGGCCTTCTGGTCACCACTGAGCTTGCTCACAAAGTCCTTGGTGCCGCTCTTGGCGATGGTGCCCAGGTGGTCGATGGCTTCCTGCGTGCTCATGCCGATGCCGTTGTCGGTGATGGTGAGCGTTTTGGCGTCCTTGTCAAAGCTGACCTTGACCTTGAGTTCGGTGTCGTTTTCGTACAGGCCGCCGTCGTTGATGGCCTCGAAGCGCAATTTATCGCAGGCGTCCGACGCGTTGCTGATCAGCTCGCGCAGGAAAATTTCCTTGTTGGAGTACAGCGAGTGGGTCACGAGGTGCAGCAGTTGCGCGACTTCGGCCTGGAAGGAAAGGGTTTGTTTGGTCATGGGATAGGCTTGGGTTTAAAAAATAGGGTCAGTGCCCGAGACGGTCAGGCATTCAGAGAAATTGTCAAATAAGGGCGAAAACGGACGTTTCAAGGGTTGCCGAGAAAATCAGGGTTTGAGCCAGGTCAACAATTGTTGTGCCACCGCCGGGCTGCCGAGCAGGGCCAGGTGGCTGGTGCGGTAGGCAATGCATTGGTGATCGGCGGCAAAGTTCAGGCAGCGATGCGGGTCGTCGTGCTGCCCCAGCGCGCTGTGCAGCGGCACCAGGCCGTCACCCAGCAGCCGGTCCGCCACCGGACTGCGTTTGGCGGCGGTGGTCGCTGCCACGGTAAAACAGGCGACGCCTGCGGGGAGTGGCAGAGGGACGCGGCTGTCGGGCTTGCGCCTGAAACGGTCATGGCCTTGCCAGTCGGCGTCGAGCACATGGCCATAACGCAGGTCGGTGACACCAGCGCTGCGCAGTTGGCCGAGCTTGGCCAGCGGGCGGCTGTAGGGCGTGCTGCCCAAAATCACATCGACCCAGTTGCCGGCGCGCTCCAGCGGTGAGCCGTGGTGCGGGGTGCCGAGAAAGACGATGTTTTTGAGTACAGCAGGCCAGTGCATGCCCGCTTGGCTGGCGGCAAACAGCGCGCTGCGTGTAACCAGCCCGCCCATGCTGTGCGCCAGCACGCTGATCTCGGTCAAGGGCACCGGCCAGCCGCGTGTCAGGTCTTCCAGCTGCTGCGCCAAGGCATGGCCGTTTTCCGACACATGCAGGCCGGAGTTGTAGCGCACATAGACCGGGGTGTAGCCCAGCGCGGCACTCAAGGCTTCAGCGTGGTTGACGGGGCGGCCGGCATGCTGGCTGGCCCATTGCCGCTCATTCATGCACAGGCCGTGGACCACGAGCAGCACCTTGCGGGTGACCCGGGTGGCATCGGGTGGTGCCGCCCAGTCCAGCACCTGTTGCTGAAAACGCAGCGTCATGGGCGTGGCCAGCGGATTGCCTGCCGCTTGCAGCCGGTCACCCATGACGCCGTTGAGGGCAGCCAGCAGGGCAGCGCGCGCGAATGTTTCCTCGCCCTGATCGTCAAGGCGCTGCAGCAAGGGCTCTAACCGGCTCAGGGCTGCGCTCAGACCTCGTCCAACGCGCTGCGTGAGCCCGTTGATGCTTTGGTAGATCAGCCCGGTCAGGCCGCGCGTCTGCTCAGGGGTGGCGCCGCCGGGGGCGCCGAGCGTGCGCCAGACCGACTGGTGCACGCCCTCGACCATGCGGGTCACGGCCGTGGTGGCGTCGGTGGCCAGCAGGGTGACGGCGCGCAGGTCGGAGGCGCGCCAATGCGGGCCGGGCTTGTCAGAAGCGCTCATGCGGCGCCAGGTAGCGCCACTGGCCCACCGGCAGATTGCCCAACATGACATGGCCGATGCGCACCCGTTTGAGGCCCACCACCTTCAGGCCGACCTGCTCGCACATGCGGCGAATCTGGCGCTTTTTGCCCTCGGTCAGGACAAAGCGCAGTTGCTCGGGGTTTTGCCATTCGACCCTGGCGGGTTGCAGTGCCTGGCCGTCCAATTTAAGGCCATGACGCAGCAGGGCCAGCTTGTCGGCCGGAAACACCGACTGCACGTCCTGGCTCACCGGGTCATCGTCGTCGATGCGGCTGAGCTGGGTCGGGGCGGCCGGCTGTGCAGCCTTGCGTGGCGCAGGCGCAGCGGCATAGGTGGCCGCTGCCGAGTCGGCCGCCGCCGCATTGAGCACCCCGGTGTACATCACGCGCACCAGGTATTCCTTTTCCATCACCGCGTCTTCGCCAATCAACTGGCGCGCCACCCGGCCGTCCTGCGTCAGCACCAGCAGACCGGTGGAATCAATGTCGAGCCGTCCGGCGGGCACCAGGCTTTTGAGCTGGCTGGGGTGAAAGAAAAAGCGCGCGTTGTCCTCGGCCCAGCGGTTCTGCGGCTGCACCAGCGTGATGGCGGGCTCGTGGCCGTCTTCGGCCTGGCCGCTGACCAGGCCGAGCGGCTTGTTGATCAGTACCGTGACCTGTTTTGCCTGCGCGCCGGTGGCCTGCTTGTCGATCTCGATGCGCACATCGGGCGTCACCTGCATGCCCATCTCGGCGACCCGGCCATTCACCTTGACCCAGCCCTTGCCAATCCATTCATCGGCCTCGCGGCGCGACGCCAGGCCCAGCTCGGCCATGCGCTTGTTCAGGCGCAGCGTGCCGTTGGCGCCATGAGCGGCGGTGTTGCTTTGCCCGGCAGGAATCGGGGCCTTGGCAGCCGGAGGCGCGGCGCGGCGAAAAGCGGAAGGTTTTGGAGAGTCGGTCATTTGCTATATAAATAGTAGCTGTTTGTGCCTATTTTACAAGCCTGGGCTGTCGAGGCATCAAAACCTGGCGCTGCGCAAGGCCTGCAGGTTGGTGACGCGCAGGCCACCGTATTCGACCCGGATGGCCTCTTCTGCAGCCAGAATCGTCAGGGCTTCGTTGACGCGCTGGCGCGACAGGCCCACCAGGTAAGCCAGCTCCTGCTGGGTGATGCGCAGCACGGTGCCCAGACCGGGGTAGAGCACCGGGTTGAAGAGGGCGGCCAGGCTGCGTGCGACGCGGATGTTGGGGTTGGTCATGCGGTCGATCTCGCGCGCCGCAATGAACTGCCCGAGACGCTCGTTGAGCTGGTTCATGACAAAGCGGTTGAAGCCGATCGAGTGGTCGAGCAGCCAGTGAAAGGTGTCCACATGCAGACCCGCCACCAGGCTTTTGCGCAGCGCCTGGATGTTGTAGCGGTAGCTCTCGCGCTTGAGCGCGGTGCCTTCGCCAAACCAGCCGCCGGGCGGGATGCCGGTGAAGGTCATGGTCTGGCCGTCAGCGTTGTCGGTGCTCATTTTCAGCAAGCCGTCGATCACGCCAAACCAGTAGGTCACGGGGCGACCGGTGCGGCAGACAAAATCGCCCGCGCCGGCATCGGTGATCTGGAGGTCTTCGACCGCGCGCTCCCGCTCCGGCGCAGAGAGCAATTTGAGCCACGGAATTACGTCAAGCTCAGCCGCCGTCAAGGGGCGGCGGCGCTGAAATAAAGAGGCATCAATTTTCATTTTGAAAGACTTGACTGGGCAAATTTGTGCTATGCGTGCAGGGAAAACACCTACGTATAAATGCTTGAATTGTCGTCCAAACGACAACTTGGCGTCAAATCGGGTTCTATCATTCGCCCACTCCAGCAGCATGGGCAAATGGCCCGGGCTGTGATGAATCAGAGACAAGGTGTTGAGATGCAAACGACGTTTCCCCGATTACTGTTAAACCACGCCGCCCAGCGCCCCAATGATGCGGCCATGCGCGAAAAAGAATACGGCATCTGGCAAGCCATCAGCTGGGGTGACATGGCCACGCTGGTGGCGCACCTGGCCTGCGGTCTGCACCAGGCCGGTTTGCGCCAGCATGACCACATGGTGGTGATTGGTGCCAACCGGCCCCGCCTTTATGCCACCATGCTGGCGGTGCAGGCGCTGGGTGCGGTACCGATCGCGCTGTACCAGGATGCGGCGGCGCCCGAATGCGTTTTTCCCTTCAACAACGCGGATGTGTGCTTTGCTTTTGCCGAAGACCAGGAGCAGGTGGACAAGCTGCTGGAAATTCGTGACCAGTGCCCGCAGCTATCCAACATCTACTTCGACGACCCGCGGGGTCTGCGCAATTACGACGAGCCAGGTCTGCAGTCGCTCGACGCATTGATTGCCGAGGGTGAAAGCTTTGCCGTACAGAACCCCGATTTTTTCAAGTCTGCCGTTGACCTGGTCAAGCCCGACGATGTGGCTGCCATGTTTTTCACTTCCGGCACCACGGGCAACCCCAAGGGCGTGGTGCATACGCATGACACCTTGCTCAACCGTGCCCGTGCCGGCGCTGAATTTGACAAGCTGACCCACCTGGAGGACGTGCTGGCCTACCTGCCGCCGGCCTGGATTGGGCAAAACATCTTCAGCTATGCCCAGTGGCTGAGCTGTGGCTACGTGGTGAATTGCCCCGAGTCGGCCGCCACGGTCACGATTGATTTGAAAGAAATCGGGCCGACCTACTACTTTGCACCGCCGCGGGTGTTCGAGGGCCTGCTGACCAGCGTGATGATCCGCATGGAAGATGCGGGCGCCATCAAGCGCAAGATGTTCCACGCCTTCATGAATGTGGCCAAGCGCGTCGGGCCGACCCTGATGGACGGCAAATCGGTCGGCTTGGTCGATCGGGCTCTGTATGCACTGGGCAACTTCATGGTCTATGGCCCCCTGCGCAACAGCCTGGGCTTCAGCCGGGTGCGCGTCGCCTACACCGCCGGTGAAGCCATTGGCCCGGACCTGTTCAGCTTTTACCGCTCGATCGGCGTCAACCTGAAGCAGCTTTACGGCTCCACCGAGACCGCCGTGTTTGTCTGCCTGCAGCCCGACCATGAAGCGCGCGCTGACACGGTGGGTGTGCCCTGCCAGGGTGTCGAGATCAAGGTGGCCGACAACGGCGAGATCCTGGTCAAGTCGCCGGGCTTGCTCAAGGGCTATTTCAAGAACCCCGAGGCCACCGCCGAAGTGCTGACGGCTGACGGCTGGTACCACACCAGTGACGCTGGTTTCCTCGATGCCCATGGTCACCTCAAGATCATCGACCGCGTGAAAGACGTGGGCCGCATCAAGGGCGGCGCCAATGACGGCGCCATGTTCGCTCCCAAGTACGTGGAAAACAAGCTCAAGTTTTTCCAGCACATCAAGGAGGTGGTGGCTTATGGCGATGGCCGCGAAAAAGTGTGCGTGATGATCAACATCGACTTCGATGCGGTGGGTAACTGGGCCGAGCGGCGCAACCTGCCCTATGCCGGCTACACCGATCTGGCGCAAAAACCCGAGGTCTACCAGCTTATCAAGGAATGCGTCGAAAAAGTGAACGCCGACCTCAGTGTGGACGCCCTGCTGGCCGGCAGCCAGGTCAGCCGCTTCCTGGTGCTGCACAAGGAGCTCGATGCCGACGATGGCGAACTGACGCGGACCAACAAGGTGCGCCGCGGTTTCATCGCCGAGAAATACGATGTGCTGGTGGATGCACTGTACGGCGGCAAAACCTCGCAATTCATCGAAACCCAGGTCAAGTTCGAAGACGGCCGCACCGGCAGCGTCAGCGCCACGCTGCGCATTGATGATGCCAAAACTTTCACTCCCGTCAAGGCGGCAGCATGAGCAAACAAATTGGCGACGTCATACTTGATGTCAAAAACATCTCTCTGAGTTTCGGCGGCGTCAAGGCGCTGACCGACATCTCTTTCGACGTGCGCGAGCATGAGGTGCGCGCCATCATCGGTCCCAACGGCGCCGGCAAGAGCTCGATGCTTAACTGTGTCAACGGCGTTTATCGCCCGCAGCAGGGCGCCATCACCTTCAAGGGCCAGACCTTCAGCCACATGGACAGCCACCAAGTGGCGACCATGGGCATTGGCCGCACCTTCCAGAACCTGGCGCTGTTCAAGGGCATGAGCGTGATTGACAACATCATGACCGGGCGCAACCTGCGCATCAAGAGCAACCTGTTCTGGCAGGCGCTGCGCATCGGCCCGGCCCAGCGCGAAGAAGAACAACACCGCGAATTTGTCGAGCACATCATCGACTTCCTGGAGATCCAGGCGTTTCGCAAAACCCCGGTGGGCCAGTTGCCTTACGGCCTGCAAAAGCGCGTTGATCTGGGCCGCGCCCTGGCCATGGAGCCGCAACTGCTGTTGCTCGACGAACCCATGGCCGGCATGAACGTGGAAGAAAAGCAGGACATGAGCCGCTTCGTGCTCGACGTGAATGAGGAGTTCGGCACCACCATCGTGTTGATCGAACACGACATGGGCGTGGTGATGGACATCAGCGACCGGGTGGTGGTGCTGGACTACGGCAAGAAGATCGGCGATGGCACCCCGGACGAGGTGCGCACCAACGAAGAAGTGATCAGTGCCTACCTCGGTACCGGACATTAAGGAAGAACAAGATGGGATTTTTCTTAGAGACATTGCTCGGCGGCCTGATGGCCGGCATGCTGTATTCGCTGATCGCGCTGGGCTTTGTGCTGATCTACAAGGCCTCCGGCGTGTTCAATTTTGCGCAGGGCGCGATGGTGCTGTTTGCGGCGCTGGCGATGGCGCGCTTTGCCGAGTGGCTGCCGATGTACACCGGACTGGATAACAAGTTTGTGGTCAATCTTCTGGCCTTCGTTGGTGCTGGTGCGGTGATGTTTGTGGTGGCTTGGCTGATCGAGCGCCTGGCACTGCGCCATCTGGTGAATCAGGAAGGCACGACTTTGCTGATGGCGACGTTGGGCATAAGCTATTTTCTGGACGGCATCGGTCAGACGATTTTCGGCAGCGATGTTTACAAGATTGATATCGGCATGCCCAAAGACCCCATCATCGCTTTTGAGAGCCTGTTTGAAGGCGGCATCCTGATCAACAAGGAAGACTTGTACGCCGCGGTGATTGCCGCGGTGCTGGTGGGTTTGCTGACCCTGTTTTTCCAGAAGACGGTCACCGGCCGTGCCCTGCGCGCGGTGGCCGATGACCACCAGGCGGCGCAAAGCATCGGCATTCCACTGAACCGCATCTGGGTCATTGTGTGGTGCGTGGCCGGCGTGGTGGCGCTGGTGGCCGGCATGATCTGGGGCAGCAAGCTGGGGGTGCAGTTTTCCTTGACCACGGTGGCCCTGCGCGCCTTGCCGGTGGTGATCCTGGGTGGTTTGACGTCGGTGCCAGGCGCCATTGTGGGCGGCCTGATCATCGGTGTCGGCGAAAAATTGTCCGAAGTGTTTCTGGGTCCCTATGTCGGCGGCGGCATCGAGATCTGGTTTGCCTATGTGCTGGCGCTGGTGTTTTTGCTGTTCCGCCCGCAAGGGCTGTTCGGCGAAAAGATCATCGATCGTGTGTGAAGCACACGATCAAACCGAAGGGTTCTTCACCGAAGGTGAAGGATGGGCTTTCAGCGAAGCTAAAAGATCATTGACCGAGTCTGACAACGACATGACGACACCCATACTCTAAAAATCATCAAAGAAACACCATGTTCTACAGAGAAAACGGCCAATTCAAAACCACTTACCGGGCTGATCAGCAGATTTTCCCCATCACCCAGGACCGGGTGGCGGTGCTGCTCATCATTGCCGCAGCGTTTCTGGTGGTGCCCATGGTCACCAGTGAATATATGTTTCGCGCCATCCTGATTCCGTTTGTCATCATGTCGGTGGCGGCGCTGGGGGTGAATATCCTGGTGGGTTATTGCGGCCAGATTTCGCTGGGTTCCGGGGCTTTCATGGCGGTGGGTGCCTATGCCGCGTTCAACTTTTTTGTGCGCGTTGACGGCATGCCTGTGCTGTTGGCCATGCTGCTGGGGGGCGTCTGTGCCTCGGCATTTGGTATTTTGTTTGGCTTGCCCAGCTTGCGCGTCAAGGGCCTGTATCTGGCTGTGGCCACGCTGGCGGCGCAGTTTTTCAGCGACTGGATGTTTCTGCGCATCAAGTGGTTCACCAACGACGCACCGTCGGGCTCGGTGTCGGTGGCGGGTTTGCAGGTGATGGGCATCAAGATCGACAGCCCTGTCGCCAAGTACCTGTTCTGCCTGTCGATCCTGGTGGTGCTGGCGCTGCTGGCGAAGAATCTGGTGCGCTCGGCCATCGGCCGCGAGTGGATGGCGATTCGCGACATGGACGTCGCCGCTGCCGTGATCGGCATCCGCCCGATGTACGCCAAGCTGACCGCCTTTGCCGTGAGCTCGTTCATCGTTGGCGTGGCGGGCGCCATGTGGGGCTTTGTCTACCTGAGCTCGTGGGAGCCCGCCGCGTTTTCGGTCGACCTGTCCTTCAAGCTGCTGTTCATGGTCATCATCGGCGGCATGGGCTCGATTATTGGCAGCTTTTTTGGCGCCGGCTTCATCGTGGTGCTGCCGATCTTCCTGAACCAGTTCCTGCCGGCGCTGGGCGGCCTGGTGGGCATTCCGATTTCGACCGCCATGACCTCGCACGCCGAACTGATCATCTTCGGCGCGCTGATTGTCTGGTTCCTGATTGTCGAACCCCATGGGCTGGCCAAGCTGTGGTCGATCGGCAAGCAGAAACTGCGTCTGTGGCCTTTCCCTCACTGAGTCCAGTTCTTTCATTGACCGTGTTTTGCGTTCGTTAATCAAAAAGGCATGCGAGTGCCGATACTTTAGGAGACTTCCATGAAAATTCGTAACATCGTCCTGGCCAGCGTCATTGCCGCAGCGGGCGCTTCGGCATTCGCCCAGGCCAAGGAGCAGTTCTTTCCCCTGCTGTCCTACCGCACCGGTCCCTTCGCACCCAACGGCGTGCCATGGGCCAACGGCAAGCAGGACTACCTGAAGATGGTCAACGCGCGCGACGGCGGTATCAACGGCGTCAAGCTCACCTACGAGGAGTGCGAAACAGGCTATGCCACCGATCGCGGCGTTGAGTGTTATGAGCGCCTGAAGAGCAAGCCCGGCGTGGCGCTGTTCGATCCGCAGAGCACCGGCATCACCTTTGCCCTGACCGAAAAGGCACCCAAGGACAAGATTCCGCTGCTGACGTTGGGCTATGGCCTGTCGGTGTCGCAGGACGGCATGGCGTTCAAGTGGAATTTCCCGCTGATGGGCAGCTACTGGAGCGGTGCCGACGTGTTGATCCAGCATATCGGCAAGACGCTCGGCGGCATGGACAAGCTCAAGGGCAAGAAAATCACGCTGGTCTACCACGACAGTCCATTCGGCAAGGAGCCGATTCCGCTGCTGCAGGAGCGCGCCGCGATGCATGGCTTCGACCTGCAGTTGTTGCCGGTGACATCGCCTGGCGTCGAGCAAAAGGCGACCTGGCTGCAGGTGCGCCAGGCCCGGCCCGACTATGTGCTGCTGTGGGGTTGGGGCGTGATGAATTCCACGGCCTTGAAGGAAGCGCAAGCCACCGGTTATCCGCGCGACAAGATGTATGGCGTGTGGTGGGCCGGGGCCGAACCGGACGTGAAAGACGTGGGTGAAGGCGCCAAGGGCTACCAGGCGCTGGCACTCAACACCTCGGGCCAACAGCCCAAGGTCATCCAGGACATCCTGAAATATGTGCATGACAAGGGGCAGGGCGCAGGGCCGAGGGACGAGGTCGGTTCGGTGCTCTACACCCGCGGTGTGATCATCCAGATGCTGTCGCACGAGGCGGTGCGCCGTGCCCAGGAGCGCTTCGGCAAGGGCAAGGTCATGACTGGCGAGCAGGTTCGCTGGGGTCTGGAAAACCTGGCACTGGACCAGAAGAAGCTCGACGCCCTGGGCTTCAATGGCGTGATGCGACCGATCAGCACCTCCTGCGCCGATCACATGGGCTCGACCGCCGTGCGCATCGAGACCTGGGACGGCAAGAAGTGGGGCATTAGCTCGGACTACTACGAGGCTGACGCGCAGATTCTCAAGCCGATGATCAAGGCCGGTGCGGACAAGTACCTCGGCGACAAGAAGATGACGCGTCGCGACGCGGCCGATTGCCAGTCCTGATGTCATTGGCGCATCCCGGCCTGGCCCGGGATGCCAACAGGCAGCCTTGCGCGCAGTGCTGCCTATTGGTGAAGGCAAGGAAAATATGGAACCCAAAAACATCGTTCTCAACGTCAATGGCATCGAGGTCATTTACAACCACGTCATCCTGGTGCTCAAGGGCGTGTCCCTGTCGGTGCCGGAAGGCAAGATCGTGGCCATCCTGGGCGGCAACGGCGCCGGCAAGACGACCACCTTGCGCGCGGTGTCCAACCTGCTCAAAGGCGAGCGCGGTGAGGTCACCAAGGGCTCGATCGAGTTGCGCGGCGAGCGCATCGAGAATCTGTCGCCGGCCGACCTGGTGCAGCGCGGGGTGGTGCAGGTGATGGAAGGGCGCCATTGTTTTGCCCACCTGACCATTGAAGAAAACCTGCTCGCCGGCAGCTACACGCGCAAGGACAAGGGCGAGATTGCCGCCAACCTGGACAAGGTGTACACCTATTTCCCGCGTCTTAAAACAAGGCGCAGCAGCCAGGCCGCCTACACCTCGGGCGGCGAGCAGCAAATGTGCGCCATTGGCCGCGCCCTCATGACCAACCCCAGCATGGTGCTGCTCGACGAGCCATCCATGGGGCTGGCGCCGCAGATTGTGCAGGAGGTGTTCGACATCGTGAAAGACCTCAACAGCAAGGAAAAGGTGACCTTTTTGCTGGCCGAGCAAAACACCAACATGGCCCTCAAATACGCCGACTACGGCTACATCATGGAGTCGGGCCGTGTCGTGATGGACGGCATCGCCAGCGATCTGGCCAACAACGAAGACGTGAAAGAGTTTTACCTCGGCATGGGTGGCGGCGAGCGCAAGAGCTTCAAGGATGTCAAGAGCTACAAGCGCCGCAAACGCTGGCTGGCTTGATATTGGTTTTTCAGGAACACAAACATGAGCGATTTTTTTGATACGCTGGAAACGCGTGACCCTGCCGTGCGCGAAGCGGCTTTGCTGGCAGCCTTGCCGCTGCAGGTGGCGCATGCCAAACTGGCTTCTTGCGCTTTCGCCGAAATTCTCAAGGACGTGAGTCCTGCCGGTGTGACCAGCCGGGCGGCACTGGCCAGGCTGCCGGTCACGCGCAAGCACGAATTGCTGGAGAAGCAAATCGCCAGCCGCAGCCGGGGTGGCAGCGTGTTTGGCGGCTTCAGCACCAGCGGTTTTGGTGCCGATGTGCCGCGCGTGTTTGCCAGCCCGGGGCCCATCTACGAGCCC
This sequence comes from Rhodoferax sp., assembly GCF_023701345.1. GTDB lineage: Bacteria > Pseudomonadota > Gammaproteobacteria > Burkholderiales > Burkholderiaceae_C > Rhodoferax. Next base: position 20,719 of record NZ_JAMPXE010000013.1, on the reverse strand, counting down.
GAAGGCACGGCCCAGGACTACTGGCGCATGGCGCGCGCCATTTTTGCCGCCGGCTTTCGCCCCGGCGACCTGATTCACAACAGCTTCAGCTACCACTTTGTGCCGGCCGGCTCGATGATGGAAACCGGCGCCCACGCGCTGGGCTGCACCGTCTTTCCGGGCGGCACCGGCCAGACCGAACAGCAGGTGCAGGCCATGGCCGAGTTGAAACCTGCAGGCTACATCGGCACGCCCAGCTTTCTGAAAATCATCCTGGAAAAGGCCGCCGAGATGGGTGTGATCCTGCCCAGCCTGACCAAGGCCATGTTTGGCGGCGAGGCTTTTCCACCCAGTTTGCGTGACTGGTTTACCGCGCATGGCATTGCCGGCTACCAGTGTTACGCCACGGCCGACCTGGGTTCCATTGCCTACGAGACCGCAGCGCGCGAGGGGCTGGTGCTGGACGAGGGCGTGCTGCTCGAAATTGTGCGACCCGGCACCGGCGACCCGGTGGCCGCGGGTGAAGTGGGCGAGGTGGTGGTGACCACGCTCAACCCTATCTACCCGCTGATTCGTTTCGGCACCGGCGACCTGTCGGCGGTGTTGCCGGGACAGTGCCCCAGCGGGCGCACCAATGTGCGCATCAGGGGTTGGCTGGGGCGGGCTGACCAGACCACCAAGATCCGCGGCATGTTTGTGCATCCGGGGCAGGTGGACACCATTGCCAAGCGCTTCCCCGAAATCACCAAGGCGCGCCTGGTGGTGAGCGGGGAAATGGCCAACGACCAGATGACGCTCAAGGTGGAAACCGCTTGCAGCGGTCCCGATGGCCTGGCGCAAAAAGTGATGGAAGCGATCCGCGACGTGACCAAGCTGCGCGGTCAGGTCGAAGTGGTGTTGCCGGGCTCGCTGCCCAACGACGGCAAGGTGATCGAGGACGCGCGCAGCTACCGGTAGTCAAACTCCCCAGGTGATGGCCTCCTCGGCTTTGAGGCATTCCCTGACCATGTCCATGAAAGGCAGCGTGCGCTGGCGCAGGCTGATGGCATCAAAACGGGGTGGCGGCAGGTTTTCGGCGGCGGCACGAGCGATGGCTTCTTTTTGCTGGGCCTCTTCCTGCAGCACCGCGTGTTTCAGCGCCTCCAGCGCTTGCGGCATCTGCTCGGGCAGCAAAATACCCTTGATGCTGGGCTCTGCGGCCGTGTGTTTGCCCATGATCTCCAGCACGCGCTGGCCGTTGGGCTGCAACATAATCAGATCCCCGGTAACTTTGGATTTGAACTTGTAAAGCATGCGTTTCCTTGCTGTGGTGATTCGTCTTAAAGGGCTCATGTTAGTCCCTAGCCTGCTGCTGGCCCTGTTGCTCACCGGCTGCGCCGACGCGCGCTATTACGCGCAGTCGGTCAGTGGTCACCTGCAACTGATGCAGGCGGCGCGGCCCATTGACGACTGGTTGGCAGACGCCGCAACGCCAGCGGCCGTGAAACAGCGCCTTGAACTGGCCCGCGGCATGCGCCGTTTTGCAGTGACTGAACTGCACCTGCCCGACAACGCCAGCTACCACCGCTACGCCGACCTGCAACGCCGTCATGTGGTGTGGAACGTGGTGGCGGCGCCCGAATTTTCCCTGACGCTGAAAACCTGGTGCTTCCCGGTGGCCGGCTGCGTTGGCTACCGGGGCTATTTTGCCGAAAGCGACGCCCAGGCCGAGGCGCAGGCCTTGCGTGCAACAGGCCTGGAGGCCAGCGTTTATGGCGTGCCCGCCTATTCCACGCTGGGCTGGATGAACTGGCTGGGCGGTGACCCGCTGCTCAGCACCTTCATCCACTATCCCGATGGCGAGGTGGCGCGTTTGCTGTTCCACGAGTTGTCGCACCAGGTGCTGTATGTGCCTGACGACACGGTGTTCAACGAGTCATTTGCCACGGCGGTGGAGCGCCTGGGTGGCAGCCTCTGGCTGGCGCAGCACGCCAGCTCGCAGGCGCGGCAGGCCTACGCCGATTTCGATGCGCGGCGCCAGCAGTTCAGGCTGCTGGCCCGCAGCACGCGCGACCGGCTGCAGCAGATTTACACGGTCAATAGCGCACTGGCCTCTGCCTATCCAACGCAGACAGCCATGAAACAGGCAGCCATGCAGGACTTCAAGGCAGCCTATGCCGAACTCAAGAGGCGCTGGGGCGGCTACAGCGGCTACGACGCCTGGGTGGCGCAGGCCAACAACGCCGCTTTTGGCGCGCAGGCAGCTTACGACGAGCTGGTGCCCGGTTTTGAGGCGCTGTTTGTGCGCGAAGGGCGTGACTGGCCCGCGTTTTATGATGCGGTCAGGCAACTGGCCAAACGCGCCAAGAGCGAGCGGGCGCGACAATTGAAAGAATGGGCAACCGAACAGCATGAATTGCCGCACTACGCTCGCAGTAACGAAGTCCTTTCTAACTAAACAAAGAGATATGGCTGAACTCAACATCGTTCGCGAACACGCGCTGGGGCTGGCCAAAGCGCGCAAGATTGCCTTTCAATGGGCGGAGCAGGTCGAGCAGGAATTTGCCATGCAGTGCAATTACGCGCAGGGCAAGCATGAGGACGAGGTCGAATTTGTGCGCACTGGTGTCAGGGGCAGTTTGACGGTGACCAAAACGCACTTTGAGTTGCGCGCCCAGCTCGGTTTTTTGCTCGGTGCCTTCAAGGGCACGATCGAGGCCGAAATCGTGAAGAACCTGGACGCCTTATTAGCGGCGCCCACGCCAGTCCCTAAAAAACGGCCAGCGCCAAAGGCTTGATCAGCCCAGCGACTCAATCAGGTCGATATATTGCTGCATGGCCTCCGTGCTGGGGGTGCCCTTGAGGTTATTCCAGGCATCCCATTTGGCGCGACCCACCATGTCGGTGAAACCGGGTTTTTTCTCGCTGTTGTCGCCCGCACTGGCTTGCTTGTACAGTGCATACAGTTTGAGCAGGGTCATGTTGTCGGGGCGCTCGCTCAAGTTTTTTGAGTTGGCCACGGCGGCTTCAAATTTGGTTTGCAGGTCAGACATGAAAAATTCTCTAACAGTTAAAAGATCGTGTATCAGGGTAAGCAAGGCTGATCTTAATGGGCGTTTTGATCGCAAAATAGAGAACCTTCCCGAAAGAGTTGACATGGTCACACGTCTGCATCGCCCCAGCGCCCGCACCGCCGCGGCCAACCCGACCGCCAGCCCGGTGCACGAGCGCATGAGCAAGGTGGACACCGCCTGGCTGCGCATGGACAGCGCCAGCAATTTGATGATGATCATGGGGGTTTGGATCATCAAGCCGGCGGTCAGTTATGCGGCCGCTTGCCAGCGCATCGAAGCGCGTTTGCTGAAATACCCGCGCTTTGGGCAAAAAGTGGTGCAGGATGCCACTGGTGCGAGTTGGGTGACCGACACCCGTTTCGACATCCGGCGCCATGTGCAGCGCGACAAGCTGCCGCCCTCGGCCCGGACCCATCCGCAACAAGCCTTGCAAGCGCGCCTGGCCGAGCTGGCCTTGCAGCCGCTGGACCCGCGTTACCCGCTGTGGGACTTCAGGCTGGTGGAACATTACCAGGGCGGCTCGGCGCTGCTGGTGCGTATTCACCATTGCATTGCCGACGGGCTGGCCTTGATCGCCGTGATCCAGTCGCTGGTCGATGGCGGCACCGAGCCGCCGCAGCGCCAGACCCAACCCGCTTCACTCTCGGGCTGGGAGGCCGCTGAAGAATGGCTGGCACACACGGTGATTGAACCGCTGACGGGGGCCACCGTGAAGGCGTTGGAGGCCGCAGGGGACGGCGCCGCGCAGGCCTTGGGCGCCATGGGTGACCCCCAAACCCTGCTTGACAAGCTGATCAGCCAAGGCTTCAGCAAGGGCAAGGCGGGCTCTGCCGACGTGGCCAGGCTGGCCTGCCAGGTGCTGCGCGACAGTGCCGCGCTGGCCCTGATGCCAGACGATTCACCCACCCGTCTCAAAGGCACGCCCGGTCACGCCAAACGGGTGGCATGGTGCCAGCCGATCCCGCTCGATGAGGTGCGTGCGGTGAGCAAGGCGCTGCATTGCTCGATCAACGACGTGCTGCTGGCCTGTGTGGCCGGCGCCCTTGGCGAATACCTCAAAGCACAAGGCGATTCGGTGGCAGGCAAGGACATCCGCGCCATGGTGCCGGTCAATTTGCGGCCGATGGCGCAAGCCTACCAGTTGGGCAACCAGTTTGGCCTGGCGCCGGTGGTGTTGCCGATTGGCCTGGACAACCCGCTGGCGCGGGTGTTTGAAGTGCGCCGGCGCATGGCTGAGCTCAAGGGCAGCCTGCAGCCGCTGCTGAGTTATGCCCTGCTGGCCATCGCGGGCATGGTGATCAAACCGGCCCAGGATGCCATGCTGAGCCTGTTCTCCAGAAAAACCACGGCCGTAATGACCAATGTGCCCGGGCCGCGCGACAAGCTCAGGTTTTGTGGGTCCACGCTGGAACAGGCGCTGTTTTGGGTGCCGCAGTCGGGCACGGTGGGCTTGGGCGTGTCAATTTTGAGTTACGGTGGCGGCGTGCAGTTTGGCATCATCAGCGATGCCACGCTGTGCCCCAATCCGCAGGCCATCATCGACCAGTTTGAGCCCGAGTTTGACAAACTGCGCCTGCTGACGCTGATGCTGCCCTGGGGCGATTAGGCTTTAGTCTTCCAGCTCGGCCTTGGCCATCTCGACATCCAGGCGTTCCATGGCGTCAATGGGCTGGGTGCGCGCGGCCTGCTGGTACAGCCGGGTGGCCTCTTGCATCATGGCATCTCCGTCGAGCATCAGCATGGCGCGGGCATATTCGACCATGCCGATGGTGGACGCCATGTTGAACTTGAGCGCCTGCTGAAACAGCGTGAGCCCGGTGCTTTTGTGCGCTCCGTAGGCCATGGCGCCAATCAGTTCACCCACCTTGTCGATCACCTCGGCATGAAAGCTGCCCAGCGCGATATGGGCGTCGGGGTGCGTGGGTTGTTGCTGGATGACGTGTTCCAGGTCGGTCTTGACCCTGGTGCCCAGCCCTTGCGCCAGCGCCTTGGCCACGCTGATGCCCTGGCTGTAGCGCCCCAGCGCATAGGCGCGCCAGTAATAGGCGTTGACGTTGTCGGGCTGCTGCTTGATTTGCGCCTCGGCGCGCTCGGCCGCTTCGACAAACAGGGCGAGCCGGGTGGCTTCCTGTCGTTCCAGGTAAGTGGCGTAAACACAGGCGGCCTTGTTGGCCACGTTGAGGCCGGCCAACCCCATGTCGAGTCCCAAATGCATCGCCTTGTCAAAATCGCCGTTGTGAAAATAAGCCCAGGCTTGCAGCAAGCCGGGATCATCGGGCAGGGGTTCCAGGTCTCCGGCGTGCAATCTGGCCCATTGATTCCTGACACTCCCGGCATCAAAGTTGTAGTCGCCCGCAAAGGGGAAAGTCGTCCACTTGGCCATTGTTGTTTCCTCTGCCCTGTCTTTCTATCTGATTTCCTTATTGTAGGCATCGCAGAGCTTGAGCAAGTGGTCGCGCTGGGCCGTTTCCAGGTAAGGCGCCAGCAGGTTCAGCACATGCTGCACGCCACGCAGCAGCGCGGCCTGGGCGTTTTGCTCTTCGAGTGCATTGCGCGGGTCACGCACATATTCAAAACTGAGCCAGTAGGTCAGCACCACCACCATGCTGGTCGCGGTGGCCTCGATCTCGCGCGCGTCAATTTGCAGGGCACCGCCGCGGCGCATGCCTTCGAGCAGGGCGCGGATGGAGCGGGTCTTGTTTTTCAGGATAACCTGGAAGTGCGTTTCCAGGCGCCGGTTCTTGCTCAGCAGGTCGTTCAGGTCGCGGTACAAGAACCGGTATTGCCAGATCAGCTCAAACAAGGTGTGCATGTAAAACCAGGCGTCTTCGACGTTGCGCACGTCGTCGCCCGCACCCAACAGCTCGTTCAAAGGACGCTCGAAACGGTCAAACAGCGCGTTGATGAGCTCGTCCTTGGCCGGGTAGTGGTAATACAGGTTACCGGGGCTGATATTGAGCTCGGCTGAGATCAGCGTGGTGGACACATTGGGCTCGCCGAAGCGGTTGAACAGCCCCAGTGTGACTTCAAGAATGCGCTCTGCTGTGCGCCGGGGGGCTTTTTTGATCATCCAGGCAGGCCCTCAGGGGCGGCGGTCTGCATCACCTGATTCAGCTTGTTCAGCACCGTGTGCAGCCTGGTCAGGGCATGGCTGATCCGGCTGGGGTCGCGCCGGGGCCGGCACAAGTGGCGGCTGGTGTCGTCGAGCACGGCATGGTTGAGGCTGATGCCATGGTAGCCCAGCCTGGTGCTCAGGCCGGTTTGGCGCGAACGCAGCAACTGGCGAGTTTGTTGGTAGGCGTGTTCGGCCAGGTGGCGGCGCTGGCTGTAGCTGAAGGTGTTGGCCAGATAGAGTTCGGGGTCGCGGTGGTCGGGCTCGATCAGCACCATGTCGGTGTTGGGGTAGGCCTGCTCGTAGCTCTTGAGCCCCAGCACCAGACGCGAGTGGATGATCGACCTGAAGGTCTGACTCAGCACGGCGGGCAAACCGCCATCGGCAATGCGCGGAATTGGCTCGGGCGCGGCCCAGGGAGGAGCGGCGGCATCGGTGGCGGCTTGCCGCACCGAGGCGTCAAACGGCACCAGCGGGTTGATGCACAACATCAGGTCGACGCCTTCGTCGAGCGCAATCGAGGCGTGCATGGTCTTGAGCAGGGCACCATCGACAAAATGCTGGCCGTCAATCTCGACCGGTGGAAACAGGCCCGGCAGGGCGGCACTGGCTTGCACGGCCCTGGAGATGGGCACATGGTCCCAGCCCGGGCGGCCGAATGCAACCGGCTGGCAACTGTCCAGATGGGTGGCCACCAGGGTCAGCCGGCTTTTGAGCTGGCGGAAATCGTTGCTGCGCCCGGGTCTGGAAAACAGCCGTTCCAGCTCAACTTCAACTTTGGCATTGGAGAAAATCCCGGTGGGCAGGCTCGGGCTCAGGTGCTCCAGCGCACGCATCAAAGACTTGCGCCCCAGCGTGCCCTGCCAGGCGCCGGCCAGCAACAGGCCCGGCAACAACAGGCTGCGGGCAAAAAACTCGCCAAAGGCGGGTCGCAGCAGCCAGGCCGGATCGAACGCTTCGGCCTGCTGCTTGCGGTCTTCAATGAACACTGAAAACAGTTGCTGTGGCGTGACGCCGTTGGCCAGACCCGCCGCAATGAAGCTGCCGGCCGATACCCCCACGTAATGCTGCAGCCGGTTGAAATCGATGCCCTGCAGCGACTCCTGCAGCGCGCACAGGGCGCCAATCTCGTAGATGGCCCCCAGTGGCCCGCCGCCGGCCAGCGCCAGGGCGATCTTGGGAGCGTGGGCTTGGTGACGCGTCATACCACTGCAGTGTAGGGCGCTTCAGGCCCCTGTTTATGCAGGGTTTACCTGAGCCGCTTGAGCTGTTTGGGGTGCGGCTTTTTTGGCTGCCGGGGCTTTGCGGGCAGGGGCCTTTTTGGCCGCCGGCTTGGTGACGGGTACTTTGGCAACGGGCTTGGCCGCTGTTTTGGTGGCACTGAGCTTTTTCACGCTGGCATTCAGCGCGTCAATGCGGGCCATCAGGGCATCGATGTCCTTGGCCGAGGGCACGCCGAGCTTGTGCAGCGCCTTGGCCACGCGCTCTTCAAAAATGTTTTCCAGCTTGTCCCACTGGCCCGAAGCCTTGCTGCCGATGTCGCTGGCCATGCTGGTCATCTTTTGCGTGGCTTCGTTGATTTTTTCTTCGGCCGCAGACTGGGTTTTGCGCTGAAAACTCACGCCTTCTTTCACCAGTGCCTCAAACGCCTTGCTGCCTTCGACCTGTGCCTTGTTGAACGCGCCCAGGCCGGCTTGCCAGATCTGCTGGGCCGAGTCTTTTACCGAGCCCGACAAAATGGACGACTTGTACGCCGTAGCTTTGGCCGACTTTTTGGTGGCCGACTTGCCGCCGGACTTGGCTGCTGGGCTGACTTTTTTGAGTTTGGTAACCATGTTGAACTCCTGATGGGTAAAAGGTTAATGCTGTTGCACCAAGAACTTCGGTGCATGGAAGCAACTTTAAAGAGGACGGTGGCAAATGTGTAGGGGGAGCTTCCTAAAACCACCGGCGAATTCGCCTTCGTGCACGAGGCGTCAATTGCATAAATCTCAAAACGAGATAAACTCGTACTCATGAAAATTATCAGCAACAGCGCACTGCGCGCCTTCGCGGCGCTGCACCCTCGTGCTGATGAGCCCTTGCAGGGCTGGCGAAGAGTGATTGAGAAGAATCGATTTGACCACTGGGCTGAACTGAAGGCGGCCTTCAATGCCATAGGCAAGGTCGGCGAACTGACAGTATTCGATATTGGCGGCAACAAATACCGTCTCATCGCTTACATCCGGTTTGAGAAGCAGATCGTCTATATCAAAACGGTGTTGACGCACCGGGACTACGACAAAGGAGCATGGAAATCATGAATGCACACATCCAGGTGAAATACCTGCTCCCGGCGTGGGAGACCTTTCGCCGTACCACCGACATCGCCCCCATCCGGGACGAAGCGCATTACCAGCGAATGGTGGCGATGCTCGAAGCCCTGCTCGACGAGGCCGCTGGCGACGAAAACCATCCCGCGATGGGTCTGGTCGACATCGTCGGCGACCTCATTGAGGACTTCGAGGCCGAACACCATCCGTTGCCCGATGTTACCGGCGTGCAAGCGCTCAAGTTTTTGATGGCGCAACACGGCATCAAGCAATGCGATCTGCCCGAGATTGGCAGCCAAGGCGTTGTCTCTGAAATCCTTAGGGGCAAGCGGGAACTCAATATCCGCCAAGTACGGGCGCTCAGCGAACGCTTTGGGGTTTCTCCTGCCACCTTCGTTTGAAGCTCAGATTGACTTGCAGCGCGCAATTCAGGCAAAAATGGCATTCTTCTTTGGGAGACATCGATGCGTTATTTCGTCACGGGTGCTACCGGGTTCATCGGCAAACGGTTGGTCAAGCAATTGCTGGAGCGCAAGGGCGCGGTGGTGTATTTTCTGGTGCGACCTGGCAGCGCGGGCAAGGTCAAGGCTTTGCGGGAGTTCTGGGGCGCCAGCGCGGCGCGCGTCATCCCGGTGTCTGGCGACCTGACCAGCAAGAAGCTGGGGATTTCAGCGGCGGACCTCAAGCAACTCAAGGGGCAGGTGGACCATTTCTACCATCTGGCGGCCATTTACGACCTGAGCGCCGACGCCGCCAGCCAGATCGTGGTCAACGTCGAGGGCACGCGCAACACCATCGAACTGGCCCGCGCCGTTGACGCCGGGCACTTTCACCACGTGAGCTCGATCGCCGCCGCCGGCCTGTACGAAGGCGTGTTCCGCGAAGACATGTTCAATGAAGCCGAGAACTACGAGCACCCGTATTTCATGACCAAGCATGAAAGCGAAAAAATTGTGCGCACCGAGTGCAAAGTGCCCTGGTCGGTCTATCGCCCGGCGATGGTGGTGGGCGACAGCCAGAGCGGCGAGATGGACAAGATTGACGGCCCCTATTATTTCTTCAAGCTGATCCAGCGCATGCGCCAGCTGCTGCCGCCGTGGCTGCCGTCGATCGGGCTGGAGGGCGGGCGTATCAACATCGTGCCGGTGGATTTTGTGGTGGCGGCACTGGCCGCCATCAGCCACCAAAAAGACACGGCCAGCCGCTGTTATCACCTGGTGGACCCGGTGGGCTACCGCGTCGGTGACGTGCTCGACATTTTCAGCAAGGCCGCCCATGCGCCCAAGATGAACCTGTTCATCAACGCCGCGCTGTTTGGCTTTATTCCACGCAATGTCAGCAAAGCCCTGATGGCGCTGGCGCCGGTGCGCCGGGTGCGCGCCGCCATCATGAAAGACCTGGGCCTGCCCGAGGAAATGCTCACCTTTGTCAACTACCCCACACGCTTTGACTGCCGCGACACCTTGGCCGCGCTGAAAGGCACAGGCGTTGCATGCCCGAACCTGCGGGACTACGCCTGGCGCCTGTGGGACTACTGGGAGCGCCACCTCGACCCCGAACTGCACATCGATCGGTCCTTGCGCGGCACCGTGGGTGGCAAAGTGGTGCTGATCACCGGAGGCTCGTCCGGCATTGGTCTGGCCTCGGCGCACAAGTTCGCCGAGGCCGGTGCCATCACTTTGATTTGCGGACGTGACCAGGACAAGCTCGACGAGGCCTGCGTCCAGGCCAAAGTGCGTGGTTACCAGTTTGTGGCCTATGCCGTCGACATTTCCGAGCCCGAGGCCTGCGCCAGCTTTGTCGCGCAAGTCACCCGGGAGCATGGCGGCGTCGACTTTTTGGTCAACAATGCGGGCCGCTCCATTCGCCGCGCCATCGAATCCAGTTACGACCGCTTTCACGACTACGAGCGCACCATGCAGCTCAACTACTTTGGCAGCCTGCGCGTCACCATGGGTTTCCTGCCCGGCATGGTGGCCAGGCACAAGGGCCATGTGGTCAACATCAGCAGCATCGGCGTGCTCACCAACGCGCCACGCTTTAGCGCCTATGTGGCCAGCAAGGCGGCGCTGGATGCCTGGACGCGCTGCGCCAGCAGCGAGTTCGCCGACCAGGGCGTTACCTTTACCACCATCAACATGCCGCTGGTGCGCACCCCCATGATTGCGCCCACCGGCCTGTACAACAACGTGCCGACCCTCAGCCCCGAAGAAGCCGCCGATCTGGTCGCCCAGGCCTGCATCTTCAAGCCGGTGCGCATCGCCACTCGCATGGGCATTTTTGGCCAGGTGCTGCACGCCGCGCTGCCGCGCGTGGCGCAAATTGCCATGAACACCAGTTTCAGGATGTTCCCGGACTCATCTGCCGCCAAGGGTGCCAAACCAGACAAGCAACAGTTGTCAGCCGAGGCGGTGGCGATGCAGCAGATGATGCGGGGGATCCATTTTTGAGGGTTGTCATCTCAAGAAAAACAATCATTTGGCCCTACTTTATTGATCCGGCCCGATGATGTTTCAAGTTCTGTTCGGGCTGAGCCTGTCGAAGTCCTTCTACCCTTTGTCAAGCTCAGGGCGAACGGTTCATACTTCATTTACCGGGCGGAATAGATAGAATTCAACGCACCTCAAACCCACCCTCATGCCATCCCACAACCTTGTTCCGCCCGTAGCCAACACCTTGGCGCAAACCCTGCTTGCGCAGCCGCATCTTGAGTTTGCCGTGCTGGTGGGCAGCCGCGCCACGGGCAGTGCCCGAGACGACAGCGATTGGGACATTGCCTTGCAGTGGTCGCCGCAGCTTGACTGGTTGAGCGCGCTGGAGCTGACCGAGACGCTGCGCCGCGCCAACCTGGCCATGCGCGCCAGCGTGGCCGAAGAAGGCTTGCCGTTAATGGGGCAGGATTCGCTGGCCTGGGCGCATTTTTTGCAGCGCACCTGGCGCGACCTGGAAGACTTTTATTGGGAGCAGCGTCATGCGGCTTGAACTGTACCAGGCTGAAACTCCCGTATTGCGGCCGAACAAAGCGCCTTGCTGGCACAAGCCAAAGCCGTTCTCAAGCAAGGGCGTGCGCTCACGCCGCTGGAACAGGGCGGTGTGTTGCATGCTTTGCAAATACTCATTGAAAACGCCATTGGCAAAGCCAAGCAGTGGCTCAAAGCGAGCGATCAACCGGTTCCTGTGTCCGGCTACGATGCCTTTCGTGCCTTGGTCAACAATAAGCTGATTGCGCTGGAAGATTTACCGGCATGGAACGCAGTCATTGGCCTGCGAAATCGGCTGGTCCATGTCTACATGAATATTGACATGGACCAAATCACTGCGCTGTTGGCAGATGATAAAGGCCAATTTGTGGTGCGATTTTTACTCAGGGCAGGCCCGTCCAACCCATCATGATCGCCTGAATTTCTGGATTGCCACGTCGCGGTGCTCTTCGCGATGATGATTGCCCCGGCTGTCAGTGCGAAGTGTGTCAATCCATGCATCGTGACTACATCATGTTGTTTGAATTGAACCCTGCCGTTTAACATTCGCTTACACAGTCCATCAGCCGTCAGAATTGCGCCAGCAGGCATGCAGCTAAAATTAAGTCGGGAAGAAACTATAAGTCCAAATAAACGCAAGTTTTATTTGGCGATCAAACTGGCAGGGAAGTATTTTGAAGCTGATACCTACAATTTTGTGTGGTGGTGCGGGATCGCGTTTGTGGCCAGTCTCGCGGGAACTGCACCCCAAGCCCTTCATTCGCCTGGCAGACGGCCAAAGCCTGCTGCAAAAAGCCTGGCTGCGCGGTGCTGCGTTGCCCGACGTGGCCGAGGTGCTTACCGTTACCAACCGTGAACTTTTCTTTAAAACCGAAGACGAGTACCGCGAGGTTGCCTGCACCAGCCCCAACCCGCTTGCCAACAGTTATATTTTGGAGCCCTTCGGCCGCAACACGGCGCCCGCCATTGCCGCCGCCGCGCTGCAAGTGGCGGCCACGCATGGTGAAGACGCCGTGCTGCTGGTGCTTGCCGCCGACCACCTCATTGCCGACCAAGCCGCTTTTGCCGCAGCCGTGGCGCAAGCCACGCAACTGGCCCGGCAAGGCAAGCTGGTTACCTTTGGCATCCAGCCATCGGCGCCCGAAACCGGCTATGGCTATATCGAGGCCGACGGCAACACCGTGCTGGCTTTTGTTGAAAAACCCAGCCTGGAAAAAGCCCAGGCCTATCTGGCCACCGGCCGCTACCTGTGGAACGCCGGTATTTTCTGTTTTGCCGCTGGCACTATGCTGCGCGAGATGGAGCAACACTGTCCCGCCATCCTGGCTGCCACCCGTGCCTGCATTGAGCAAGCCAGCACGGCAACAGGAAAGGGCTTTACCCAGACCGAACTCCCGCCCAATGCCTTCGCCCAAGTGCCAGACGACTCCATTGACTACGCCGTGATGGAAAAGTCGCGCAACGTGGCCGTGGTGCCGTGCAGCATTGGCTGGAGCGACATTGGCTCGTGGAGCGCCGTTGGCGACCTGACCGCGCCGGATGGCAATGGCAACCGCATCGAAGGCGAAGTGCAACTGCACGGTGTGAATAATTGCTACATCCAGAGTAACGAGCGCATGGTGGGCGCCGTGGGTGTCAGCAACCTGCTCATCATCGACACCCCTGACGCCCTGCTGGTGGCCGACCGCAGCCGCGCGCAGGATGTCAAGCACATCTACGCCAGTCTCAAAGCCCAGGGGCATGAGGCGCACAAACACCACCGCACGGTGCACCGCCCCTGGGGCACTTACACGGTGCTGGAAGAGGGCCGCAACTTCAAGATCAAGCGCATCGAGGTCAAGCCCGGTGCCAGCCTGAGCTTGCAAATGCACTACCACCGCAGCGAGCACTGGGTGGTGGTCAGCGGGACAGCCAAGGTCACCAATGGCGATCAGGAAATTCTGATCAGAGCCAATGAATCCGCCTACATTCCCGCCGGCCACAAGCATCGCCTGCAAAACCCCGGGGTGGTTGACGTGGTGATGATCGAGGTACAAAGCGGCGAATATCTGGGTGAAGACGACATCGTCCGGTTTGAAGACAACTATGGGCGTGCATGAATATTGATCCGACCAGGTATTGTTTGAACTTCATGCGGCGTTTGAAGGTGAGCAGGTCTTTGACAACTTCATCAACATAATTTCGGCGATGTTATGGAGAGTTTCCTTAACGGGTGTTGAACTTCACTTTTGAATCCGCCGTTTTGGTGTTTTGTAGATTATCTGGGACGTCGAGTCACAGCGATAATCATGGCAAGGGTGCTTTCCTACGCCTTTTCCTCGGCAAATTTGATCCAAATGCGCAAAACCGCGCGCTTACCTCGTAAATTCTTCAACTCGGCCTTATGGTCTCTTATGGGCACCGTGGTGTCCATGTTTGCGATATTGGCGGCAGTGCCGTGGTTGATGCACTATATGGGGCAGGATCGGTTGGCGGTTGTATCCCGCAGTGAAGTGTATTGAGTTAAAACGCACCCTGCGCTGGTGGTGTCGCCAGACGATATGAACACCGTTTTGCCTCGTGCCGTCAGGGTCATTGCGCCCATCACTAGTGCTGGGCGGTCAATGGGTTGTCGCCCCGAAGTGATTTTTCAGGAGAAATGCGCGTATTTTGTTGGATCAGGTGCGGTGCGTGGACAAGATAAGGTTGAATTAGCATAATTTGGTTGAATTGCGCACCAAGGCAGGTGTACATGAGTTGCTACCAGGCTTGACAGGTTGGACACAAATTAATGGCCAGGATGCGTTACCGATTCCTGAAAAGGTTGTGCTGGATGTTGTTTATTTTCATAGACAGTTGATATTTTTTGATGTAAAAATTATTTTTCTCACCACCTGGAGGGTTATTAAACGAGATAATATGACACATTAAAAGAGTCACGATAACGTGCCAATGTACTTTATAACTTTTATATACAGGTAAAACCATGACTAATTTAATCGATATTCAAAACCAAATCGCCATTCTGCAAAAACAGGCTGAAGAAATCAAGGCCCAGGAATTCAATAAAACGGTGCAAGAGATCAAAGCCAAAATGGCAGCCTTTGGAATTACCTTGGCAGATCTGGATGGTGGCAAGAGTCGTCCGCGCAAAGTTGGTGCGGCCAAGTCTGGCAGCCCTGCTCCCGCCAAATATCGCGGCCCCAATGGTGAAACCTGGAGCGGTCGCGGTTTGATGCCGCGCTGGCTGGCGGCCTTGGTGGCGCAAGGGCAAAGCAAAGAAGCGTTTGCCATATAAATTACCAGACATTAAATGCGCCTTGCAAGGCGTTGTGAACGCTTAGGGGCGCTATTTTGCAAAGCCGGGTTTTGGATTGGCCACGTACGGTCAAGCAATTGGTGGTCATCGCGCTCGACGTTGTATTGGCTTTCCTCGCCACTTGGCTGGCCTACACGCTCAGGCTTGATGCGCCCAATTGGCCTAGCGGTGCCCAGTGGTGGGTTTATCTGCTGGCGCCTCTGCTTGCCATTCCCATCTTTGTCCGATTTGGTCTTTACCGGGCAATTTTTCGGTACACCGGGCAGGCAGCGCTGCAGGCCACGGGCCTGGCCGTGCTGCTGTACGGATGCCTGTTGACGGCGATCTTGCTATGGATGCAATGGCCGATGGTGCCGCGCAGCCTGGGGGTTCTGCAGCCCCTGATTTTTTTGTTTCTGGTTGGCGCAAGCCGGGCCGTAGCTCGTTTTTGGCTGGCTGATCTGGGCCATTCGGCGGCCAAAGTGGAAGGCCGTTTGCTGATTTACGGCGCAGGTACCGCAGGCGTGCAGACAGCAGCGGCATTGCGCTTGTCGCAGCAATATGCACTGTTGGGTTTTGTGGACGATGACTCGGCCAAGGTAGGCCGCAGTGTCAATGGCGTGCCGGTATTTGCGCCTGCCGAGGTGCCGCATGTCATCGTCCGCCAGGGCGTGACCGATATGCTGCTGGCTTTGCCGAGTGCTTCGCGTGATCGCCGCAATGCCATTCTTGATAGTCTGAGGCCGTTGCCGATCCACATTCGCACCCTACCCGGTTTGTCAGATTTGGCCAGTGGCCGCGTCACTGTGCAGGATATTCGTGAGCTGGATGTGGAGGATTTGCTGGGCCGTGCGCCGGTGTCACCAGACGCTGCCCTGCTGGCGCGCGATCTGGCGGCGCAAGTGGTGCTGGTGAGTGGTGCCGGCGGCAGCATCGGCAGTGAACTCACTCGCCAGATCGTGTTGCAACGCCCACGCCAGTTGCTGTTGCTGGACCACAATGAATACGGTCTGTACATCATCCACCAGGAGCTGCAGGCCATCTGCCGGGCGGCTGAACTCCCTGTGGAGTTGGTGCCGCTGCTGGGCAGTGTGCGCAACCCGCAGCGTCTGCAGGCCGTGTTTGAGGCCTATCGCCCGGCCACGGTCTACCACGCCGCCGCTTACAAGCATGTGCCCATGGTGGAAGACAATCCGGGTGAAGGCATTTTGAACAATGTGTTTGGCACCCTGAACCTGGCGCAGGCTGCGCTGCACAGCGGCACCCGGCGGTTTGTCCTGATCAGCACCGACAAGGCGGTGCGCCCCACCAACGTCATGGGGGCCAGCAAGCGCATGGCCGAACTGGTGCTGCAAGCGCTGGCGATGCAGAATCCCGCCACCTGTTTTTCCATGGTGCGCTTTGGCAACGTGCTGGGCTCCAGCGGCAGTGTGGTGCCGCTCTTTCGCCGCCAGTTGGCCGATGGCGGCCCGCTCACCGTGACGCATGCCGAGGTTACCCGCTATTTCATGACCATCCCCGAGGCTGCGCAACTGGTGCTGCAGGCGGGCGCCATGGCGGTGGGGGGCGATGTGTTTGTGCTCGACATGGGTGAGCCCGTCAAGATCATCGACCTGGCCCGGCGCATGGTTGAACTGTCCGGCCTGCGCGTGCGCGATGCCGAGCATCCCGATGGCGACATCGAGATCACCGTCACCGGCTTGCGCCCCGGCGAAAAGCTCTATGAGGAGCTCTTGATAGGCAACAACCCCGAAGCCACCGCGCACGCCCGCATCATGAAGGCGCATGAAGATTATTTGGCGTGGGAAGACCTTGAGCAGTATCTGCACACCTTGCAGCAGTCAGCCCAGGCCAATGACGTGGCCGCAATCAGGGCCGTCTTCAGCAGTTGCGTGCATGGCTACGCACCGGCGGGGCACTGAGCGTGGTGAAGTCCTGGATTGCCACGTCGCTACGCTCCAATGACGGCCAGATGCGGCACAATTTACCGGCCTTACACTGTCCTTTCATTGAACACCGAGCCCACCATGACCGACGTTTCCCACATTTCCCCGCGCGACAAAGCCGAAATTCTGGCGCAGGCGCTGCCTTACATTCGCAAATTTCACGGCAAGACCATGGTCATCAAGTACGGCGGCAACGCCATGACCGACCCCGCCCTGCAGGCCGACTTTGCCGAAGACGTGGTGCTGCTCAAGCTGGTGGGCATCAACCCGGTGGTGGTGCATGGCGGCGGCCCGCAGATTGAAACGGCGCTCAAGCGCTTGGGTAAAAAGGGTGAATTCATCCAGGGCATGCGCGTCACCGATGCCGAGACCATGGAAGTGGTCGAGTGGGTGCTGGGCGGCGAGGTGCAGCAGGACATTGTGGGCCTGATCAACCAAGCCGGCGGCAAGGCGGTGGGGCTGACCGGGCGTGATGGCGGCATGATCCGCGCCCAAAAACTCAGGATGCTCGACAACGCCGACCCCAGCATCGAGCACGATATCGGCCAGGTCGGCGACATCGTCAGCATCGACCCCAGCGTGGTCAAGGCGCTGCAGGACGACGCCTTCATCCCGGTCATCAGTCCGATTGGTTTTGGTGACAACAACGAGAGCTACAACATCAACGCCGACGTGGTGGCGGCCAAGCTGGCTACCGTGCTCAAGGCTGAAAAACTGATGATGCTGACCAACATCAGCGGCGTGCTTGACAAGGCTGGTAAGTTGCTGACCGACCTGACCGCGCGCCAGATAGACGCCCTGTTTGCCGATGGCACCTTGAGCGGCGGCATGTTGCCCAAAATTGCCGGTGCGCTGGATGCGGCCAAGAGCGGCGTCAACTCGGTGCACATCATTGACGGCCGCGTGCCGCATGTGCTGCTGCTGGAAATTTTGACGGACCAGGCTTTTGGCACGATGATCAGGTCACATTGACGGCTGAACTGGTGGAGACAGGCGGGATCGAACCGCCGACCTATTGATTGCGAACCAATCGCTCTCCCAACTGAGCTATGCCCCCACAGGAGCGCATTCTAGGAATGATTTGGGTTTAAATACAACTCATGGAAAACAAATCACACGCGCTGGCCGCTGGCCTGTTTGTCTTGTTTGTCACCGCCTTGCTGATCGCCCTGGCGGTTTGGCTGACGCGCGACACACGCCAACTGCGCAGCTATGAACTGGCCGGTCAGGTCAATCTGAGCGGCTTGCAGCCCCAGGCCAATGTGCGTTACCAGGGCGTGCCGGTGGGCAAGGTCACCAGCATCCGTCTGGACCCCCAGGCCCGGGGCCAGGTGCTGGTGCGCATTGCGGTCGATGAGCTGGCCCCCATCAGCACCAGCACTTTTGCCACGCTGGGCTACCAGGGCGTGACCGGGCTGGCTTTCATCCAGCTCGACGACAGCAAGCCGACCGAAGGCGCGACGGCTCCCCTGGCACAACTTGCAGACAACAGCCGCATTCCGCTCAGGCCCGGTTTGGTGAGCAAGCTGACCGACCGGGGCGAGCGCGTGTTGGAGCAGCTGGACGAGGCCAGCCAGCGCCTCAACCAATTGCTTTCCAGCCAGAACCAACAAACCCTGATGACCACCGTGGGCAATCTGGGCCGGGTTGCCTCGGAGATCCAGCGGCTGACAGCGCAAACACGCACCCTGCTGCCCGAACTGGCGCAGGGCACGCGCGACAGTCTGGCCCTGCTGAAGGCGACCTCGCTGCGCGTGGGTGACAGCGCGGATAACGCAAAAACGTCGGCACGCGCTTTTCAGCGCCTGACCGAGCGCATGGCGGGCCCCGGTGGCGCGCTGGACCAGCTCGGGCAGGGCGCCGAGGTATGGGTGGCCACCAATCAAAGCTTGCAAAGTGTCACCTTGCCGCGCCTGAACCTCGTTGCCCAGGACGTGGCGCGCAGCACGCGCCAGATTGGCGAGCTGGCGCACATCCTGCGCGACACCCCGCAGGCCCTGCTGCTGGGCGCGCCGCCCCCCATGCCCGGCCCGGGTGAACCCGGGTTTAATGCACCATGAAAAAAATTACGACCCAAACTTACTCGGTCAAGCCCATTGGTCTGTTGTTTGTGTTGATGATGTTGCTGCTGGCTGGCTGCGCCACACCGCGACCGGAAGCGATGGTCAAGGTCTACGACTTTGGTCCCGCGCCGGTGCCGGCCGCGGTAACGGGGGCGCTGCCCAGCCTGGCTGCCGTGGCGCTGTTCGAGCCCCAGGTCAGCCCGGCGCTGGAAGGCAGCGCGGTGCTGTACCGGCTGGCCTATGCCGACGCGCAACAGCTCAAGCCCTATGCCTTGACGCGCTGGAGCATGCCGCCGGCGCAATTGATCAGCCAGCGCCTGCGCCAGCAGCTGGGTGAACAGCGTGCCGTGGTGGCGCCGGGTGAAGCGGCAGCGCAGTTCAATTTGCGGCTGGTGCTGGAAGAATTCAGCCAGGTATTTGATTCCCCGGCGCAAAGCCACGGCTTGCTGCGCTTGCGCGCCACACTGTCGCAGCGCATTGCCGGCAGTGAAGCCTTGCTGGCGCAACGCAGTTTTGTGGTGCAGCAGCCGGCACCGACGCCGGATGCGCTGGGCGCTGTGCGCGCCCTGACCTCAGCCAGCGACCGGACGGTGGGGCAGGTGTCTGCCTGGTTGGCCCAAGTTGCACCTTAACGCTGCGCCACCGTCACTTTGCCAAAAGCCGTTTGGGCCTCGCGCGGCAGGCAACGCCAGTATTGCGGGCTGGCCTGCACTGTGCCACCCAGGGCTGCGGCGGCTTGCCAGCCCCAGCGCGGTTGGTACAAAAAGCCGCGCGCCAGGGCAATCAGGTCAGCATCGCCTGCCTGCAGAATGGCCTCGGCTTGCTGTGCTTCGGTGATCAAGCCGACTGAGGTGGTGACCATGCCGGTGGCGGCGCGGATGGCTTGAGCAAACGGCACCTGGTAACCCGCCCCCAGCGCAATTTTTTGCAGTGGCGAAACACCGCCGGAAGAGACGTGAATAAAGTTGCAGCCAGCGGCTCGCAGGCGCTGCGCCAGCTCAATGCTTTGTGGCAGATCCCAGCCGCCTTCAACCCAGTCGGTGGCCGACAGGCGCAAACCCAGCACGCCATCAAATGCCTGGCGCACGGCGGCGAATACTTCCAGCGGGAAACGGATGCGGTTCTCAAACGAGCCGCCATAGGCATCGCTGCGCTGATTGGCCAGGGGTGACAAAAACTGGTGCAGCAAATAGCCGTGCGCACCGTGCAGCTCGACGGCCTCGACACCCAGGCGTGCGGCGCGCCGGGCGGCGGTCACAAAGGCTTCACGAATCTCGATGAGCCTGGCGGCAGAGATGGCCGTGGGCGCGGTTTCGTTGGGCAAATGCGGCAGCGCCGACGGAGCAAAGGTTTCCCAGCCGCCCTGGGCTGGCGTTAGCAGTTGGCCGCCCTGCCATGGTAACGCGCTCGATGCCTTGCGACCGGCATGCGCCAACTGCAGGCAGACGGCTGCGGATGGGGCCAGGGCGCGGGCGCGCTGCAGGTGGTCGGTCAGGGCGGCTTCGGTGCGGTCGTCCCACAGCCCCAGGCAGTTGGGCGTAATGCGGCCCTCGGGCAACACCGCAGTGGCCTCGATGGTAACCATGGCTGCACCGCTGTTGAGCAGGTTGCCCCAATGCATCAGATGCCAGTCGGTGGCACAGCCGTTATTGGCCGAATATTGGCACATGGGCGCCACCACCAGTCGGTTGGGCAGCGTCAGGCCACCGCGCGGCGCGGGCAGGGTCAAGGGGGAAAACAGCAGGCTCATGGGGAAATCTCCATATGACTTTGCAAGGAATGCAAATTGACACACTATTTTCTTGAGCAAACCAACGCATTTTTGGGGTGTCTGAAAATAAATGTTGGAAAAACTGAAACTTGTCGTATCATGCAGCCCGTATTGTTTTTTAAAACACTACACGGTTTGCGGTGAATGTCAGTCTCGCGTCTGCTTTAAGTCTTTATTGGTTTGTTGATTGCGGTTATGGACTCCATCGCGTTTTGAGTTATTTTG